>JBGPGA010000001.1:0-60828 GCA_041483635.1 Thermoplasmata archaeon
CGCAGCCGTCCGACCAGGAGACGAAGCGGTACCTGCGCGAGCACGGGCGGGAAGGCGACTGGAAGGAGATCCACGCCGACGCGGACGCAGCGTACGAGGCGGTCCACCCGTACGACGCGAGCGCCCTGGAACCCATGGTGGCCCGGCCGCCCCAGGAGGACAACGTCGTCCCCGTCACGGACCCGAGCGTGAAGGGGCTCAAGATCCACCAGGTGTACCTCGGCTCGTGCACGAACGCGCGCTACGAGGACATCCAGGTCTTCTGCGAGTACATGAAGGGCGAGAAGGTCGCGAAGGGGACCCGCCTCATCGTGGTCCCTGCATCGAAGGAAGCGTACACGCGGTCGATGAAGGAGGGGCTCTTCGAGATCCTCCTCGATGCGGGCGCGACGATCAACTCCCCCGGATGCGGTGCCTGCCCCGGCGTGCATCTCGGCATCCCGGGAGACGGGGAGAACGTCCTGTCGACGACGAACCGGAACTACGTCGGGCGGATGGGGAACCCGGCCGCCTTCACGTACCTGGCCTCGCCTGCGACCGCGGCGGCGACCGCGATATACGGGGTCATCTCGGATCCGCGGGAGGTGAAGTGATGGGACATGCCTGGAAGTTCGGGGACAACATCTCCACGGATCTGATTGCCGCGGGTCGGTACTACCATCTTCGGTCGAACCTGCCCGAGCTCGCGAAGCACGTCCTCGAGGACGCCCGACCCGAGTTCGCGTCCAGCGTGAAGCCAGGCGATTTCGTCGTCGGCGGGCGCAACTTCGGCAAGGGATCGTCCCGGGAGCATGCGCCCGTGATCATCAAGCTCGCAGGAGTGCGCGCCGTCCTCGCGAAATCGTTCGCCCGGATCTTCTACCGCAACTGCATCAACATCGGCCTGCCCGCAATCGTGGTCGACACGGACCGGATCGCGGAAGGCGATGACCTGGATGTGGATCTGGAGAAGGGGATCGTCCACGACCGGACGAAGGGAATCGACCTCACGTTTCCGCCCCTGCCCGCGGTCATGGCACGAATCCTGGAGGAAGGAGGCCTCGTGGAGTACATCAAGCACCACGGGGACCTCGTCATCGCGGGGACGTGAGGCCGGTGGTTCCCGCCACGCGTTGGGGAGGCGTGTAAGGTGAACATGACCGAGAAGCCGACCGTCGAGGCGAAGCCGAAGATCGATAAGGGCCTCGACGACGTGTACGTCAAGGAATCGTCCATCTGCCTGGTCGACGGCCAGAAAGGCCGCCTCCTGTACCGCGGCTGGGACATCCGGGACCTCGCGGATCACTCGAGCTTCGAGGAGACCGTCTACATCCTGAATCATGGGAAGCTGCCGAACGTGCGAGAGCTCGCCGAGGCGAGACAGTGGATCGGCGAGGCGCGGATCATCGACCCCGAGATGATCAAGCTCTTGCGCAGCATGCCCAAGGACGCGCCGCCGATCGACGTGCTGCGGACCGCGGTCTCCTACCTCAGCAACTTCGACAAGGAGCGAGACGACCCCACGCGGGCCGCGAACATGCGGAAGGCCCAGCGCCTCATCGGCAAGCTGCCGACCCTCGTGGCCGCGGCCCAGCGGCTCCGCGAAGGGAAGCGGGTCGTCCCCCCGGACCCGAGCCTGGGCCACGCGGAGGACTTCCTCCGCATGCTCACCGGGAAGAAACCGGACCCTCTCTCGACGAAGGTGATGGACGTCGCGCTGATCCTGCATGCGGACCACAGCATGAACGCATCCGCGTTCGCGGCCACGGTCGCGGCGTCGACCCTCGCGGACCTCTACAGTGCGATCGTCGCGGCGATCGCCACCCTGAAAGGACCGCTCCACGGCGGCGCGAACGAAGCCGCGCTCAAGACGATGCTCGCGATCGGGAAGCCGGAGAACGCGGAGTCCTATGTCCTGAACACGCTCCGCAACCATGGCAAAGTCTTCGGGTTCGGGCACCGCGTGTACAAGACCTGGGACCCGAGGGCCCTCATCCTCCGGGAGTACGCGCGGCAGCTGAGCGAGCTCCGCGGGAACCAGGACCTCTTCCAGATTGCGGAAATCGTCCAGGACACGGTCGTCCGGGAGCTCGGCGCGAAGCACATCTACCCGAACGTGGACTTCTACTCCGGGCTGACGTACCACCTGCTCGGCATCCCGACGGACCTCTTCACCCCGACCTTCGCCGTCTCGAGGATCGCAGGGTGGACCGCGCACGTGAACGAGTACTGGGAGGACAATCGCCTCGTGCGCCCGCTCGACTACTACATCGGACCGACGGACAACGTGTACGTGCACATCGACCAGCGCGCGTGATGCGGATGGGTACACACGGTAGCATTAAGGAACGAACCCACGTTGCGGAGTTGGCGATCCCGTGCCGACGGAACCCCTCAAGCTGACGCCCCCGTCGCAGGGGCACAAGATCCTGATCACGGAGAACGGCCTGCGGGTCCCGGATGACCCCGTCATCCCGCTCATCGAGGGAGACGGGATTGGCCCGGATGTGACGCGGGCCGCGCGGACCGTGATCGATGCCGCGGTCGAGACGACGTACCACGGCCGGCGGCGCATCACCTGGTACTCGGTCCCCGCGGGCGAGACGGCGATGTTCCGGTATGGGGACATGCTCCCCGCGGCCACGCTCGGGGCGATCAAGGAGTACGTCGTCGCCCTCAAGGGCCCGCTCACGACGCCCGTGGGGGGCGGCTTCCGATCGCTCAACGTGACGCTCCGCCAGATCCTGGACCTCTACGCCAACGTCCGCCCGATCTACTGGATGCCCGGCGTGCCCAGCCCCGTGACCCACCCCGAGCGGCTCGACATCGTGATCTTCCGCGAGGCCGAGGAGGATGTCTACGCCGGAATCGAGTGGGCGAAGGGTTCCCCGGAGGCAATGCGGATGATCGAGATCCTGCGGGAGCAGTTCAACGTCCGCGTGCCGGACGACAGCGGCATCGGCGTGAAGCCGATCAGCGAGCGCGAGTCGAAGCGGCTCATCCGCAAGGCGATCCGGTACGCGATCGAGAACCACAAGAGATCCGTGACCCTCGTCCACAAGGGGAACATCATGAAGTACACGGAGGGAGCGTTCCGCGAGTGGGGCTACGAGCTCGCCCGGATGGAGTTCCCCAACGAGACCGTCTCCTGGCAGGAGGTCCAAGACAAACACGACGGCAAGGTCCCCGAGGGGAAGGTCCTCATCAAGGACGTGATTGCGGACAACATGTTCCAGCAGCTCCTCCTCCGCCCGGACGAATACGACGTCCTCGCGACGACGAACCTGAACGGGGACTACCTCAGCGACGCGGCCGCCGCCCAGGTCGGCGGGCTCGGCGTGGCCCCGGGCGCGAACATCGGGGACGCCCACGCCCTCTTCGAGCCCATCCACGGGAGCGCGCCCAAGTACGCGGGCATGGACAAGGTTAATCCGACCGCGGAAATCCTCGCGGGCGTGATGATGCTCGAGTACCTCGGATGGACGGAGGCCGCGGCCCGCCTGCGCGAGGCCGTGAAGGCCACGATCAGCACCAAGGTCGTCACGTACGACCTCGCGCGGCAGATGCCGCAATCGAAGGAGGTCAGCACGACCGCCTTTGCGGAGGCCATCGCGGACCGTCTGCAGAGGGCGTGAGGTGGTCCGCTCGCCGGATGCGCACGCGCCCCGCTCACCCCTGGAGGGGAACCTCTGTTCGGAGCTGGGACGGCAGAGCGTCCCGCACGAGCATCGGTCCCTCCACTTCCGCGTCCATCTCCCCGACGGCCAGGTCGCCGAGTTCACCCCGGACCTCGTCATTCGTCGCGGGGTCGTCCTGTTCCTCCTCGAGCCCCTCACGGGGGGGGCCACGGATCGCGCCCGCCTGGAGCTCCTCGAGAGGTTTCTCGACACGCACTCCCCGGAGATCGTCCTCGTCATCGTGACCGCGAGCCCGGACATCGCGATCCTCCCCCCCGCATCGTACGACGAGGCGTACCCCTCGACGGCGATCGTGGCGGTCGTCCGCCGGATCCGGGAACAGGATCCGAAGGGGCTCATCCTCCCGTTCAAGAAACCCGCGTCGACCCGATCGAGCAAACGCGACCTCGGGCGGGAGAGCTAGGAAGCCCGAAGGCTCGCGGAGGCCTGGTCCGCGCGAGAGCGGGATCCGGGGCGACGCGGACTTATACGGCCGGAGACCATCGCAGCCCGGTGCCCGACGAACACTGGACCGGGGAGCTCTTCGTGGGTCATGATGACATCTTCCTCCGCATCCATGAGCACGGGTGGCAGGCCGGTGAGGAACAGGCCCGCGACCTGAAGGCGATCTTCGATCGGTTCGGCGTGCCCCCGGGCGCGAGCGTCCTGGACGTTCCCTGCGGAATCGGCCGTCACTCCACCCGCCTCGCCAAGATGGGATACCGGACCGTCGGGCTCGACCTCTCGGCCAGGTACGTCCAGCGGGCACAGGAGCTCGCCGAACGGGAGGGCGTCGCCGGGCGCGCGACGTACCGCGTCGGCAACATGCGAGAGCTCGCCCGATCCGTCCCCGAGGGACTGCGACCCTTCGACGTCGCGATGAACCTCTGGACCTCCCTGGGCTACTATGGCGAGGACGTGGACGCCACGATCCTCCGGGGCTACGCCGACCTTGTCCGCCCCGGGGGGATTCTCGTCCTCTACGTCGTGAACCGGGACTGGATCGTGCGTCACTTCGACCCACAGGGATGGGAGGAGTTCGGGGACCTCGTGCACATCGAGGACCGCCATCTCGATCTCGACGCGTCATGGATGCGGAACCGGTGGCGGTTCTTCCGGCGAAGCGGACAGGATCTGGAGGGGATTGCCACGATGGCGGTCGAGCACCGCGTCTACAGTCTCCACGAGCTCCGCTCCCTGTTCGAGCGGAGCGGCTGGCGGATCGAGGGCACGTTCGGCGGATACAAGATGGACGAGCCGGGCATCGACGCACCGAGCCTCGTCGTCATCGGGAGAAGATGAATGCCTCCGGCGCACCGGCCTCCGGTCCAGGAGACCGAGGAGCTCGCGGCGTTCCTGACGGCGGAACGGGTGTCCCGGAGCGCGCGGATCCTCGATGCACCCTGTGGGATCGGGCACCGCGCGTTCGAGCTCGCAGAGCACGGCTTCCAGGTGACCGCGGTCGACTCGAACGAGGTCGCGATCGAGGCGCTGCGGCGACGCGTGCCGGAGGAGATGGCGGGGCGCCTCACCTATCGCGTGGCATCCCGGGAGACGATGCCCGGACCGCCCGTCGCCGAGCCCTTCGACGCGATCCTGTGCTTGGACCACGCCCTGGGTCGCGGGACGCCCGAGGACGATCGGGACCTCCTCGCGCGCCTGCGCGGCCACCTTGCTTCGGGCGGGGTCCTGCTCGTCGACTTCCTCCATCGGGACTTCTTTGCGGCGCGGCCCAGGCCGTTCGCATACCATGTCGTCGGCGACCTCGAGCAGCATGAGTTCCGCACGTTCGATCCGGCGTCCGGCATCCTGGAACAGCGGTGGAGGTTCTACCAGCGAGCCGGGACGGACCTGCGGTTCCGCGGCGATTCGAACGCGACGCTGAAGCTCCTGACCCCGCACGAGGCGCGTGGGCTCCTCGAGAGGGCGGGCTGGAAGGTCGAGGCCACGTACGGAGGCTGGGGCAAGGATCCCGTGTCGACAGACCGACGCAAATTCATCCTCGTCGCGCGGCCGTCCGCGCGGGGTTAAATAGAGTCACGGCCTTCGTCACGCGGGCTTCTGCGGAGGCCCCCGGAGGAGTCGGGGAATCCGACGAAGGAGTTCTGAATGCCGCTCCCAGCCTGCGACCCCACCGGGACGATCCCATGCCGGACGAACTTCAATTTCCTTCCGGACTGGACCTTGCTCGCGATCTATGCGGTCACCGGCGTCGCGCTCCTGGTCGCCGCCTACGGCCTCTGGGACCGCTGGCGAATCTGGAAGCAGGGACCCGCCGGCTCCACGGGCGCTTCCTTGTGGCTCCACCTTCAGAGGCTTCTCGTCATCGGCGTGTTCCAGAAGAAGGTCGCCCGGCGCCGGTACGCGGGCGTGATGCACATCCTGCTGTACACGGGGTTCATCGCCCTCGCGATCGGCACGACGATCGTCGCGGTCAACACGGACGTGACGTCCCACGTGAACTGGGACATCCTCCGCGGCAACCCGTACCTGATCTTCAAGGCCGCCCTCGACTTCATGGGCCTCGCCTTCCTCGTGGGCCTGGGGATGGTCTTCTTCCGACGTCTCGCGCAGCGGCCGAAGTACCTCCGGAACGAGCGGCCGGATCTGTTCCTCCCCGGCGTCTTGTTCCTCCTCATCCTCCAGGGATACCTCCTCGAGGCGATCCGCCTGGCCGTCCTCCAGCCGCCGTGGCAGGAATGGTCCTTCTTCGGGTACGGCCTGTCCCTCCTCCTCCGCGCTGTGGGCGTGAACGCGAGCCTCGCAACGATGACCGTCACGGCCACGAGCGTCACGATCACGCCGTTGCCAGTCCTCGCCTGGACCTACGGCGTTCTGTGGTGGTTCCACGCCGGGACGTGGTCGTTCGTCCTCGCGACCCTTCCCTGGACGAAAGCGAGCCACTTCCTCTTCAGTCCCGCGCGCACGTTCTACGAGACGGCCCAGCCGTACGGCCGCCTGCCGAAGGACTTCGACATTGACGTGATGATGCAGGAGGGTGCGCCCCAGCCCATGCTCGGGGCCGCGTCGACGAAAGCGTTCTCCTGGTTCGACCGGCTCCAGCTCGACGCGTGCACGATCTGCGGGCGGTGCACGGCCGTCTGCCCCGCTTGGAGCACGGGGAAGCCCCTCGACCCCATGCGCGTCGTCCTGGACCTGAAGGACGCGATGCTGAAGGAGGCGCGGAAGAAGCCGCTCGGGGAGTCGCTCCCCGAGTACGTCGGGTACGAGGAGCTGTTCGATTGCACGACGTGCATGGCCTGCATGCAGGAGTGCCCGGTCTCGATCCGCCACGTCCCCCTCATCGTCGAGCTGCGCCGCAACTTCGTCCTCGAGATCGGCAAGATGCCGGAGGAGACCCAGGCGATGCTCCGGAACATCGAGACGAACTACAACCCCTGGGGAATCGGGTGGGACCAGCGGGGCAACTGGGCCGCGGAGGTCGGCGTCCGGACCTTGTCCGAGGCCGTCGCCGCGGGCGAGCAGGTGGACGTCCTGTACTGGGTCGGCTGCGCCGCGTCCTTCGACGATCGGAACAAGAAGGTCGCCCAGTCGTTCTCGCGCCTGCTTCGGAAGGCGGGGGTCAAGTTCGCGATCCTCGGGGCGGAGGAGAAGTGCACGGGCGATCCCGCGCGGCGTCTCGGGGACGAGTTCCGCGCGCAGATGATGATCAAGGCGAACGTGGAGACGCTGAACCGGTACGCGGTGAAGACGATCGTGACGGCGTGTCCCCACTGCTTCAACACCCTCAAGAACGAGTATCCGGATTTCGGCGGGAAGTACGAGGTCGTGCACCACTCCGTCTTCCTCGACGCCCTCCTCAAGGAGGGGAAGCTGACGCCGACGAAGGAAGTCCAGGAATTCCTGACCTTCCACGACGCCTGCTACCTCGGACGGTACAACAAGGTGTACGAAGAGCCCAGGGACGTCCTGATGCGGCTTCCGGGTGTGAAGACCGTCGAGATGAAGATGTGCCGCGACAAGGGTTTCTGCTGCGGCGCAGGCGGCGCCCGGATGTGGATGGAGGAGAAGGTCGGCCAGAAGGTGAACCACCGCCGGCTGGACCACGTCGCGGAGACGGGGGCGAAGATGGTGGCCTCCGCGTGTCCCTACTGCCTGATCATGTTCGACGACGCGGCGAAGACGAAGAACCGAGAGGATCTCGCGCGCGCGGACATCGCGGAGCTCCTGGAGCGCTCCCTGTGAGACGTCACCACCGCTCCAGTCCGGCGGAGCGGCACCCGAGATTCGCTAGGAAAGATCGTCGATTCGCTTTGCGAGGTCGAAGTCGCGATCGGTGAGCCCGCCGGCATCGTGGGTCGTCAGGGACAGCCGCACCCGGTTCCATGAATTGTAGATGTCCGGGTGGTGGTTCGCCGCCTCCGCCAGCTTCCCCACCTCGTTGATGAAGGCGAGGGCGGCTGGAAAATCATCGAAGGTCCATTCGCGCGTGATCGCCTTCCCCTCCCGCTTCCACCGCGGGACCTCGCGGAGGCGCGCCTCGATCTCCGGATCGGACAGGAGCTTACGCCGGACCATGATTACGCCCTGCGTAGGCCATGCGCGGCCAAAAGGTTCTCGCATGGGATGCAACCTTAAACAAGGTTGACTTCCCCTCTCAGCGGTTTCGGCAGGGCGGCCTCATCGGACGATGACGATGGGCGTCTGGGCGACCAGGTCAAACCCCCACGCGATGTCGAGGCCAATCTGGAGCACGTAGCTGTAATACGAGTACGTCCCGCGGTACGCCGACTGCACGTCGCCCGGAATCGGGATCTCGAACGTGAAGGGAACGCCGAGTCGAATCTGCTCCGCAGGCACGTTGACCTCCGTCCGAAACGTCGTCGTCTCCTCGTGCTGGCTCTGGGCCCGCGCGAACTCCGCGCCGAGGAGACGCGCGTACATCCGCCGGATCCGGTGGTCCCCCGTCCGGAGGAGGGTGATGCGACAGCCGATCATCTCCCGCGCGAAGAACCGGTCCCCGTCCAGCTCCACGTAGACCTCGGGGCCGTCGCCTCCGGACCGGAACCGCGCGGACTGGGAGAAGGTCCGGACGCTCGGGCGGTCATAGAATACGAAGATCTCGCCGGTCCACACCGTGTCGAGCCACAGCGGCACGTCGAGCCGCGCCGTCAGGAGGTACTTGATGACCGCGTGGCGGCCCAGGTAGGAGGGCAGGCCCTGGAGCGGGATCTGGAACTTGAACGGGAAGCGGTACGTGCCCGGGGCGATCGTCGTCTCACCCTGAAGGGGCAGGCGCCAGGTGACGAGGGTCGCCTCGGAACGGTACGTGACGCTCTGCTTCCCGCTGCTCCGGGTGATCTGAGTCTCCTCCTTGCCCGTGAAGTCGACGTAGAGACCGCGGCTCGACGTGTCCTTCGTCGTCTCGAGGACGACGGCGCCCTCGATGATGTCGCCCATGTAGTACGCGTTCTTCGGGAGCTCCACGGAGATGAACCGCGGCACGGACCCTCACCGCACGAGGAACCGCGTGTTGCAGTACGTGCAGGTCGCGACGCCGAACCGGTCCACGTTCTGCGGCGGGGCACCGCAGTTCGGGCAGTTGAGGGCGATCGGGCCCACCTGGCCCGCGGGGACCATGGGTTGCTGGATCGGAGGCGGCGGGGGGATCCGGGAGCGCGTCGCCCCCTGGAACGCCGCGAACGCGATCGCGACGATGATGATGAGGAAGAACGCGCAGAACGGCGCGAACAGCACGACGGGCAGACCGCCCATCCCGAACCCGGAGCCGAGGATGAATATGAAGAAGATCCCGAACACGACCGCGAGGACCAGGGCCACGATGATGCCTGGCGACTGCCATGGGAGCGGCCGCGCAGGCGGCCAGTACGGCTGCGGGGGCGGCTGGGCCACGCATCGGGATGGCGCCGGGGTCTAGATGAAAGCTCCGGGGGCCCGCCGCGTCGCGGAGAGCCCTCAGCCCTTCAGGTCCTTCACCGTGAGCGGCACAATCTGGAGGACGCTGCCTACGATCCCGACATGGGCGATCTCGAAGATGGGCGCGCTCGGGTCCGTGTTGATCGCGATGATGAGCCCCGCGTCCTTCATCCCGGCCACGTGCTGCATCGCCCCGCTGATCCCGCAGGCGATGTAGAGCTTGGGTCGCACGGTCTTCCCACTCTGCCCGACCTGGCGCGACTTGGGCAGCCACTCCATATCGGTGAGGGGACGGGAAGCCCCCACGACACCTCCGAGGAGCTTCGCGAACTCCTCGATGACGGGGAGATTCTCCCTCTTCTGGATGCCGCGTCCCGCGGAGACGATGACGTCCGCCGCGGCGATGTCGATGTCCGCGACCTGAGGTCGCTCAATCCCGAGGAACTTCTCGCGGATGCTCGAGGCGTCGAGGGCCACGGGGGTCGGCGTGACCTGGCCCCCAGGACTCGGCTCGGCAGGCTTCGTCGTTCCCGGACGCAGGGTGACGAGATAGGGCTTCTCGGACGACAGCTCGAACTCGCCCTGGATCTTCTCGTTGAGCAGGCGGCGGGTGACGACGAGCTTGTCACCCTCCAGCCGCACGTCCACGCAGTTCGACACGAGGGGCAGGTCCATCGACCCGGCGAGGCCCGGCGCGAGGTCGTATCCCTGGGAGGTGTGGGCGACCAGCACGACGCGCGGACCGACCGACTCGATCAGGGAGCGGGCCGCCTGGCCGTAGCCGCCCCCGGTGTACTGCGCGAGGGCCGCGTCGTCCACGTGGAGGACGGGGACGCCGTAGTCCGCCAGGGTCTGGGCGAGGCCGCCTGCGTCGTGGCCGAAGAGCGCGGCCTTCGCGGCGCCGCCGGACTGCGCCGCGAGTTCGCGTCCCTTCGCGACGATCTCCAAGGTGGACGGGGCGAGCTTGTCCTCGAAATGCTCGGCCAGGAGAAGGATGTCCTTGCCCATGCCCTCACCTCCGTACGAAGCCCTTCTCGCGAAGCATCTGGGCGAGCTTCTTCGCCTGCTCCTCGGGACTCCCCGAGATCATCGTCGCGTGGCCTTTCGCCTCCGGCGGGGAGAACCTGCGGACCGCGAACGCGTACGGCGTCGAGATCGCGTCCCAGCCGGCGAGGCCGAGGGCCGCCGGCGTGATCTCCTTGATCGGCTGCCGCGACGCCTTCATGATCGCAGGGAGGGGTGCGTATCGCGGCACGTTCGCACCGAACTGGATCGAGACCAGCGCGGGGAGCGGCAGGGAGTAGCGACGGGAGAGGCCGCCCTCGAGCTCGCTCCACACCTCGATGCCGGTTCCCTGGACGTCGACCTTCGTGACGACGCTCACATGGGCCAGGTGGAGCAAGCCTGCCAGGAGCGCCCCGGTCGCGGAGTTCACGAGGTCGTCCGACTGGACGCCCGTGAGGACGAGATCGTGGGGCAGCGTCTTGATCGCCGCGGCGAGGACCCGCGCCGTCTTGCCGACATCGTACCCGCCGACGTCCTCGTACGAGATGCGGACGGCCTCGTCCGCGCCCTTCGCGAGGGCCTCGCGGAGCATGGAGTCCGCTCGCTTCGGGCCGACGGTCACGGCGACAACGCGGCCGCCGTGTTTCTCCTTGATCCGCACAGCCTCCTCGAGGGCATACTCGTCGGACCCGTTTGTCTTGTAATTCAGGGTCTCGCGCTTGATGTCCTTCCCGCTCGGGGCCACGGAGAACTGGAGGTCCGGATTGGGTATCTGCTTCAGGCAGACCACGAGGTTGAGGGGCATGCGAACGTGCGTAGGAACGGACGCTATTTAACCGTGTCGCGGAGGCGCCTTTGTCGAAACCGCGGCGAGCCCGCTCGGGCCTCGACACGCTGAAAAGAGGGAAGGGGGGCCTCGCGGCCCCTGGGTTTTCCTGCCTACGGGTAAATGCCGCGCCACTTGTACGCTTCGGCGACGCGGTTGATCGCGACCATGTACGCCGCCTGGCGCAGGTCGCACTTCTTCTCGTCGTGCATCTTCCAGACCGCGTCGAACGCGCGGACCATGACGCCCTCGAGTTTCGCGTCGACCTCGGGCTTCGTCCAGAAGAAGTTCGCGAGATCCTGGACCCACTCGAAGTAGGACACGGTCACGCCGCCGCCGTTCGCCAGGATATCCGGGATCACGAGGACGCCCTTCTTGTAGAGAATGTCGTCCGCCTCGGGGGTCGTCGGGCCGTTCGCGCACTCCGCGCTGATCTTCGCCTTGATGCGACCGGCGTTCTCCGAGGTGATCTGGTTCTCCAGGGCCGCGGGGGACAGGATGTCCACGGCGAGCTCGAGGAGCTCCTCGTTCGTGATCTTCTTCGTCCCGGGGAAGCCGACGACGGAACCGGCCTTCTCCTTGTACACCAACACTTCCTTCGGGTCGAAGCCCTTCTCGCTGTAGATGCCACCCTTGCTGTCCGAGACGGCGACGACTTTGGCGCCGTACTCGTCCTGCATGAGGCGCGCGTAGTGGTACCCGGCGTTGCCGAATCCCTGGACCGCGACCGTCGCGCCCTTCAGGTTCAGCTTGATCTTCTTCGCGGCCTCGCGGGTTGTGTACACGGCGCCGCGGGCCGTGGCCTCGTCGCGACCGAGCGACCCGCCGATGGCAATCGGCTTGCCCGTGACGACGCCGGACACGACGTAGCCTTTGTGCATGGAGATTGTGTCCATGATCCAGGCCATCGTCTGGCCGTCCGTGTAGACGTCCGGAGCGGGGATGTCCTTCTCGGGGCCGATGATGATCGAGATCTCGGACGCATACCGGCGGGTCATGCGTTCGTTCTCCGCTTTCGACATCTCCTTGGGGTTGCAGATGATGCCGCCCTTCGCGCCACCGTAGGGGATGTCCATGACCGCGCACTTCCACGTCATCCAACAGGCGAGGGCTCGAACCTCATCGATGCTGACGTTCCAGTGGTAACGGATGCCCCCCTTGAATGGCCCGCGGGCATCGTTGTACTGCACGCGGTATCCGGTGAAGACCTTGACGGATCCGTCATCCATCTTCACGGGGAAGTTCACGTGGAGTTCGCGCTTCGGGTGTTTGAGGAGGTTTAGCAGTCCGGGATCAAGGTTCAGTCTCTTTCCGGCCCGGTCGATCTGCTCTTTGGCGACCTCAAAGGGGTTCAGAGATTCCTTCGGTTTTGGCATAGACACACCTCCCGGACATCACACGTGGATATCGGGAGTGGGCGCGAGTAGGGGTGCCCCCTTTTAAGTCTTTATGTCAGTGAGTATTGTCTGGGGGTAATGGCGCCTATCGGCTAACGGGACCCAGCCCCAGTGTCATATTCTGTCACGTCGACGACGTTGCGGGGCGTCTCGCCACGCAGGAATCGGAGGACGTTCTCCACGGCGGCCTCCATGGCCCAGCGACGTTGCATCGGGATCGCGTTCGCGTTGTGCGGCGTCATGACGACGTTCGGGAGCTCGTGGAAGGGACGGTGAAACGGCCGTCCGGACGTGCCCTCGGGGTAGACCCACCACACATCGAGGGCGGCCCGGAACCTCGCGTGGGTTCGGAGGTGCTCGAACAGATCGTCCTCGAGGACGAGCTTTCCGCGGGCGATGTTCACGAGGACCGCGTCGTCCTTCATCGCCGCGAGGAAGCGGGCGTCGACGAGACCCTTCGTCTCCGCGGTCAGAGGCAGCGCGATCACGACGTAGTCCGCACAGGGCAGGAGCCGCGGGAGGTCCGCGAGGCGCCCACCCTCATCGGCGGGCGGGACGACGGCGCCGGTCCGGCTCACGCCGACCACGCGCATGTGGAAGGACTTGCACACGGTCGCGACCATGGTTCCGATCCCGCCCATCCCGAGGATGAGGACGATCGACCCCGCGAGCGTCTTGCTCGGCGCATTCTGGTCGAACACGCCGGAAGTGATCTCGCGGGTCCGCTGCGGGACATCCTTCGCGGCGGCGAGCAGGAGCGCCATCGCGTGCTCCCCGACGGACGTGTTGTAGGCACCCGCGTTCCCGCAGAGGAGGAGGGACCTCGGGAGGATCGGGAAGGGAAGATGGTCGACGCCCGCGACGAGGGTCTGGAGCATCCGCAGGCGCGGCGCGCGGACGGCGAGGTCTGGGGGGATCTCGCGGCCGAACCCCGTCGTGACGAGAATCTCGGCCTCGGCCCAGGCCGCGTCCCGCTCTGATTCCGGGAGGTCCTGGAGGATCACGGCCTCGAACCCGGCGTGGCCCTTCTCGGTGAGGACCGCCCGGCGTTCCGCGTCCATCGCGCAGCTGAACAGCACACGGGCCATCGGCGTCCCGGTAGCCGCACGGGCACTTGTCCCTTTCGCCGCTCACGCGGGCGGGGTCAGCACTCCGAATACCCGCAGGAGTGGCACTTCACGCAGCCCTCCTCGTAGACGAGCTGCTTCCCGCACTCCGGGCATTCGGGGTTCAGGCCCTTCTTGAGCATCTCCTCGACGTCGCGGGACTCCTTCTCCAGCTCGACGTCCGTCTCGACGGCGCCGCCGAGCTCGTCGTACGTCTCGACGGGCGGCACGATGCCCGTCTTCTGCATCCCAATGTGCCGCTTGATCGCCCTCGCGATCGCGTCGGGGATCGAGTACACCCGCTCCCCGTGATCAACGGCGATCCGCGGGCTGCGGATCCCCTCGAGCTGGTCGATGATCTCGTCGACCGGGACGCCGGACCGGAGGCAGAGGGAGACGAGGCGCGCAATCCCCTCCGTGAAGGAGGCCGTGTAGCCGCCCCCGCGGCCGATCTGGGCGAAGATCTCGAACAGACCCTTGTCGTCCTCGTTGACCGTGACGTACAGGGCGCCGTATCCCGTCAGGATTTTCTGCGTGCGGCCCGTAATCACGTCGGGGCGGGCCCGCGGGCGGAGGGCGATCGGGGCCTCGGGGACGCCGACCTTGATCCCCTTCGCACTCTCGGCCTCCGAGACGCCGATGTTCATGACCTGGTCCTCCCGCGAGCCGTCGCGGTACACGGTGATGCCCTTGCACTTCAGGTCGAACGCGAGGAGGTACGCCTTCTTGACGTCCTCCGCGGTCGCCTCCCTGGGCAGGTTGATCGTCTTCGACACGGCCGCGTCGCAGTAGTCCTGGAAGGCCGCTTGCATGCGCACGTGCCACTCCGGCGCGACGTCGTGGGCGGTCGCGAAGACCCGCTGCCAGTTCTCCGGGATGTCTGCGAGCCCGCGCGGGGAGCCGTGGTTCTCCAGGATTTTCTGGACGAGGTCCTCCCGCCAGAATCCTTCCCGCCGCGCGACCTCCTCGAAGTACTCGAGGAAATAAGGGAGCTCCTCGCCGTCCATGACCCGCTTGAACCAGATTAGGCTGAACTCGGGTTCACAGCCGCCGGAGGTGTCCGCGATCATCGAGAGGGTGCCCGTCGGCGCGACCGTGGTTACGTAGGAGTTCCGCATCTTGAGGCCCTGTTCCCAATGGCGGCTCCCCTCCCAGGCCGGGTACACGCCGCGCTCCGATGCGAGCGTCTGGCTCTCCTCGTATCCCGTCTCGTGGATGAATTTCATGACCTTCCGGCCCCACTCGACGCCCTCAGGGCCGTCGTAGGGGACCTCGAGCATGAACAGCATGCGCGCGAAGCCCATGACGCCCAGGCCGATCTTCCGCGTGGCCTTCGTCATCTCCTCGATTTCCTTGACCGGGTAGGCGTTCATGTCGATGACGTTGTCCAGCATGCGGACGGTCGCGCGGATCGTCGCCTCGAGCTTCTTCCAGTCGACCTCCCATCGGCCGCGCTTCCCGCGGGCCATGTGCTTCTCGAGGTTGATCGACCCGAGGTTGCAGGATTCGAAAGGCAGGAGCGGCTGTTCGCCGCACGGGTTCGTCGCCTCCATCATCCCCACGTTCGGCGTCGACTGCCTCCGGTTCGTCTCGTCGACGAGGAACAGGCCGGGTTCGCCGTTCTTCCAGGCCTGGTAGGCGATCTTGTCGAAGACCTCGCGCGCGTCGAGCTTCTTCACGGCCTGCTTGTTCCGCGGGTTCACGAGGTCGTACGTCGTCCCCTCCTTGACGGCCTCCATGAACTTGTCCGTGACGGCCACGGAGATGTTGAAGTTCGTGATCTCGGAGGTCTTGTCTTTGCAGGTGATGAACTCGAGGATGTCCGGGTGGTCGACGCGGAGGATGCCCATGTTCGCACCCCGCCTCTTGCCTCCTTGCTTCACCTGCTGGGTCGCCTCGTCGAAGATCTTCATGAACGAGACGGGGCCCGAGGCCACGCCCATCGTCGACTTGACGAAGTCGCCCTTGGGCCGAAGGCGCGAGAACGAGAAGCCGGTTCCACCGCCGGACTGGTGGATGAGCGCCTGCTGCTTGAGCGCCTCAAAGATCCCCGCGAGGCTGTCGTCGACGGGCAGGACGAAGCAGGCGCTCAGCTGCTGCAGCTCAAGCCCCGCGTTCATCAGGGTAGGACTGTTCGGCAGGAACTCGAGATTGGCCATGAGCCGGTAGAAGCGGCGGGCCGTCTCCTCGACGCGTGCCTCGTTGGCGCCGTAATAGCGTTCGGCCTGGGCGAGGTTCCAGGCGACTCGGACGAACAGCTCCTTCGGGGTCTCGGTCGTCTTGTTCTGGTCATCCCGCTTCAAGTAGCGCTTTTCGAGGACCCGGAGGGCGTTCTCGGTCAGCTTGGGATCGGGCTCACGGGCGAGGACGTCGATGCCCTTCGATTCAACTTTCATCTGCTCCATGGGAAGAACCTCTCCAGACGGGGTTCGGTGACGGATGGGCCAGTCGTTACGGACCATCCCTGGGGGTGGGCGCGGCGAACAGGGTGAGGGGGTATAGTTCTTTTTGAAGCCTGTCTGTTACCAGCAGCCCGGGATTCCTTTACCATGTTTGTTACCAGATGCCCTCGGGAACGCGGTCAAACCCCTTAAGGATGCGGCCGTCACGGTTCGGTTATCCGAAATCCCTCCATAGGGAGAGGGTTCACAGGAAAGGCAGGCGGGCCACCTGCGCGGGATGGGGCGTGCCTCGGATGTCGACCTCGACTCGACTTCCGATCGCCCCGTGCGCGGGGTCGACCGAGGCAAGGGCAATCCCCACGCGGAGGGACGGGGATTGCGTGCCGCTCGTCACGTGTCCGATTGGCGCGCCGCCCGCGAAGACTCCGCACCCGTGCCGCGGGATCCCGCGGTCCAGGAGCTTCAACCCGACGAGGCGGGGGTAGTCGTCCCGCGACCGTTGCGCCTCGAGGGTCACGCGCCCCGTGAAGGGGCGGTCCCACTTCACGATCCACGCACAGTTGACCTCGAGCGGGGTCTGGGTGCCGGTAAAATCCTGTCCCGAGAGGATATACCCCTTTTCCAGGCGCAGGGTGTCTCGGGCGCCCAGCCCGATGGGGCGAATGCCCATGTCGGCACCGGCCGCGAGCAAGGCCTCCCAGATCCCCCGCCCCACCGTTGCGGGTGGAAAGAGTTCGAAACCGGCCTCCCCCGTGTACCCGGTCCGAGTCGCGAGGAAACGGACTCCACCGGAAGCGGGGGTGGGTTGCAATCCCGAGGCGGCGGCCATCAGGTCGTCCTGAAGCGGGGACCCCCACCCCTCCGTTTCCACTGCAGGGCCTCCGTCGGGAGGCGCGAAATCGAGGACGGCGCCCCAGAATGGCTTCACCATGCCCAGGTCGGCGGAGGTGAACCGCTGGAGCAGGGCCGGGGCTTGCGGACCCTGGAGCGCGAGGCATAGGTGCGACCAGGTCAGGTCGTCGATCCGCACGTCTGCGGGGCGATGGGCGTGGAGCCACGCGAGCACCGCGGGACGCGGGCCCGCGTTGCACACGACGAAGAACCGATCGGCGGAAAGGGTGGTGACGATGAGGTCGTCGATGGTCGTTCCATCCTCCCGCAGGAGATGGGTGTAACGCGCCCGCCCGGGCATCGTCGCGATGTCGTTCGCGCTGAGCCCGTCGAGGAACCGGTGCGCGGAGGCACCCTGGATGAGGAGCTTGCCCATGTGGCTCACGTCGAAGAATCCAACGGCCCGCCGCACGGTGAGGTGTTCGTCGACGATTCCGGAATACTGCAGGGGCATCTCCCATCCGCCGAACTCGATCATGCGAGCGGCCGCGGCGACGTGCCAATCGTAGAGCGGCGTCCGGAAGGACATGGGACGGGAGAGGAAATGCAAGCCCGGGGGTTGAACCTTGGCTCCTGCGGGCAAAGCTTATGCCAGACGTGCCCATAGCCCGCGGCGCATGGTCTCCCTGAGGGATCTCCGGTACGAGCTGAGCACGCTCGTCTTCGGACTGGGCATCCTCAGCATGGTCCTGTCAATCACATACTGGCTCCTCCCGAACCAGACCCCGGACTGGTTGAAGAGCGTCAACAACGCGATCGGGAACTGGATGATCTGGGTGGCCTTCCTCGGGTTCCTCGCCCTCCTCAGCGGGGGCTATTACTTCATCGACACGATCCGCAAGGAGCGGGAGTTCGACCGCCTCGTGACGACGACGTCGAAGGAAATCTTCGTCAAGAACCAGAAGAGGATCGAGGAGCTCGCCTACTACCACCTCCCCTCTTCCTATGAGAAGCGGTACCAGGCGAAACGGAAGGAGTTCCGCATCAAGAGCTGAGATCCCGGCGGAGCACGACTTGGCCCAGGCCCTCCACGGCGGGCGCGTCCTGGGGCCTGCATCGTACGACGACCTCGATCCGCTCGGGTCCGTGGACCACGGATACGACATCGGTCCGTTCATGGAGCCAGTGCAGGCTCGCCTCGCTCTCCGGATCCAAGGGGAGGACGAGATGGACCTCGAGCGGGTACGCGAACGTGTCCTGGATCACTCGCTGGAGGTCGTCGAGACCCTCGCCCGTGTACGGGGACAGGAGGAGGGCCGGGCGGTGGAACTCGGAATCGGCCAGGGCCTGCGCCTTCATCGCCACGGTCTCGGCGGGTAGGAGGTCCACCTTCGTCAGGACCGGCAAGATCGCCTCGACGCGGACCTTGGGAAGCAAGGTCCGGGCCGCGAGGCGCACCTTGCGCCGGATCTCCTCGACCGGGTCGACCGCGTCGACGAGAAGGAGCACGAGGTCCGCCTGGAAGATTTCTTCCAGGGTGGCGTTGAACGCCTCGATCATCCAGAACGGGACCCCGTCCACGAACCCGACCGTGTCCGTGAGCAAGATCCGCCGGTGGGCGCCGGGAAGGGTGCGCGTCGTCGTGGAGAGCGTGGAGAACATCTTCGAGTCGACGACGACGTGTTCCTTCGCGAGCGCGTTGAGCAGGGACGATTTCCCCGCGTTCGCATACCCGGCGAGGGCGACGAGGTGGTAGCCACGCTCCTTCCGGAGCTGTCGTCGGACTTCGCGCTCGCGGCGGATCGTCTCGAGCTCGTCCCTGATCTTCCTCAGGCGCCGCTTCACCGTCTCGTAGTACGCATCGACGCGCAGCTCTCCCCCGGCCATGAACCCCGGGCGCTCCCCGATGTCCGCCTCGTGGATCCACTCCCGGAGTAAGGGGACCTCGTACTGGAGGAGGGCGAGCTCGACCTGGAGCTTCGCCTCCCGCGTCGCCGCGCGCTGCGCGAACAGCTCGAGCAGCACGCGGAGGCGGTCGTAGCACTCGACCCCGAGCTCCTGCTCGAGATGATAATGCATCGTGGGCCGGAGCTCGCCGTTGAACACGACGAGGGCGACGTCGCCCCGGTCGACCCGCTCCCGGATCTCGTCGAGCTTGCCTCGGCCTACGAACGTCTGCGGGTCCGGGTGGTTCCGGCGCTGGACGATCCGATCGATGATTCGGTGGCCCGCCGAGTCGATGAGGGCCGCGATCTCGCCCGTGTCATCGGTCAGGGAGACCAGGAGGACGTCCAACGCGCCGTCGAAGGGAGGCCCAGCGAATAAGCGTTTCCACCGGAAACGGAGGGGTGGGGGTCCAGGGCGGGGGGCCGCCTCCGTTCAACCAGATTAACCTTAAATAAGGTTGCATCGTTGCGACCTTCGTGCAGGTCGGCTGCGGTCTCACCACGAAGGAGATCCGGGGCCGTCCTTACCTCTACTTCTGGCACTACGAGGAGCGCGGAGGACGCCGGGTCCAGGTCTTCCAGTACATCGGTTCGGCGCGGTCCGAGGCCGCGCGGCCGAGGCTCGAGGCCGCCGTCGCCGCGTACTTCGACCGGCTGGCGGTCGAGCTGCGGGAGCGCCGGGCGGCCCTCCTCGCGAAGCTCCCGCCGCCCTGAGGCGCAAACGCCAAATGGCGCCCCCGGCATCGGACCCCGTGATGCGCCTCCGCGTCAAGCTCTTCGCGACGTACCGCGAGATCGTCGGCGCGAAGGACGTCGCGTGGACCGCGGAGCCGGGGACCACCCTCGGCGAGTTCCTGGACGCGTTCCTCGGTCGTCATCCGCGGCTCGCCTCCCACCGCGGCACGATGATGCTCGCCGTGAACCAGGCGTTCGCCGATCCCACCCAGGTCCTCCGCGACGGCGACGAGGTCGCCCTGCTGCCCCCCGTGAGCGGAGGGGCGCGATGATCGACGTCACCCGTCGCCGGATCGATGTCGAGGCGGTCCTGGCCAGCGTCCGCCGCGACGAGGCGGGTGCCGTCGTCCTCTTCCTCGGCTCCGTCCGGGCGGACCCCGGGGTCGCCGCCCTGGACTACGAGGTCTACGTGCCCATGGCGGAGAAGGTCTTCGCCGAGCTCGTCGACCGAGCGAGGTCTAAGTTCCATCTCCTCGACATGTCGATCGTGCACCGCGTCGGTCGCGTGCCCGTCGGCGGGGACTCCGTGGCGATCGCGTGCTCGGCGGCCCACCGCCGCGAGGCTTTCGACGCCTGCGCCTGGGCCATGGACGAGGTCAAGCGGGTCGTCCCCATCTGGAAATCGGAGCCGCCCCGGCGAGCGCGGCGCTCGCGCTAGGGCCGGAGAAATCGACGCCCGGGGCCCGCTGGGCCCCCGGGCCGCACCCCCGGAGGGGGAAGCAGGTTCACTCGACTCCGTAGATGCCGCTCGCCGGCGCGACGTAAAACAGCGTCTGCACCGTGGCGACATCCGGGGTCGAGGTCGTCGCGTCGTGGTGTCCGTGGCCTTGGGCACCGTACGCCGACCCGGCCGGGCACTGTCCGCGGTACTGGTTCGCGCCCTGGTACTGCGAGATCCCGTTGCCCGGGTGGTTCTTCACGGGCAGGCAGACCACGTGCTTGGGCCCGTGGCTGTTCTGCCCATGGGCCTTCGGTGGCTTCGTTGGCGGCGGGTTCGACGGCGTCGGGGTCGATCCCGCGCCGCTGCCTCCGTGGCCCGTGCCGCCCGTGCCGTGACCGCCGGTCGTCGTGCTGTCTGTGCCGCCGCTCGTCGGGTTCTGCGGCTCGTTGACCACCACGCTGTTCGTGGTGGTCCCCGTCTTGGGGAGGAGCACGTAGACCGCGAGTGCCGCCACGAGGGCGACGGCCAGGCCCACGCCCACGATCTTTCTCAGGTTCTTCATGTCCTTCGCCTCACGTCGTCTCGCCCGACCCCGGAGCCGTTCGCGGACCGCTCGGCCGGCCGAGCATGGCGGCGGGGACGCGGTGAAGGAATCGCCAATTCAGGAGCCCGTCGCGGGGCGTCCCGTCCCATCCCTTCGTGCGCGCCTTGTCCCATCCGCACAGGGCGACCTCAGCGGCCGGCAGCGTAGTTAAGCGCTCCGGCGTCCGACATGCCGACTTGACAATACCTCGCGCGCGCGATGGGGACCAACCGTCGGACGCGTCCGACGCGGACTCATGTCTTGACAATCTCCGATGACTGCGAACGATGAAATAGACTGGTCTCGGTGACGGGGGCGATGGCGCGGATGGTCGACATCCAGGCGAAGCCCGACGTCCCTCGGCGCGCCGTGGCCACGGGGACGATCCGCCTGCGGGCCGCCACAATCGCCGCCATCCGCATGAAACGTGTGGAGAAGGGCGACCCCATCGCCGCCGCCGAGGTCGCAGGCCTCCTGGCGATCAAGTCCACGTGGCAGACGCTGCCCCATTGCCATCCGATTCCGCTGACCTCGGCCGCTGTGGAATTCGACATGGGGCGGGACCGCGTCGTATGCACGACGACCGTCGAAGCGACGTACAAGACCGGGGTGGAGATGGAGGCCCTCTACGGGGTCTCGGTCGCCCTGCTCACGATCTGGGACATGGTCAAGTCCCTGGAGAAAGATGCGCAGGGCCAGTACCCCGCTGCGCGGATCGAGGCTATCTTTGTGATTTCGAAAACGAAAGGTCGCCGCCGACCGTAGCGCCCACGACGCTCATCGCGAGAATGGAAAAGGACATCCCCCATCCCTCCATTTCGGATTCGAGGGTTTGGTGTGGCAGCTGCGAAGGCAGATCGGAAAAGAGTCCTTGCGGCGGAGATGCGGAAAACGATGGCGACGTCGCTGGCAGCGGCCTTCGGCTTCGTAATCGCGTTGCTCTGGAACACGGTGGTGCAGTCGGGCTTCGCGACGGCAGGGATTCCGTTGGGCGCGACCGCAAACAAAGACGACTGGGGTGGTTGGGCATTCTTCGTCGTCAGTGTCATCGTCATCACGGTGGTGATGGTCATCTTCATCCTGCTTGTGAGCCGCCTCGCTGGCAAGGAAGCGGCGAAGGCGTAGGCGGTCTGGCGGCCGACGGGGCGAAGCCCTTTTATCGCCAGGGCGGCATGGATTTCGGCCCATGAAGGTCGTGATCCTGGACGGCTACGTCGACGAGCCGTCCAACTTCGGCGTGCCGCCCTACATCTCCCCGTATCCCCGGTACCTCGCAGGCGCCGTGGCGGATGCGGGCCACGCTTGGGAGTACGTCACGATCGACCAGGTCCGCGCGGGTCACCCGCTCAAGGGCGACCTGCTCGTGATCATCTCTGGACCGATTGTCCCCGGCAAGTACCTCCGCGGATTGCCCATTAGCGAGAAGGAAGTCCTGCACCACGCGAACGCATTCGACGGTCCGCGGGTCTTCGGCGGGCCTCTTGCCCGGTTCCGGTTTTTCGACGATGCCCTCACCGCTCCGTTCAACCACGTCGCGGTGCGGGATCTGGACACTGCGGTCTACGACCACCTGTCCGAGGGCGACTGGACGAACCGCGACCGGACGATGGAGGAGTGGGACCGGTGGGGGCTCCTCGGCGCCGACGTCATCACGCACCATCCGGACTTCCCCGAACCGCTCGTCGTCGAGCTCGACACGTCGAAGGGATGCGTCCGCTACGTGAACGGCGGATGCAGCTTCTGCATCGAACCGCAATATGGAATCACGAAGTTCCGCCCACTGGACGGGATCCTCGCCGAAGTCCGGCGGCTCGCCGAGCTCGGCGCCGTGAACTTCCGCCTCGGTGGTCAGGCGGACTTCTTCAGCTACCAGGCCCTCGGCCTCGGATCCTCGCCGACTCCGCGAATCAACGTCCCGGCCCTCGAGGGTCTCCTACGCGGGATCCGCGAGGCGGCACCACACTTGCGAATCCTGCACACGGACAACGGCGACCCTGCCATGATGATCGCCCACCCGGACGAGGCCATGGCGGCCCTCCGCCTCCTGGTGCGGTATACATCCCCGGGTAACCTCCTCTCCTTCGGCCTCGAGTCCGCGGACCCCGCAGTCACCCAGGCGAACAACCTGAACATCGACGCGGACGGATGCCTCGAGGCCATCCGGATGGTCAACGCCGTGGGCCGGGCGCGTGGGGAGAGCGGCCTGCCGCAGCTCCTACCCGGTCTCAATTTCGTCACGGGTTTGACGGGCGAAACGAAGAACACCTTCGTCTTGAACCTCGCCTTTCTGAAGCATCTCCTCGAAGAGGACCTCTGGGTCCGGCGGATCAACATCCGCCAGGTTCGTCCCGTGCGGCAGGAGTTCGAGCCCACGGGGTTGCATTCCGAGTTCCGGCGTTTCAAGGAGTCCGTGCGAGCCGGTATCGACCATGAGATCCTCCGCCGCATCCTACCCGAAGGAACCGTTCTGCGAGACGTGTATCTTGAGATTCGGAACGGCCACGTGACGTACGGGCGCCAGATCGGGACCTATCCGATCCTCGTCGGCCTGCCCTACGATCTCGACCTCAATCGGTTTGTGGACGTGAAGATCACGAGCCACGGCCAGCGGTCCGTGACGGCCGTCGAGTTCCCCCTGGACGTGAATCGCGCCTCGTTGAAGGCCCTCGAAGCCCTGCCGGGCGTCGGGGCCAAGCGCGCGGCGCGTATCGTCCGGCACCGACCTTTCGCGAACTTGCCAGAACTCGCCGCAGCCCTCGACGATGCCGCTGCGGTGGAAGGCATTCGGTCGTTCGTCGGTCTGTCTTCCTGACCCGAACCGCCCTGAGCCGTCGAGACCTTTTCGAGGAAGCAACCGGCCCATTTCCATTGAGGAAGGAAGACGTCGCGGCCCGCCCGTCGCCCCGGACCCTCGGAGAATCACGGACTACCGGCGTGGCGTTGATTACGCGCAGCCGCGATTCGCCTCAGCCCTCGAGGAAGCTTGATTGATTGCGCCTCGGCTCCTGGGTCCGAAGCGCTCCAGACCGCCGACACGACCCGGTCCGCGTTCGCAAGCGGTCCGGGCGGGGTCAGCGAGTTTCCCGAGGCTCACTGTCCGGGTCGGTCAACCGTTCTCCGTGCTGAAGGGCTGTTCAGGCTAGGAGACGGGCATGGATAGCCGTGTCTCGATCTCCCCGTCAAGCCAGTCCTGAACGTGGATGTGTTCCACGTCGATGTTCGATCGGACTTCCTTGACGCCCTGCAGCTTCTCCACCCATTGCGAAATCTCCTGCACCTCCGACGCGTTGGAGCAGTGGACGACGAAAAGGGAGTACTCCTCCGGTGCGGTGTGGGTCGAGATGATCCTCGGGAGTCCGGACAGAATCCTCTGGTCGACGGCTTCCTTCTTGCTCGCCTCGCAGACGACCCAGAGTCGGCATCGCACGCCGCCGACCTTCCCCAAGTCCAGGACGGGATCGAGGTAGAACGCATTCCCTTCGACCAGGTGTTGCAGGTGCCTCTTGACCGTTCGAGTCGAGATTTGCAGGCTGCGGGAGACGTCGGACAGCCGCCCTCTCGCATTCTGTCGCAGGGCCTGGATGATCTGCCAATCCGTCTGGGTGGGGGACAGGTTGCAGGGAGGGAAGCTAAGCTTCCACCAAACCGGGGTTGGCCAACCGCAAAGGGAGGCAATCAGCTGAACCTGTCTCTCCAGCGTCCCCGCGTTCACGTACAAGACTTGGACGGCGAGCTTGTTGCCGTAGAAGTCATCGACGAGGGTCACGCCCTCCAGGAGTCGGAGTCGCGAAATCGCGGTGGCCTTCGATTCCGGATCGCTGACCCCCAGTTCCACCATTGCGGCTCGCCGGCCAAGCATACTCGGATTGAGAATGAGCTGCCACCCCTGCAGGAACCCGACCTGGTTCATGCGCCTGAGCCGGTTTCTGACTGTCTCTTCGTCCATGGCGAGCTGCCCGGCCACGTTGGCAAAGGAAATCCGGACGTCCCACTGAAACGAGTGGGGCGAAGCCAGCGCCCGGATGATACGGATGTCTTGGTCGTCTGGTGACCACATAAACCAGAGCCGATGGGGAAATTGGACACAAGCCTAAGAACTTTGTCTGTTAGCTCGCCGGACTTGAGGGGGCAGACCAACCGTGGATGAGCGTTTCTGGTATCGTTGAAGGTAATAATGTGAATCGAAAGAAACTGCTCGTTGGAGTTCTCGCGGCGGTCCTTGCGATTGTAGCGCTCGCGGCAGGGTACGCCTCGACGGCGCAGACGCCGGTTCCGTCTGGAACCCGGTCGGGAGCCGCGTCGACGGTGACACTCATACCATCTGCCTGTGGTCAGGCGCCCGTATCCCTCGCATCGGCCGCCAGTTTCGCCGTCCTCGCCGGCTCGACGGTCACCAACACCGGTGCGACTGCCGTGACTGGCGATCTCGGCGTGAGTCCAGGCACCGCGGTGACGGGATTCCCGCCCGGGACGGTGGTCGGGACGGTCCACGCCGGCGATGCGGTCGCAGCCCAGGCAGAACTCGACTCGACCACTGCGTATAACGACGCCGCAGGACGAACCCTATGTCCCATCGCCGTGGCCGGAAACCTTGGAGGTCTAACCCTCACCCCTGGCCTTTACAAGTCCACGTCCAGTCTTGCGATATCCTCTGGGGATCTCACCCTAGACGCCCAAGCCGACGCGAGTGCGGCCTTCATCTTCCAGATCGCGTCCACTCTCACCACGACAACCGGTCGCCAGGTCATCTTGGCCGGGGGCGCCCAGCCGTCCAACATCTTCTGGCAGGTTGGCACTTCGGCGACTCTCGGAACGGCATCGATCTTCAGCGGCACTATCCTGGCGGATCAGTCCATCTCGCTGAACACCGGCGCGACGCTGCACGGCAGGGCGTTGGCACACAATGGCGCGGTCACGCTGGACACCAGTAATGTTACGACCCTCGTGCCCGCGCTCCTCCGCGTGACGACGAATCCTGCGGTTCCCGGTAAGATCCTCGTCGATGGGATCCCGCGGGACGAGTGGGGCCTCGCTTGGATGAAGATCGCGCCGGGCCCGCACACGGTCTCGTTCGGGGACGTGTACGGCTTCGGCACGCCCGCCGCGCAATCCGTCACGACGACGTCCGGCGCGACGACGCAGGTCGTGGGGAACTATGTCCAGTACGGCTCCCTGCGGGTGATTACGAACCCTGCGCTGCCCGCGACGATCTCCGTGAACGGCCAGCCCGTGAACGACTGGGGCATGTGGCGTGCCGCGGCCGCCGGATCGTACACGATTCACTTCGGGGCCGTCCAGGGGTACAACCCGCCGGCGGACCAGACCGCCACGGTCGTTGCCGGTGCGCTGACGACGATCACGGGGAACTACATCCCGAACCCGTCCGCGCCCGGACCCGACCCCTCGACGTTCGGATACCTGCGCGTCACGACGAACCCCTCGGCACCGGCGACGATCCTCGTGAACGGGATCCCGCGGAATGACTGGGGCCTGACGTGGGTGAAGATGGCGCCGGGCACGTACATCGTGTCCTTCAAGGGCGTGTATGGAGGCACGCCGCCCGCTCCGCAGAGCGTCACGGTGACCGCGGGCGCTACGACCGTGTACGATGGAGTGTTCGTGGTTCACGGGTCTCTGCGAATCATCACATCCCCCGCGTTGCCGGCGACCGTCTTCGTGAACGGCGTGGCACGGGATGACTGGGGGATGTGGCAGTCGATGCCGCCGGGAACGTACACGATATCCTTCGGGGATGTGGCCGGATACACGACGCCGCCTCCGCAGACCGCGATCGTCGCGGCGAACACGCTGACGTTGATCACCGGGGTGTATGCGGTGGCCCTGGCAAGTCCGCTTGTTTCCGGTCTCTCGACGCACGTTGGAACCAGCATGGCGGATCAGCCCATCTCGGTGAACACCGGCGCGACGCTGAACGGCAGGGCGTTGGCAAAGAATGGTGCGCTCAGACTGGACGCCAGAGCCGTGACCAAGTCTTGAGGCGTGCATGACGACCAGATTCGCAGCGGGGGTGGGGGATGGCCAATCCAGGGAATCCGAGGCTCATCCAGGAGAGAACCCGAGGCATGATTCCCGGGACCATGTGGTCATCTTCCTTCCGGCCCGGAACGAAGAAGACGGGATCGGCCACGTCATGGATCGAATCCCTCGGGCCGTACTCGAGGCGGCAGGATACTCCGTGTCCGTCTGGCTCGTTGACGGGAGCTCGACCGACCGGACTCTGGAAGTGGGGCGAGACCGGGGCGCAAACGTCTTCATCCAGCACGGACGGGGCAAGGGGAACGGGATGCGACAGGCGTTCAATCATCTCCTTCACGCGCGGGATCAAGCCGACGGGGCGCCCATCAATCGGGAGTTCTACCTGATGCTCGACGCGGACGGCACGTATCCCCCGGAGGCCATCCCCGAATTCGTCGAGGCCTTGGCCGCCGGGAACGATGTGGTACTCGGATCGCGGTTCCGCGGTCGGATGGAGGATGGCGCGATGACGCCCTTGAACGTGTTCGGGAACCGCGCGCTGAACACGTTCGCGCGCCTCCTGTATGGCGTCTCCGTGACGGACGTGTGCACGGGGATGTGGGGCTTCAGTGCCGAGGCGCTTCGCCGGATTCCTCTGGAAGCGACCGGTTTCGACTTGGAGGCAGATCTGTTCGGCTCCGCGTGCCTTTCACAGGCGCGGATTCAGGAGATGCCCGTCGACTACGCCGTGCGGATCGGACCCGCGAAGCTGATTCTTCTTCGGAGCGGCTTGCAGATTGCCCTTCGCTTGCTCACCCGGCGGCTGAACGGTCGGTACACCAATGGCGGTCGAGCCGCAGCCGGCTCTGTGAGCCGGGGCCGCGCAGGCGTCCAACTTCGCCTGGCAGGTCGGCAGGTCGGCAACCTCCGGACCGGACTCTTCATTCGTGGGAACGACCATGGCGGATTGGTCCACCACGCTGGCTACCGACGCAACGCTGAACGGCAGGGCACTGTCGCAGACTGGCGCGATTACGCTGGACCCGACACGACAACCAAGCTGGCCCATGAGGGATGAATGACAGGAAACAGGGAGAAAGAAAACTAAAGAGGTGAAACAATGGCAAAGAAGAGCAGAGGTGGCAGGATGACCGCGGCCAAAAGGCGTGCCGCGAAGTCCCCGGGTGGGCGTGGTCGCGTGCGAAAGCGCAAAGCAGGCCGAAACATCATGAAGACGTGAAGACACCGGGGTGATGGAAATGGCGGTATCGCTCGTTTTGACCTTGGTCTTCTTCGTCATCGGATGGATCATTTCGGCCATCATCATCTACGTGGTCACGAAGCTGCTCGGGGAGAAGGAAGGGATCGGGACGGCCTTGTTGGCCGCCCTCGTGGGGGCCATCATCTACGCCTTGGCGTACTACTTCTTGGGTCAGGGGCTCCTCGCGGGCTTGATCGGCGGGGTCGTTTGGCTGCTCGCCCTTGGGAGTCTCTACAAGATTGGCTGGCTCAAGGCGCTCCTGGTCGCGATCATCGTGTGGATTGTCGCCATAATCGTGGGCTTCGTCCTGCCCACGGTTGTGGGTCCTCTGTGAGGTGATAAGGATGGCAATCACCGTGCAATGGTCTCACATTGGACTGGGCTCCGTAGTGGCATTCTTGATAGGCTGGCTTTTGTTCGGCCTTCTTGGTGCGATCGTACTCGCCGTTATTGTCCTGTTGCTGATGGGGGTCATCAAGGTTAGGTAGAGGTGACGTAAGAACAGCAAGGAAGAGCCGAGGCGGCAGAATGACCGAGGCCAAGAGACCTGCCGCCAACTCGGCGGGTGGTCGCGGTCGCGTCCGCAAACGCCCAGCAGGCCGAGACATCATGAAGACCTGAGAAGACGATGCAGGTGATGGAAGTGTCGCTCTCGCTTGCTGCGGCGTTGGTCTCCTAGAAAGACCGAGAGGCATGTATGCCGTTGCCCATGGTTTCCAAGCTCCGCCTCACCCTTGCGATTCTTACGATCGGGTTCGCAATCGAAGGGGCGATGGAGGCGTACGCGTACGTGAGCCGCAGCTACCGATTGCCCTACGCAGCTGTCATTTTCATCCTGGGGCCTTTCGTCACCTTGGCCGGTATCCTTGTCCTCTGGATGGGACGCAACCAGTGGAATGATCTCCTCAGTCGGCGATTCCGACACGCTCATCGGACGTTCGGGCTCAGCCTCGTAGCTCTCGTGGCGGGCGTCGGACTCCTGGGCTGGTCCAGCTACGGGTCGGCCGCGCCGGTCTCGTGGTGGGTGTCCTGGGGGTTCGGCGCTGCGCTCATGGCTTCCCTGTTCCTCTCGTTCGCGACGTATGTGTTGCTTGCCCTCCACCTGACGGGATGGGTCGGCAAAGCCCTCCTCCTCCTCGCCCTTGGTTGGGCCGCGGTTGTGTCTTTCTGGATGGGGCAAGTCCTTGCCCAGGATTTCGGCGCGATCATCCGGGACCTTCAGACCCGCACGCTCGCCAATGGATCCCTCAACGCAACGGTTGCCGGTTTCGGATCCTATTTCGCTCTGACCTACGCTCTGCTCATCATCGCGTACCTCGACGCCTTCCGCAGAGTCCCTGTGGTGTCCCCCAAAGCTGCTCCGCATTCCGTTGCACCACCGGCCGCCTAGTCTCCGAGAGACGAGGGATGCCCAACGCGTGTTCCCCGGCCAATGGGTCGCAAACCCGGCCAACGGGTTCGGCGCGGGATACCTGACTGCGACGATTAGGGGACCCTAGAAGATTGCGAGCACGTGGCCCCCGATGCCGAGCGCGAAGAGCGCCACGACCGACGTGGCCCATGCGGCCTTGCTGGGCACCAGAATCAAGAATCCGTCACTCGCGGGGAGCGTCACATTCACCGGGAGTCGCCCGGCGATCACGCGATGGACGGCGATGGGCGGGACCGGGATGAGGTTGAACCCCGCCAGGAGCAGGTTGACGAAGGCAAGGGTGCCGATGAAGATCGGGATCGGCTCCCTGAACCGACCGGGAGTCGTACCGAGTGCGACGGAGAGACCGATGAACCCGGCCGCGAAGGCGAGGTTCGCCGCAGGGCCGGCCACGCTGATTCGCACCTGGTGTCGAGGAGTGATGCGTCCGGAAATGACCACGGCCCCTGGCATCGCGAGCATCCAGCCGATGAAGGCGGTGACGAGCCCCACGAGGAGGCCCGTGGGAGAGTAGCGATATTCCGCGACGGCCCCGTATCGCTGGGCGACCACCTTGTGCGCAAGTTCGTGGAGGAAGAACGCGGTCACGACCGCAACGAAGGAGCCGGTCAGGACGAGCAGGAACAGAAGGTCGCCACCGAGGCGGAAGTAGCCCTCGAGATTCCGTGCGCCGCCGATGTAGGCGATCGCAAATGCGAAGGTCATCACGGCCACGCCGATGGAGATCTGCCTACCCTCCACGCGGGTGAATCGCACCCCCAAGTGGCCTGGTTCGACACGGGCGTAGGGCACGCCGCGGCAATCTCCCGCTCCGTATTAGATGGTTCAGAGGGGCTTCGGGGTGCGGCCTCCACCCGAGGCCACTCCGGAAGTGTCGGGGAGAAATCTGCGTCAACCTTGAATAAGGTTAACTTGCGGGACGAACCTTTTGACCTTGGCTGGTCTTCTCCTCCCGCGCATGCCCGTCCATCAGGACCACAGGGCCCACGCTCCCGCCTCCGTGAAATGCGGGGTCGTCACGAGTTCGGACAGCCGCACGGAGGCGATAGATGACTCGGGCAAGCTCATCCGTGAGCTCCTCCTCAAGGCGGGTCATGCGGTCCTCTTCTACGCAGTCGTGAAGGACGAGCCGAAGGCGATTGCGGACGCGGTCGAGCAGGCGTCGTGGACGTGCGATGCGATCATCACGAACGGGGGCACAGGTCTCGGGCGGCGCGACGTGACGATTCCGACGCTCACCCCGCAGTTCGAGAGGACCCTTCCCGGCTTCGGCGAGCTCTTTCGGCGCCTTTCCTACGACTCGATTGGGAGCGCAGCCTGGCTCTCCGCTGCCAGCGCGGGCGTCTACCACGGCCGGATCGTGTTCTGCCTCCCCGGCTCGCCCGACGCGTGTCGCCTCGCGATGGAGAAGCTCATCCTCCCCGAGCTCGGGCATGTGGTCGGGGTGATGAACCGGTGAACCGCGCGTCCGCGCGCCGCGGGCACGACCACGACGACCACGAGCACCACGGCCGCGGCATGCGCCCGCTGAAAGCCCTCATCTCTCTCGACGAGGCGCTCCGGATGTGCATGGACCTCGCCGTCCCCCTCGAGCGTCGCGAGGCCGTCCCGCTCCTCGAGTCCCTCCGCCGGGTGAACTCGGAGGACGTCCGCGCGCCGATCGATGTGCCCCTGGCGGACCGGGCCGCGATGGACGGGTACGCGGTTGTCGCCCGGGAGACGTTCCGCGCGGGGAAGTTCAAGCCCGTGGTCCTCCGGATCCTGGAGACGGTCTACGCGGACGGAGTGCCGGCGAAGCGCGTGACGAAGGGACGGTGCACGGAGGTCGCGACGGGCGCGACCCTGCCTCGCGGAGCGGACGCGGTCGTCATGGTCGAGGATACGGAGCGCGAGAAGGACGACGTGAAGGTGTACCGCCCCGTGCATCCGCGGGAGAACGTCTCGGCCCAGGGGGAGGATATCCGCAAGGGCTCCCTCGTCGTCGCGCAAGGCGAGTGGCTCACCCCGGCGAAGGTCGGCGCGCTCGCGGCGATCGGGAGGGACCGCGTCTCCGTCTATGCGAGACCGAGGATCGCGATCCTGACGACGGGCGACGAGGTCGTGCCGCCCGGGAAGGCAATCCGCCCCGGGCAGGTGTACGACATCAACTCGAACACGATGTCCTCCATCGTCCGAGAGAACGGCGGGGAGCCCGTCCTCCTCGGCCGCGTGGCGGACCGCCTCGAGGCCCTGCACGACGCCCTCGCGACGGCCGTGGAGCAGGACCTCGTCGTGTTCAGCGGCGGCTCGAGCGTCGGGGAGAAGGACATGATCATCGACGTGCTCCGGGCGATGGGCGATCTCCTCTTCCACGGGGTCGCGGTCAAGCCGGGCAAGCCGACCGTCCTGGGTCGCGTCGAGGGCAAGGCCGTCCTGGGGATGCCCGGATACCCGACCTCGTGCCTGAGCAATTGCTACCTGATCCTGGCCCCGATGCTGCGGCGCATGGCCCACCTCCCGCCCGCGGTGGAATGCGTGGTGGAAGCCCCGCTCGCGAAGCGGTTGACGAGCGCCCTCGGTCGCGTCGAGTTCCACACCGTGCGCATCGTGGACGGCGAGGCCGTCCCCGCCTACAAGGAGAGCGGCGCGATCACGTCGATGGCCCATGCGGACGGCTACATCGAGATCCCCGCGAACGTGGACCTCCTCGAGAAGGGGGAGACCGTCCGCGTGACCCTGTTCTGACCCAAGCCGCGCAACCCTTATACGGGAGACTCGACTCGCGAAGCGGCATGGTGCTCATCGAGCGTGCCGCCCCCCCGGACCGCCCCGACATCGAGCGTCTCATCGCGGCGTACCATGCGTCGGAGGGCGGGAAGCCGCGGCCCGAGCGGATTTCCTGGGCCGTGGACCAGATCCTTCGAAACCGGGTCGGGGGCGCCCTGCTCGTCGCCCGCGAGAAGCGCGCCGTCGTGGGCGTCGCGTTGGCGGTCTACCAGCCGTCCGCGGAGCTGGGACGCGTCCTGGTCGTCAACGACTTCTACGTGGATCCGGCGTTGCGCCGGAAGGGCATCGGACGCGCGCTCGCGGGGAAACTCGTGGACGAGGCGAAGGCGATGCACGTGGATCAGATCGATCTCGAGGTCCTTCCGACGAACGTCGCGGCGGCCGCGTTCTGGAAGTCCCTGGGCTTCCGGAACACGGGTCGCACGATCTACAGTCGCGGGTTCCCCTGACGTCCGTGGACGACCGCGCGGTGCGTCTGGAACACGTCCTGGCCGAACTCCTTGCCGCAGTCCGGGCAGCGCACGCGGGGCCTCGAGCGGTTCGGGTCCTGGCGACCTAGTGCGCCGAGGACCTGCGCCATCTCGAACGCGATCGCCTCGGACTCCGCCTCGGAGCCGTGGAAGCTCGAATGGGCGTTCTCCCGCAGGTAGTCCACGTGGAGGTCGATCTCCGCTCCCCGGGGCACGGCTTCGAGGCCGTGGGTCTCGAGCCGCATGTGGAAGCGCCGGCCGCGGCGGAGCGGCTTGAAGGCGACGAGGTCGAACGTCTCGCGCTTCACGCGGTAGCCCGAGGTCAGGAACGCGGCCTCGATTGCGTGGAGCGTCATGCGCCGCGACAGGGACGCCTTCATGGAAGGGTCATCACTCCGAATAGGTCACGTGGGCGGGGACGATTTCGTATCCGAGGGGGCAGTCCAGTTCCCGCCCGACATCCTGGATTCGCAGGCGCTGGCCCGCTTCGATGCCGATCGGATGGCACAGCCGGTAGTTCGGGCAGGCCGCGTTCGCGCAGACGAGCGGTTCGTAGCCGACGATCGCGCCTTCGATGCCGGCCCGCACGGGGACGCTGCACTCCGGCGGGGCCGCCTCGACCTCGACCACGCGGGCGCGTTCCTCGTTCAGCAGGCAGGGGTGGCTCACCTCCCGCACGTGCGTGATCCGATACCGCCGCCCGGCCTCTTGGTTCAGGCAGGCGACCTTCACGCGGCATTCGCGGCACTCGGGTTGGGGCCCCCGGTACACAAACTCGTGGCCCTCGGCGGACTGACGCTCCCCCACCAACGTGATCTGAGCCACGAGGCTCCCCGCTGGGCTTACGCCCCGATCGGACTTAAGACCACCGCCGAGCGCGACCCGAGCCTCCGTCGGGGCGGCATCTTCATCTAGGGGTCGTCATTTCGGAGGGGCGGTCCTGTGGACCAGGAGGTTCCCGGCGATGATGTCTGAATGGGTTTTCCGATCGGCGCCGGGAGCCTTGTGAGATCGTCCTCGGCTCTCCGGCGCTCGTGAGCTTGGGTTGCGAACGCTGTCACCGTTGAACTTGAGAGTCAGGGAATGCCCAACGAACCATACCTGGACGCGAGCGTCCAGTGGCGAATCAAGGCGGGAACGCTCGACCTGCACGAGTCGGGGTACCGCTCGACCGTGGAGGCCATCCTCTCCTCGGGCTTGGCGACGGAGGTCGTGGGCCTCGTCAGCGCAGGCAAGGAGGCGGACGTGTACCTGGGGCGGTACCACGGCGCGCCCCTCGCCATCAAGGCGTACCGCCTCTATCGCACGTCCCACCGTGGCGGCGGACCGATCAAGGTGGATGCGATGGGCTGGCGCGCCGCGCATGAGTTCGAGATCACCCGCCAGGCGTGGAAAGGAGGCGCGCGCGTGCCCGCGCCCGCCCAACGCGTCGAGAACATGTTCTCCATGCGATACCTCGGCGGGGACGATGGGCCCTCTCCCCGGCTCCAGGACGTGCGGCTCGAGCAGGCCGAGCCCTTCCTGGATGCGGTGCTGGATGGGGTCGAGTCCCTCGCGCGGGCCGGTGTGGTCCATGGCGATCTGAGCGCCTTCAACATCCTCGTCCATCAGGGCGGGCCCTGGTTCATCGACTTCAGCGAAGGCCTCCGGGTCGACCGCATCGGAACGTCCGCGTGGATTCGCCTCACCGAAGCCACCGAGGCACTCCGGAACGGACTGGCCGCGCTGGGAGCCTACTTCCGGAAATACGGGCTCTCGATCGACATCGAGCCGTTCGTCGAACGGCTCATCGACTCGCGCGACAAGTTCGGCGTGCTCAGATGACCTTCGTGATCCGCGCAAGCCGCTCGGCGGCCTCTTCCGTGAGGCCCGTGTCGCCCAGGATCGTGTAGCGGTCCTTCGCGATCTCGTGCGCGTGGACGAGGGCCTGGACGACCTCGTCGTCCGTGACGCCGAGCGCGTGGGCCGTCGTGGGTGCGCCGATCGCCAGCAGGGCTTCGCGCACCTCCTCCCAGTTCCCGGCGTGGAGGTACATCATCATGATCGTGCCCACGCCACACTGCTCCCCATGGAGCGCGGGCTTCTTCGCGATCCGGTCGAGCGCATGGGAGAACTTGTGCTCGCTCCCGGACGCGGGCCGGGACGAGCCGGCGATGGACATCGCGACCCCGCTCGACACGAGGGCCTTGCAGACGAACCAGGCGCTCTCCTCGAGGCGGGGTTTGATCGTCGCCGCGTTCTCGATCACGAGGCGCGCGGCCAGCTCGCTCAGGGCGGCCGCGTACGAGGAATAGTACTCATTCCTCAGGTTCCGCGCAAGGGCCCAGTCCTTCACGGCGGTGAGGTTCGAGATGATGTCGCCGCAGCCCGCGGCCAGGAGGCGGAACGGCGACTCGGCGATGATTCCTGTATCCATGATGACGGCGATCGGCGTCTGCGCCGCGAGGCTCACCTTCTCCCCGCCTTTCGTGATCGACGCGCGAGAGGACACGACGCCGTCGTGGCTCGCGGCCGTCGGCACGCTGACGAACGGGACGCCCGCGTTGAAGGAGGCGCACTTGGCCACGTCGATCGGCCGACCGCCGCCGACGCCGAGGGCGAAGTCGAACTCACCCTTCCGGATGCGGTCCTCCGCCTCCCGGACCTCCTCCATCGTGGCGTCGGGGATCAGGTAGACCTGCGTCTTGATGCGCTTCTTCGCGAGGCACTCGACGACCGTCGCACCCGCGACCTTCATCGTGATCTCGTCGGCGACGAGGAGCGCTTTTCGTCCGAGCTTGAGGGACGCGCAGACCTCCCCCGTTTGGAGGATGCCGTCGTGACCCACGACCACGTTGCGCGGCAGCTCCATGGCCTTCGTCTTGGAGAAGGACTCTACGTCGAAGGTCGTCACGCGCCTGCCCTGAAGCGGGACCAAGGGGGTGTCGCTACTTAAATCTGAGGCCGTGGGCCACCCGACTCTTTCAGGTCGGAGGGCCACCGCGGAAAGTTTAAGCGAGCCTTCCCGGATGGAAGCCTTCCATGCCTCCGTCCCCGCCCGAGGATCTCGCCCGCGGGGAATCCGAGTTCCTCCGCGGGAACGATCTCTGCGACGCGCATCGGTTCGAGGACGCGATCGAGTGCTATGACCGCGCCGTCGCGCTCGGCTACGAAGACCACGTCCTCTGGAACAACCGAGGCGTGGCGCTGGACGGCCTCGGCCGGGATGAGGAGGCCCTCGGCTCCTACCGCAAGGCCCTGGACCGCAAGGCGGACTACGAGGTCGCCTGGTACAACCTCGGGAACGCGCAGGCCCACCTCGGCCGGTTCGAACCGGCCCTCGAGGCGTATGACCGCGCCCTCGCCCTCCGCGCGGACTACGCGGACGTCGTCTTCGACAAGGCCGCGGCCCTCGCCCATCTCGGGCGGACGAAGGCCGCGCTCGCCCTCTTCGACGACTTCCTGCGGCGGGAGCCGCGGAACGGGACGGCCTGGATTCGGAAAGGCCGTCTCCTCCTCGATCTGGACCGGCCCGAGGAGGCGGCCGAGGCGCTCGAGGCGGCGGTGGGTTTGAGCGCAGCGGACGCCTCGGCGTGGTCCACGCTCGGCGATGCGCGCTTCGCCCTCGAGCGGTACGAGGAGGCGATCGAGGCGTACGACCGCGCGCTCGCGATCAAGCCGGACGATGCCCCCGCGTGGAACAACAAGGGCTTCACGTTCTTCATGCTCGGGATCCACGACGAGGCCCTGCGGTGCTACGACCGCGCGATCGCCCTCGACCCGCATTACAAGGCGGCCTGGTACAACAAGGGATACACGCTCCACGGCATCGACCGCCTCGAGGAGGCGGTCGTCTGCTACAAGAAGGCCCTCGAGTTCGACGTGGGCGACGAGGTTCTCTGGAACAACCTCGGGAACGCGCTCTACAACCTGGGCCGCTACGAGGAATCGATTCCCTACTTCGAGAAGGCGATCGATGTGAACCCGAGGTACGAGATCGCCTGGAACAACATCGGAAACGCGCTCAACAAGATGGGGAAGTGGGCCGAGTCGCTGAAGTACCACGACAAATCCCTCCAGATCAAACCGGACTTCGACTATGCGCTGTACGCGAAGGGCGAGAGCCTCCACAAGCTCGGCCGCCATGAGGAGGGCCTCGAGCTCATCACGCAGAGCCTCGAGCTCAACCCGAACTACGACCACGCCTGGATGGCGAAGGCGGAGACCCTCCACGCCCTCGGCCGCCTCGAGGAGTGCCGGGACGCGCTCAACAACGCGCTCATCCTGAACCCGGGGTACGAGGACGCGTGGATCTTCCGAGGCCACGTGCTCGAGGAGATCGGGAATGCCCTCGAGGCGGAGCGCTGCTACGAGGAGGCCCTGGGCTGCCTCGATGCGGCCCTCGAGATGGACGCATCGGACACGGCCGCATGGCTGAAGAAGGCCCGCCTCCTGGACGAGCTCGAGCGGACGGAGGAGGCCCTCGAGGCGTACACGGCCGCGGCGGCCCGCGCGAAGGACGCCGAGCCGTACGCCGCCCTCGCAGACAGTTTGATCCGCGCCGGACGGGGATCGGACGCCCTCCCCCCGGCGGACGAGGCCCGCCTCCGGTTTCCGGAGGATCCGCGAGGATGGCACGTGGCCGGACGGGTGTGGCTCGCCCGCGGAGACCCGGAGCGGGCCCTGCCCTTTCTAGAGAAGGCCGCGTCCCTGAAGGACGAGGCTGGGGTGCGTGTCGACCGGGCCCGCGCCCTGGCCGGGCTCGGGCGGATCCTGGAGGCGGTGGAGAGCCTGGGCGACGGAGCCACGCTCGGCGCGGCCTCCCAGCTCCTCCGGGCGGACTGGCTCCACGCCCTCGGGAGGACGGAGGACGCCCTCGCCGCCTGCGAGGCCGCCCTCCGGGCCGATCCCGCGGTCCGGGACGTCGCGTACCACCGCAAGGGCACGTTCCTCCTCGCGGCGGGTCGGCCGAAGGAGGCCGCCGCCTGCTTCGACGCGGCGCTCGGCGTGAACCCAGACGATCCGGAGTACTGGTGCGACGCGGCGGTTGCCTGGCGGTCGTGCGGCCAGGAGGCGAAGGCCCGGCGCCTGCTGGACCGTGCGCTGGACCTGGACCCCCGTCTCGAACGGGCGCTCCGCCTCCGGGACCTGACCCCCGTCTCGGAGTAGCCGTTTTTCATTCTCCGCCATTAATAAAAATAACACGCGACGACCCCGGGAAGGGTTATCTCCTGCGGGTTCATGGGGGCCCCCGATGGTCCTCAAGGTCCGCCACCGTACCCGCCTGCGGCGCAAGGAAGTCGAGGGATGGTTCGACCGCCTCGCGGAGGACTTCGGGATGGCGATGCCCCCTGACGACACGCCGATCGACCAGGCGGACGCGGGAGCCATGCGCCTCCTGCTCCTCGACGACGACGCGATCGCCCTGATCCTGGGCGACACGATTGGACCCACGGTGCGCGGCCTGCTCGCCTTTCCCGCCACGAAGCGGCACGTGACCGTCGATATGGGCGCGGTCCCGTTCGTCTACAACGGGGCTGACGTGATGGCGCCCGGGATCGTCGGCGCAGACCCCGCGATCCGGACGGGCGACCTCGTGTGGGTGCGGGACGAGAAGAACCGCCAGCCCCTCTCGGTCGGGCGCGCGATCATGGACGGTCCGACGATGGCGCGCGAGGAGCGGGGGAAGGCGATCGAGACGATCCATCACGTCGGAGACGACCTGTGGCGCCTCGGGGAGGAGGAGTCGTGACGTGGCCCCACTCCGCGCGATTCTGTTCGACGTCGACGGCACCCTCCTCGACACGCGGGACGCCTGGGTCGCCGCGTTCGACGACGGCTTGTCCGCCGTCGGGTCCCGGGCGATGCCGGGCATCGAGGGCGCCCGGTGGATCGGAACCCCCATCGAGACGATTTACGGAGAGCGTTGCGGTCTCACGGGCGACACCCTGAAGGCCGCGGTCCACGAGTTCCAGCGGAGCGAAGCGGACTCCCTCCGCCGAGGGGTGCGCGTCTATCCCGGCGTCGCGGAGATGCTCGCCTCCCTCTCGAGCTGGCAGCTTGCGACGATCACGAACAAGCGCCACGACACGACCGTGGAGGCCCTCCGGCTCGCCGGACTCGCCGATCGGTTCGTGCTCGTCCTCGGCGGCGATTCCGTGATGCGAAAGAAGCCGTCCCCCGACCCGGTCCTCCAGGCGGCTGAGGCTCTGAGGATTCCCGCGGCCGCCTGCGCGGTCGTGGGCGACACGGAGAATGACGTGCGCGCGGGCCGCGAGGCAGGCGCCGTGACGATCGGGGTGACGTGGGGGTACGGATCGCGGGCGCGACTCGAGGAGGCCGGGGTCGGGTACCTCGTCGAGACCCCCGCGGCCCTGCCTCCCCTCGCGAGGGCCCTCACGCCCAGTACGGGGACTTGAGGTACTTGTAGACGGACATCACCGCGGTCACGGCCTCTCCGCATGCCGTGACGATGCGTTTGTCCTTGCCCGGATACGAGACGATGTCGCCGCACGCGTACACGCCCGGGACGGACGTGGACATGTCGGCCTTCACCTTGATGAGCCGCTCGCCCTCCAGGGCGATCCCCCACCGGGGGAGGGGTGTGGTCTTCGGCTCGAATCCGATGTTGATCAGGACCGAGTCGATGTCGAAGACGGTCTTCTTGAGCGTCCGGTTGTCATAGACGACCGCGCGCTCGACGGTCCCGTTCCCTTCGATCGAGGTCAGCTCGGCGTTGAACACGACGCGGATGGGCACCTTGTTCACGGCCTCGACGTTCTTCTCCATCGCCCGGAACTCGCCGCGGCGGTGGACGAGGGTCACCTCCTTCGCGGACGCAACGATCTCGAGGGCGTACTCGAGGGCGCTGTCGCCCCCGCCGACGATCAGCACGCGCTTGCCACGGAACTCATGTCGATCCTTGACCTGGTACGTGACCCCTTTGCCCTCGAGCTCCGCCTCCCCGGGGATGTCGAGGCGCTTGGGCTCGAAGAGTCCCATCCCGACCGCGAGAATGACCGAGCGGGCTTCGTGCGCCGCGCCGTCGCGGGTCGTGAGCCGGAAGATCTGCCCGTCCCGCTTGAGGTCCACGACCTCGCCGGCGACCATCTCGGCGCCGCTTTCGCGGGCGTGCATCGTGAAGAGCTCTCCGAGCTCCCCGCCCTCGATGGCGATGTAGCTCGGGTAGTCGTACACGGACTTCGTGGGGTAGAGCCAGGCGAGCTGCCCCCCCAACGCCTGGGCCTCCAGGATCAGGGTCGAGAGGCTCCGCGTCCTCGCGTAGATTCCCGCGGTCAGACCCGCCGGGCCTCCCCCTACGACGACGACGTCGTAGACCATGGCGTGGGGCGACAAAGACCCCCCCCTTAAAAATCTTGTGACCCCGCTATTCCCCGCGGCATGGCGTGGCACGAAAGAGCATAGTTATCATACAGCTACTTTTATTTTTATCGCCATTCTGTCAACCCGACTCCCGTCTTCACGATACGTTTAAATTCTCCCTCCTGGATATGCCGGAACCAGAAGGGATTTGGGATGGCCTTCATCAAGAAGCCGTTCAAACGCCTCGCCGAAGGGGGCACCGCCGCAGAGGCCGACACATACATCGACCTGGGGGAGCTGACCTTTGACGGCGACGGCGGAACGCTGGGAGAGCCGGTCGAACACATCGTGAAGGTCGCGGAGATCTACCGCTACGAGGACGTGGCGGATCTGACGACCCACGTCTACAACGGGAACATCCTGCTGATCGACTTCACGAGCCTCGCGAGCGACGAGCTCGCCCTGAAGCGCATCACGGCCGAGCTGAAGAGCGCCATCCGGGACTGCGGCGGCGACGTCGCGGTCGTGGGGAAGAACGTCATGATGGCCACGCCCGCCGGGATCAAGATCGACCGGGCCAAGATCAAGGGCAACTTCTGAACCGTTTCAGATCCGCCGTCCCCAGCGGCGCGGCCTCGGCGCCTCGTAGGGCCTCGCCGTGAACCCTTCCGGTCCGTAGTTCAGGACGAAGTAGTCTCGCGAGTGGTTTGTGTGCCGCATCTTCGCGATGCGGACGAGGAGCTGGACCTTTCCCTCCCCGACCCCGCTGAACCGGAGCTCGAAGACGCCGTCCGCTAGGAAGGCGACATCGTGGTCCACGCCGGGCCGGGCGGGATCCTGCTCGGCCAGGACGAACGACGTGGCTCCGAGTCCCCGCAGGAAATGGAAGAAGTGGAACAGCTCCCGCCGCACGTCCTCGATGTGCGTCAGGGCCGCGAGCGCATCGAGGGAGTCGATGACCACGACGCCCAGGGGGTCCCGCTCCCGACGGCGGCTCAGATAATCCTCCAAGACGCGCACCCAATCCCGGATCTCCTCAGCGCCCGCGTAATCGAGGCGCAGGCGGCTGATGTCGACGACGAAGTCCTCCGCGTCCCCGAGGCCGAGGCGTTGCATCGTCTGGATGATCGAGTCCCGGCTCTCCTCGATCGTGACGTAGACACCGCGCGTCCCCGCCGCGCGGTTCCGGATCAGGGTGTACAGGGCCAGGGAAGTCTTCATCGAGCCGCCCGGCCCGACGATCCCCACGACGTGCCCGCGCGGCACGCCTCCCTGGAGCGCCTCGTCGAGACCCTTCACAAAGGTCGGGACGCGCACGTCGCCGCCCTTCGTCCGCGCGGCGAGGGCGGCTACCTGTTCGCGCAGCCGCCGGACCTCGTCCCGGAGCGTCTGAATTTCGGCTTCCGTCCCGGCCTGCGGCACCGGCGCGCCGCCCCGCTCCATCGGAATCGGACCGTCCGGCTCCGCGTTGCCCGCGTCCTGCAACATCCCGGTCTCCGTGATGCCTCCGCGTCGCTTTACTCTTTGGACCGCCCGGCGAGGACCGCGTCCTCGGCGCGGTGAGAATCAACCCAAGGCCTCCCTGACGGAATGCTTATATAGGGCCCGGCCCCAGTAGTCTTCCTTCGGGGCGACCCATGTCCGTGAAGGCTAAGCCTGAGCGTGGACCAGCGGGAACCATCACCGTGGACGACCTCACCCGCGCGATCAAGAATTCGATTGATCGGACCGGGATGAAGGAGGAAGAGGCCCGCGCGATGGCGACCCACGTCCTCAACTTCTTCGGTTACTCAGAGCGCATCATCGACAACGTCCTCGAGCCCGAGGATCGGGATGCCTTCTACATGCTCGAGGACTCCGGGATCCTGACGACGGAGCGGGAGGAGACGACCCTCTACGACGGGCGGGAGTGGCGAATCCATTACTGGATGTTCCGCAAGGACCGGATCTTCGAGCTCGTCGAGGCCCAGCGCGCGAAGGAAGAGGCCATCGGCGGGCAGACCGTCTACGATGACGTGCCCGAGGACCTCTGGATCGCGCGGCGCGAGAAGCCCGCGGACGCCCCGAAGTGACCATCCGGGTCAAGCGAACGCGAGCTGCATTGTCCCACCGCTCCGACGCACGAGATCGACCGCCAGGGAGTGAGGGAGGTACATCCGTCCCCCACGGAAGGGGAAGGCGGGGCCGAAGTCCTCGATCGCACGGAGGGCTTTCGCGGCGAGCTCCTCCGCGACGTATGCGCTGTCCTCCAGGTCTCCCGTGACGAACACGGTCATCGGCAGCCGCAGGCTCTCCGCCTCCTCCCGGGTCAGGGCCCGCGCGAGCCTCTGCAGGGCAGCCGGGTCGAAGGGGTGGTCCTCCCCCTCCCGGCTCCGGCACGCGGGCGTCGGTTCGTCGAGGAGCCGGGCGAGGCTCTTCCGCTCGACGACGAGGCCTGCGTTGAGCCGTCCGAGCTCGAGGGAGATCCACCGGTCCCAGGTCCCGGGGGAGACCATGCGGACTCCCCACGACCGCGGACGCCGAAAAAGGCTTCGGACAACCCGCGAAACCTTTTTCCCCGCCTCGTTCCTTCCGAACGGACGGAGGATCGGCCTTGTCGGCATCTCTTCTCTGCACCCGATGCGGCTTCCAGAACCAGCCGGGGTACCAGTTCTGCACGAACTGCGGGGCGCCCCTCGGATTCGCGGCGGCCCCCGCTCCCGCCGCGCCCCCGCCCGTCTACGCCGTTCCGCCGGGGTATCCGCCCGCCCCCGGATATCCGCCCGCGCCGGGGTACTACCCGCCCCCCGGGGACTATGACCGCTCGAGGCACATCGACCGCACGAAGACGGGCGTCCTGCTCCTGATGATCGGCGCCCTGCTCGGCTGGGTGCCGTTCGGCATCTCGGTCATCGGCGCGATCCTCTCCTTCATCGGCGCGATCCTCGTGATCATCGGCCGGAAGGCCTTCGGGGCCAAGCACTCCCGCGATGTCGTCGTCGCGGTGGTGCTCTACATCCTGAGCATCGTGGGGATCTTCATCGTGGGCCTCATCTTCGCCGTGGCCCTCCTCGGGTCGGCCATCTCCGGGACCCTCCCGACCGTCGCGTCCCTCCAGGGAGCGTTCGACACCCTCCTGATCGGCTCGATCATCACGGCGTTCATCGCGGGATTCGCCCAGGTGCTCTTCACGTACGAGATCCAGGACCAGACGGGCCGGATCCTCCTGTTCGCCGGGCTCGGCGCCTCCGTCGCGCTCCAAATCGCGATCTTCTTCCTGATCTCCCCGTTGATTGCGACGGCGATCGCGGACTCCCTCGCGGGAGGGACCTTCAGATCAGGCCCGATTACGGACCTCCAGAACCAGATGAACACGTACGCCCTGCTCGCGGTCGTCGCGAACCTGCTCTGGGCGGCCGCCTACTACATGGTCTGGTCCCGGATCAACCGCGGCGAGATCCCGCCGAAGCAGCCCCTGACGCCGATGTATCCGACCATGCCCCCGCAGGCCCCGCCTCCGGGCGGCCCCGCGCCACCGATCAGCCTGCAGTGAGGACGCACGCGAACGAGGGCGGGAGACCGCCCTCCCTTTCACTTCTTCTTGGCCAGCACATGGGTGACGAAGAACTTCTCGCCGTCGTGGGTCAGGGCGAGCGCGTTGTGGTCGTGGTTCATCCAGCGCATCTTCACGCATCGCAACCGGAGCTGGACGTCCGTCTCCCCGATTTCGACTTGGCGGAGCTGGAGGATCCCATCCGCAAGGAAGTCTTCCCCCCACTGGGCGAGCCGCTGCGCGCCGAACGGGGTCTCCGCGATCAGGAAGGTCGTGAGATCGAGTTCCTTGAGCCCGGTCAGGAAATGAAACATCTCGCGACGCGGGTTCTTCATCTCCGTGAGCGCGTAGAGCACCTCGAGGCTGTCGAGCGCGAGGACCTCGTAGTGGCTCGAGTTCACGGCCTCCTTGATGATCTCGAGGAGGATCGTGACCCAGTCCTTCGTGCCCTCGGACCGCTCCATCCCGCGGCGGAGCTGGCCCAGGTCGAGGATGTAGACGTGCGCCTCGTCGAGCTGGTTCATGCCCATCCGGGCCGCGCCCTCGCGGAGGCTGCCCATCGACTGCTCGAAGCTGACGTACAGGGATCGGGTGCCGTTGTGCTGGGCGTTCTCGTGCATCATCCAGAGGATGAGGGAGGTCTTCATCGTGCCCGGCGTGCCGGCGACGAGGATCGTGCTCCCCTTCGGGATCCCGCCTCCGAGGGAGCGATCGAGGCCTTCGATGTAGGAGTGAAAAACGGGCACCTCGCCGTCCATCGTGCGTCGAGGACGCGGGCCACGTTATAAAGGAATGACGACCCCGTTATCGGCGTCGATACCCATCCGACTCATGGAGGGAACGCTTTTGTAGCGAGAGGCCCTTCGGGCCCCTGAGAAGGGATGGGTAGACGGGACGAGGCAGCCCTCCGGCTGCTCCTCTGGGAGCTCGAGGGCCGCGGCGACCAAGTCAAGGAGGCCATGCTACGCCATCCCGACAAGAACCTGGCCGAGGCCGTCGATCTGATTGAACAGGAGGTGCCGAGCCTGTCGCCCCACGAACCCGCGCCCCGTACGACCGCCCCGGGCCCCGTCCGCACTCGCCCCACCACGGAGCTGGACGCCCTGGATCAGGAGTTCCAGACCTTCCGCCATCTCCTCGCTCCCCGCGAGGCGAAGGAGTGCGAGATGCAGCTCCGCGAGCTCGGCAAGACGCGGGACCGAGACGGCATCATCGCGCTGCGGCGCCGCCTCCGGGCGCTTTCCATCCAGGCCACGTTCTGGTCCGACCTCGCGGCGAAGGAGAAGGAATCGAACGCGATCGCCCTCCTCATCCTGCGCCGCGGCCACGGAGTCCTCGCGAAGGCCGGGGAGACCGCGTACCTGGACCAGCCCGACGTGGCGGATGCGATCCGCCGCGAGACGGGCCGGCCGGCCCAGGGGACCTACGTCATGCACCTGCCCGTCGGACGCCTCGTCGTGATGACGGGCGAGACGACCGCCATCGTCGCTCTGTTCCGCCGCGCACCCGGGAAGGACGTCGTGTCCGTCCTGACGAAGACGGTCGAGGCGATCGAAGAGAACAAGGCCGCCGCGGCCCGGACGTTCGGGAACGAACCCCTCGCCGCACGGTACGCGGACGCCCTCCTCAAGCTCCTCACGAAGACGTCACTTTGAGATCAGGCGGGTGATCTGGAACAGGTCCGTCCCACGGACGAGGGCGAAGTCCCCGTGCTCGTGCTTGGAGCGGCGCATCTTGACGCACCGGATTCGGAGCTGCACGTCCGTGTCGCCGATCGGGGCCTGCTTGAGGTGCAGGATGCCGTCCGCCAGGAACTCCTCGTCGTACCGCCCGTAGCCGCCCTGCGAGCCGGACGGGATCTCCGTGATCAGGAAGGAGGTCGCGTTCAGGGAGCGGAGGAAGCCGAAGAAGTGGAATAGCTCTCGCCGCGGGTTCTCCAGGTGGCTCAGGCTGTACAGGGCCTCCAGGCTGTCAATCGCGATCAGGTCGAAGTTGTTCACGCGGACGCGCTGCTCGATGTACTTCTGGAGGACGTCGAGCCAGTTCTTCGAGAGCTCCTCCTCCTTGTGCTCGAGGCGGATTCGCCCGATGTCGAGGATGTAGAGCTCGACGTCCTCGAGGCTCGCCATCCCGAGGTCCGCCATGGAGGCCCGGAGGTCCTCCTGGCTCTCCTCGAGGGAGATGTAGAGGGCGCGCGACCCCTCCTTCACGTTCTCGTAGAGGATCGAGAAGGTCAGGGCCGTCTTCATCGTGCCCGGCGTGCCGGCCACGAGGACGACGGAGCCGCGCGGGATCCCGCCCCCGAGGGCTTCGTCGAAGCCTTCGACGAACGTCTTGACCCGGTCCATGAAATCTCGCCGAAACGAGCCCCTCGCGCTATAAAGGGCTGATGCGGAGATTATCACTCGCGAAACCGCTCGCCCGGCTCCACGTCCGCAGTCCGGACAATCTCTATGGCGGCCGAGGGACTACCGTTAGGCCGTGCCTGGATCCCGCCTCCCCGCATCCCGCCGCCCCGCGCGCGCAGTCCGTCTGGTCCGGATGACGGACGCGGAGCGCCACGAGGCCCTGGAGAAGGAGGCGGTCGACTACGCCGAGGCGAAGGCCCGCGCGGGGTTCTGGTCCCGGGAGGAGTCTCTCTCCCGGGCCAGCAAGGAGATCGCCTCGACCGTGGGCCCGGATCCCGCGGAACGGGGCCATGCGTTCTTCGTCGGCGTCGATGGCGCAGGTCAGCGGATCGGTTGGGCCTGGACCGGCCCCGTACCCGGGTCCAAGACGAGCCGCGGGAAACGATGGCTGTTCCAGATCGTCGTCGACGAGCCTTTGCGGGGACAAGGGTACGGCCGCGCCCTGCTCCAGGCCGTGGAGCGCCAGATCCGAGGCGACGGGATGAGGTGGCTCCACCTGAACGTGTTCCGCTGGAACTCGGTCGCCGTCACCCTGTACGAGACCTCGGGGTACGAGGTCGTCTCCGAGAGCGAGAAGAACCTCGAGCTGCGGAAGCGCCTCGTCCCTGCGTAAATGCGCCGCGAGCTTCGTGAGCGGTGGCTTATATGGAACGATTCCCTTCGCCGCGGCGATGGCCCTCGAGGCGATCCTGCAGGCCCTCTGGTTCTTCCTCCCCGCGTACGTCGCGAACCCGATGGCCGTCGTGTGGGGCGGCGGGACCCCGATGGACTTCGGGAAGACCCTGCGGGACGGCGAACGGCTCCTCGGGAACGGGAAGACCTGGCGCGGCCTGATCGGCGGGACCCTGAGCGGGGCGCTCCTCGGCCTCCTCCTGACGCTGCCTTTCGTCCTCCTCGATCCCGCCTCGAGCTGGTCCTTCGGCGCGCCCCTCGACGCCTTCCTCGCGTCCGCGCTCCTCGCGTTCGGCGCCCTGATGGGCGATCTCGTCGGCGCGTTCATCAAGCGGAGGACGCACAAGCCCCGCGGGGCGAAGGCGCCCGGCCTCGACCAGTACGACTTCATGATCGGCGGTCTCCTCTTCAGCCTCCTCGCGGCGGGCTGGTCCGTGCCCCGGTTCTTCTCGGGCGACGCGTGGTTCGGACTCCTCGCCATCATCCTTATCACGCCTGCCCTGCATCGCAGCGTGAACATCCTCGGCTACCGGATGGGGAGGAAGCATGAGCCCTGGTGAGTTCGACCGCGCGCGGTTCCTCGCGGACCTCAAGGCGTGCGGCGCGCTCCAGTTCGGGACGTTCACCCTGGCGTCGGGCAAGACCTCCGCGTTCTACATCGACATCAAGAAGGCCGTGACGCGGCCGGCCCTGCTCCGCACGATCGGCGAGGCGATGGCTCCGTACGCGGCCCACGCGGACCGGATCGCGGGCGTGGAGCTCGGGGCGGTCCCCATCGCGGCGGCCGTCAGCCTCGCGTCGAACAAGCCTTACCTGATGGTGCGCAAGGCGACAAAGGAGCACGGGACGAAGAAGGAATTCGAGGGCGAGCTCTCGCGGGGGGACCGCGTGCTCTTCGTCGAGGACGTCATCACGACGGGGGGCACGCTGCGCGGCGCGATCGAGCGCTTGCGAGCGCAGGGCGCCGTCATCGACGACGTCGTCGCGGTCGTGGACCGCGAGGAGGGCGGGAAGATCGCCCTCGCGGAGATCGCCGTGCGCCTCCATGCTCTCGTGACCGCGAAGGACCTCCTCGCCGCCGCGTAAGGGGTTCGGCACTTTCGCCCATCCCTCCCGGCCTCCTTGAAATACGCGCGACCTCGTGGTCTTCTCCTTCGAGGACACCATGGGCACGGTCGCAGTCCACGCACGCGGAAACGGCAACGGGCCTCCCGCCCTGACTGTGTCCGAGCTCGCCCGTCTCCTGCGGGACACGGTGCGGTCGAACCCGCTCCTGACCCGCGTCCTCGTCCGCGGGGAGGCGAGCAACGTGCAGCGCGTCTCGGGCGGGGTCGTGTTCTTCACGCTCAAAGACGAGGGCGCCCAGATCCCCTGTGTCCTGTTCCGGACCGATGCAGAGGCCCTCCCGTTCGATCTCGAGGACGGCATGGCCGTGCTGGCCTCCGGGGACGTCGACCTGTACGCGCGGAGGGGCGAGGTCCAGCTTGTCGTGCACACCCTGTCGCCGGAAGGCGTCGGCCTGTTCTGGGCGACGTTCCAGAGGACCCGCAAGACACTCGACGCGGAGGGCCTCTTCGATTCCGCCAGGAAGCGTCCCCTGCCCACGTATCCGCGGCGCATCGGGCTCGTGACGTCGGAGCGAGGGGCGGTCCTCCACGATCTCGTGACGATCCTGCGCCGGCGCTATCCCCTCGCGGACGTGGTCCTGTCCTCCGCGCTCGTCCAGGGGCCCGAGGCCCCCGCGAGCCTGCGGCAGGCCCTGGTCGCCGTGCAGGATCGGGTGGACCTCGTCATCCTCGCCCGCGGCGGCGGCTCCCTGGAGGACCTGTGGTGCTTCAACGATGAATCTCTCGCCCGGACGATCGCATCCTGCCCGGTCCCCGTGGTCAGCGCGGTCGGGCACGAGACGGATGTCACGATCGCGGACTTCGTGGCCGACGTCCGCGCGCCCACACCCAGCGCGGCCGCGGAGCTCGCCTCTCCCGATGCGGAGGATCTGCAGGTCCATCTCCAGTCGCTCGCTGATGCGACTTTGGCTGCAATCCAAGATGCGCTCCGGGAACGGAGGAAGGCCGTCGCTGTCGCAGGCGGCCGCCTCTCCCCACTCGCGCTCCGGAGCGACGTCGCGGAATCCGCGATGCGTCTCGGCAAGCTGGGTCACGGTCTCCATGAAGCGGCCGTGCGGATGCTGGCGGCCCAGTCGGAGCGGCTCGATTCCGTCGCCGACCGCCTGGACGCCGTGAGCCCCCTGGGCACTCTGCGCCGCGGCTACGCGATCGTCGAGCGTGATGTGGGCGGCGTGGTCACCCTCGCCCGCTCCGTGCTCCTGTCGGACCACTTGGTCGTCCGTCTCCAGGATGGCCGCCTTCATATTCGCGTCGAATCCAAACAGGAGGACCCATGACATGACCGACCAACTGTCGTTCGAGGATGCCCTCGCGGCCCTCGAGGCGAAGGTCGAGGCGCTCTCCCGCGGCGATGTGCCGCTGGACCGCGCCCTGGCGACCTTCGAGGAAGGTCTCGCCCTGTACCGCCGGTGCCACGGCATGCTGGCCCAGGCGGAGCAGCGCGTGACGAAGCTCGTGGCCGCGACGGACGGACTCAAGGAAGAACCGCTGACGATCGAGTGAACCCGTCTCGCGATCGACGTGGGGCGCGGAGCCTCAGGCTTCCTCCGGGATCTCACCGGGCTCCTCCTCGTCCTCCTCGATGCGCCACGTGTGCGTGTAGCCCACGCCACCCCGCGCGCGGCTGTGCCCCTGCCCGCGTGCAGGATCCTTGATCTCGATGTCCTGCGGTCTCCCTGGCGACGCGACGTCGGAGAGGTCCTTGCAGCCCGCGAAGAGCTTCTCTTCCGTGATGCCGAAGGGCGCGAGGAGGGTCTGTCCCGAGCGGCACAGGAGGCGGATGTACTCCCACGCGTCCGGCCTCTCATCTCCCTCGAGGAACTCCGCCACGCGCACCTTCCGTTCCGACTCGCGCGCGCGGACGTCGAGGAGGACGTAGCGCACGGTCTCCCCGGGCTCGACCGTGAAGCCGCGTTTCTCCATCTGCTTGAGGGCCGCCGCGGTCGCCGTGAGGACGATGTATTCCGGCAGGGTGCGGGAGACGTTCTTCGTGAGGATGAACTGGTGCACGGGAATCGCACGGTCGAGGACGCGCTTCGCGGTCCAGCGCAACACGTTCACGGCGCGGGGGATGCGCTCGTGGAATTCCGCCGCGGTGGAGGCGAGACTCAGTTCTCCGAGCATGGCCTCCTGGCAGATGTTGATGAACTCGGGGGTGTCGTGCTTCCGCAGCTCGATCCCGCGGAGCTTGAACTCGTCGTGGTCGTAAAGACCGTAGTAGCGGTTCAGCGCGCCCACGCCGGTCGTCTTGCACGGGAGGAAGACGATCCACTTGTAGCGGCCCTCGAGCTCGATGGGCAGCCCTGTAGACCCTCCGATATGCTCTTGGACCACTCGGATGTCATCCGCGTCAGGCTTAGGGCGAAGCCACAGCGAGTCGACGATGCCGTGGACCACCTCGTGGCGGTGCGATTCCGCGATTTCCATGGAGTGGACGAGGATGTCGCGCGCGTACGCGTTGATGGCTTCATGACATTCGATGCGTCCAAATCTTGCGTTTTTGTAACCTGTGTAACCGAAAACACGTCACTAGAAGCCACTTCAGGATTGTGTCCCTTCCCGCATACACCTCCTGTAACGGGCTTGGCTCCTTCTTCATCTTCTTGTAGTATCGCCGCCGCTCGACCACGGGTTTGAGGACCCTCGGAATCAGCCCAAGGCGGCGCGTGCACAGGTGATACTCCAGCTCCGGCACAGGTCGGCCGTCGAGTTCGCAGCAAGGGCAATCGAGGGTTTCCGGGGAGATGTTGTACTTCACCATGATGTTCGGATAAAGCGCGAAGAAGTCGAGCTCGTAGAGTCCTTCGTGCAATCCGACCTCGGGCTCGAAGATGAATCCGCCGCGGTCCCCCCGCAACAGATACTCCGCGCTCTTGAACTCCTCCGGCCGGTTCTTCTTCCAGACCGCGAGGCAGCCGTCCTTGTGCGCCTGGTTCACCTGCATCGCGGTGATTGCCGTGCCGGGCGTGAGCCGCGCCTGCTCCTGCGGCGTCAGGGTCGACAGGCGGGACAGCTCCGCGAGTCCCGCGAAGTCACTCTCCCGGAACGCGAAGTGCCCGCGGTCCAGGTGCAGCCGACCGCGCAGGATGTACTGCCCCGGCTTGTAGACGATCTTCCCGTACGTGAAGTAGGACTTCGCTTTCTTCTCCGCGAACTTGTCCGCGTCGCGGCCGAGCTGCAGGTTCACGCCGAGCTCCGCGGCCTTGCGTGCAAGGTACGGCATGACGAAGGCGTCCCCGCCATCCGTCATCAGGATGTCCGGGTCCTTCGAGCGGACCGTCTCGTCGATGGCCCGGAGGATCGCCTCCTCGCTCCCGTCGATCTCGACATCGTCCACGCGGGCGCCAAGGAGCTTGTCCTGCATCCGCGGCATGCCCGCCGGATTGTCGACATGGAGATCAAGGAGGGAACGCCTCAGAGGTGGGAGCGGGTAGTCGAGGGCGAAGTGCTCCTCCTCGGCCCGCCATGCGCCGTTCGCGTAGTGCATGAGGCCCATGGGGAAGACGTCATGCTCGATCGCGTAGCGCTGGCTGAACCGCAGGTCGACGTCGAAGAGACGGTGGTCGACGTAGCCGCCGTTCGAGTCCAGGATGTGGGAGAGCCCCCGCAGGTCGCGGTAGTGCCGCGGCACGATCTCGAGGACGGGGCGGGGCTCGTCGTCCTCGAGGGCGATGCGGCGCGCGACCTCGCGGACCTCGCGCACGCCGTCGAGGATCTCGATGCGGCGGCGGAGGGAAGGCAGGTCGCTCGGCGATGCGTGCAGGAAGAACGAGGGCACGAGGCGCGGGTCCTCGATGCGGTGCGCGCCCTGCTCGTTCCAGAGCCAGAGGATCACCGCGTCCTTGTCGTAGTCTGCGTACGCGTCGATGATCCATCCGTGCGTGAGGCTCCCCCGGGCCCTCCTTCAGGGTCGAGGGGGCTCTTGGCCGGATGCCGGGGAGGGGTCCGTGAAAGTGCGCACGAGGAGGGTCTCATGGGGCGCGATCATCATGTTCATCTGGACGACGATGCTGCGCCAGCGGTACCAGCGCCACATCGCTCCCCGCGGGACCTCCTGGAATCCGAGAGCTTTGAACAGCCGCGTGGACGTCTCGTTGTCCTCGGGGACCGCGGCGAAGACATGGGGGGTTCCGCGGGACTCGAATCTCCGCAGGGACTCCTCGACGAGCAGCTGTCCCGCGTGGTGCCGCCGGTGCTTCGGGTCCACCGCGACGAAGTACACGTAGCCGATCGGCGGCCGTCCGTCAAAGAGACGTCCCTCGAGGAACCCAATCACCGCACCGTCCTCCTCGGCGATGAGCTGGGGCCACCCTTGGCGGCTCCCGCGGATCGAGAAGAACGCGTATACGCGGTCGAAGGAGGCTCGCGAGATCCGCTCGATCGCCGGACGGTCCTCAGGCCGTGCCTCGCGGAGGTTCACGGGGCGCGGAGTCCTCGGGGACGGAAGAACGTTCGCGTCGGGTCCTCAGAATCTCCAGCTCCTTCTCCATCTCGAGGAGGATCGACAGGAACGCGAGGTCCGTGGGGTCGAGGTGGGCGGAATAGCTCGCGGCGCTCGCGTGCTGCCGCGCCTTGTTCAGGAGGTGGTCGAAGGTCTCGCGATCCTTCTCCCGCAGCGCGCGGCGGTAGTCCATCCAGTCGTTCAGGATCGATTCGAGGTGGAGGCGGTACGTCGGGATCGTGCGGCCCATGCACTCGCCATGATCCGAGCACCGTATCTTCGGATGCCCTGGAGAGGTCCGCGAAAGTGTCTTTGAAGAAGTCAACCTTAAACAAGGTTGATTTTCCAATCGCGCGGTCTATGGCCGCGCCCACCGCCGCATCTTGCGCAGGCACGCCTTGCGGTCGTCGGGGATGCCCTTGAAGATCTCCAAGGTCGCGCGGCCATCGTAGCGCGCCTTCAGGGCCCGCACGTCCCGTTCGAGATCGATCGTCCCCTTCCCGAACGGCAGGTGCTCGTCCCCCTCCTTCCCGTGGCCGCCGTGGTTGTCATGCAGATGCACGAGTCCGAGGCGGTCTCCAAGGGCTTCGAGATAGGTGCGCCCGCCATCCACGCGCTTGTCGAGATGAGCGTGGCCGATATCGAGGCAGTAGAGGAGGTCCGGCACCGCGTCAAGCACCCTCCGCAATTCGCCGGGCGTCTCGTCGAGATTCTCCACCGTGACCTCGACGCCTCGTCCCGCCGCGGCCTTCACGAGATCCGCGAGCCACGAGATCTTCGCCTCGGTCGAGACGGTCGGCGCCGAGCGGGCCTGGAGGAAGTGGACGTTGAACACGCGCGTGCCGACCGGAACCAGGGCGTCGATGAAGCCCGCGAACCGCGCGAGGTCCCGGTCGTGAAAGTGGGACGGAGGGAAGTGCGCGGTCTCGAGGGGGATCTTCTTCGCGAAGCCTTCGGCCTCCTCACGGAGCTTCGCGGGCTCCCAGCTCACCCAGGTCAGGTCGAGCTCGACGTAATCGTATCCGGCCTCCCGCGCCTCCTCGATCTGCTTGGGGAAGGGCTCGCGGCTGTACGTCGACGCGCCGATGCGCACGAGGCGGCCGATGGCCGCGGGCGGTATAAGGGTTCGCGGCGAGGTTCATGCGGGTCCGCCGCCATCGCGCCGCGTGGTCCTCGAGCTGCTCGCAAGCACGGGCATCGGCATCCTCATCGCCCTCTCCCTCACCGCCCCTCCGGGCCCGGTGAACGCGCTCATCGCGAGCCACGCGGTTCTCCGCTCCTGGCGGGCGGGATTCCTCGTCGGCATGGGCGCGATGACCGTCGACCTCGGCTACCTCGCCCTGTCCGTGCTCGCCCATTCCCTCCTCCTCGGGGCCCGCTCCCTCCTCCCTCTCATCGCCTTCTTCGGGGCCGCCGTCATGGCGTACTTCGCCTGGGGCGCAGCGAGGGCGTGGACGAAGGAGCCGGTCGTCATCGCACCCACGGCGGGGACGCAGGCCACCTCCTACGTCACGGGAGTCGTCACGAACCTCACGAGTCCTTTTCCGATCCTCTGGTGGCTCACCGCCGGGATCGCGTTCATCGACGAGCTGGGCCCCGCCGTCCTCGTCGGCTTCTTCGCGGGGGTCGTCCTCTGGGGCGCGGTCTTCCCCCTCCTCCTGCGGGTCGCACAGCGTCGGTTTGCATGGACCTACCACGCGGTCCTCGTCTTTTCCATCGTGACCCTCCTCGCCTTTTCGGCGTATCTCGTGTATGCGGCCGTGACGGGCTTCCCCTGACCCGTCCTCACCAGGAGAACCGCAGGTGCTCCGACGTGGCGCGGATGGGCCTCGGCTCGCCGACCGCCGCGAGGTCCACGATCCTCGGCCGCGCGTCCTCGAAGTCGTCCAGGGTGCGCTGATCGGGAGGCACGGGACGATACCATTCCGCCCCGCCCGCATCGGAGCGGGTGATGAGGACGCCGTTGCGCCCGTGGGCGATGCGGACCACGCGGTCCACGGACTCGTAGAGCTGCCGTCGGATCGAGCGGCGGCGGTAGAGCTTCGACAGTCCCGCGTTCGTCACGAGGCCGACGACGCCCCGGTCCGCGATTGTCCGGCGGGCCGCCGCGATCGAACGCTGGAAGAGCGCGTGGGCCTCTCCCACCTGCACGTCCTCGTCCAGGTACATCTCGGGGAGGCAGGCGAGGACGGCGAGCCCGGCGCCCGTCTCCTCGATCTTTTTATCCAGCATGTCCAATAGTAATGTGGTCATCTGGTGGCAGGTGAACGCCCGCGCGACGTAGACCCGCGGGAGGATCTCCTCCCGCGTCAGGCCGGCGCGCTTGCCCAGGGCGACCATGCCGTGCGGGTCCACGGAGTTCCCGCCGTCCACGAAGACGACGCCCTCGCCCTCCATGACCGCGCGCACGCACAGCAGGGTCGTCAGGTGGAAGACGAAGTCGCTCCCGCTGTCGATCAGGGTGACCTTGCTCGCTTCGAACGTGCCGAGGAGGCGGTCCAGGGTCGGCACGGAGGTCGTGAGGACCTTGCGCGTCTCGAGGCGGGTCTCGGGAGCGGCGAGCGTCTCCGTGATGAGGACCATGGATTCCTCCCCGTTCCGCTGTCGATGGGTGCCTCGCTATAAAGGAGGGAGTCGAAGGGAGGTGTCCGAAAGTACCCTCACGATCGGGGACTGCGCAGGTCCTCGGACATCTGCCTCAGATGGTCGTCCGTATCCCGTTCCGCGTAACGTCTCGCCCACCCGGAGAACAGGGGGAGCAGGATTCGACCGACATGGCGAGGGCGGACGTTGACGGTCAGGAGGATCCTCGTGCCCCCGGAGGCTTCCTCGAACCGGTATCCGTACTGCGCATCCGCTCCGGGATACCGGGCCGTCACGACATAGCCGTTCGGCGGGTCGAGGACGACGTGCTCCTCGACCGTGACGGGAGCGGGCCGCCGGGCGCGGTCTCGCAGCCAGATCTCGTTGCCTTCCCGCCGGAGGATTTCCCGCGCGCTCGTCGCGGGGGAGGAGTGGCCTAGGTGGTCGTCCTCCCGGAAGTCCGTCCACCATGCGTACACGGCGTCCCGGGGGAACGGGACGACGCGCTCGACGCGGGCGATCATTTACGGAGGCGGGGGTGGCGGCGGGGGCTGAGCATAGGCCTGCGTCGCCTGCGCCTGGGCCATCGCCTTCTGCTGCTGCCGGATCTCGCGCTTGCGATTGATGGTCCGCGTCTGGACGATCGCGCCTACGACGAACAGCCCGATCCCCGCCACCGCCGCGAGGAGGGTCGCGACGTTCAGGACGTACAGCCCGGCCGCGAGCAGGAGGCCTCCGATGGCCGCGGTGATGATTCCGATCAGGTCGTCGATGAAGTAGTAGCTGATCCCGAAGACGACGACGACCACGAGGAGCGCGACGATCAGGGCGGGGTCCAGGCTGCCCGCGTTGAAGTAGGCCTGCCCCTTCATCAGCGTGTAGACGAGCGCGCCCGCCAGGACGCCGACGAGGAAGGCGAGGGCGACCTTCACGAGCTTCGAGAACAGGATGCTCCCGATCACGGCGCCGACGATTGCGAGGACGATGCCGCCCAGGTTGCCGCCGATGGGGACGCCGAACAGGTAGCCCACGGCGCTCCCGAGGAGGGCGCCGATCATGGACATGACGGCGGCCCAGATCCCGTGGCCCCAGAACGCGAGGAGGAGCCCGGTCACGACGAGGACGCCTCCGATGAGGAGGGTGACCTCCGGGAGGACGTTCGGAAGGGGAGTGGCCATGAATCCAACTCATTCGGCGGCGGGTATAAAAGTGTAGCGCGGCGAATCCCACGATCCCCGCACCGGATCGAAGGCCGTCCTATCCGCGGCCGAGCACGTCGTCCGCGCGATCCCCGATCTCGGTCATCGTGCCCTCGTCGACGACCTCCGGCGGCAGGAGGTACTTGCGCACCTTCAGGTCCTCGTACTCGAGCACGTCGATCACGGTCGGGATGCGGATCGCGTCCCCGAGGACCGCGACCGTCCGGAGGGGCAGCTTCGCGACGATGTTCACCCACATCCCCTTGTCGGGCACGCCCGCGAGGGCCGACTCGACGTCGGACGGTTCCTTGAGGGACATGACGAGGCGGTTCGCGAGCTGGCTCCGCACCTCGTCGTCGATCCGCGAGGGCCGCTGGTCGATCAGGGCGAGGATGAGGTTGAACTTCCGCGTCTCGCGGGCGAGGCGGCTGAAGATCGAGTACTCGACGAGCCTCGGGTCGAGGAACTTGTGGGCCTCCTCGAGGAAGAGGACGAGCCTCGGATATTCCGCGCTCGCCTCCGTGTAGAGCTCGAAGAGGCGGCGCGCGAGGACATTCGCCACGAACAGGTAGACCATCTGGTCCGTGCCGAAGTCCCCGAAGTCGAGGACGACCGACTTGCCGTCCTTGATGTGGCCGAGCATCTGGCTGAACGCGTCCTTCCCGCCCTTCTTGATGAACGGGAGCCGCTGGAATCGCCCCATCCGCCGCTGCAGCGCCTGGAGGACCATCAGGTGGAGCTGTCCGCCCTCGACCTCCCTCTCGGTCGGCTGCTTCTCGCGGATCGCGCTGACCAGGTCGACGTCGCGCGGCTTCATGCGGTAGATCTGGTAGATGTGGTCGATCATGGGCGGCGTGAGGTCCTGGAACGCGATGATCAGGTCCTCCGGCGTGATCTGGTCCGGATCCAGGATGAACGGTTTGGCTTCCGTGTTCTTCGGATCGAGGGAGAAGGTCTCGACCTTGTGCGGGAAGAAGTACTTGAGCCCCTCCGTGCCGTCCGTCTTGCTGTACACGCCGTACTCGCCGTGCATGTCGAAGATCAGGACGCTGCCCGCATCCTTGGCCAGGATCGCCGTGCAGATGAGCTTGTTCAGGATCGACTTGCCCGTGCCCGTGCGCCCGAAGATGGCAAAAGGCTTCTCGACGAGCTTCTCCATGTCCACGTGCACGTAGAACGGTTCGATGCCCGTGATCGTGCCGATGGGCGCGGACTTCTCCGTCGGCTCGTAGATGCGTTCGACATCCGCCTTCGTCGCGTGGCGGCACTCCGAGAAATACGGCGGGATCGTCTGGGGTTCGCTCAGCGCCCCGGACTCCTTCTCGATGAGCTGGATCATCCGCAGCTTCGCCTTCGAGTAGAAGATCGGGCCGCCATAGCCCTCGTGGGTCTCGGGCCGAGGCACGATGACGTCGCTGATCGACGAGCCCGCGAGCTGGTCCGCGATGTCGCTCGGCTCGTTCAGGACGTCCTCGACGAGGCAGTAGAAGTCGTACCGCGCGCCCTGGACGATGACCGGATACGCGATCCGGAGTTCCTCCGGGTTGCCGAGCTGGAGCTTCGCCACGAGGCCGTCGATCACGCTCGCGGCGACAATCTCCCCGATCTTCATCGCAGATCCCTCGCCACCTTGTCCAGGTACTCGTGGAAGGCAGAGTGCTTGCGGCCCTCGACCTCCGTGAGCCCGTCGAGGATCGTCCGCACGTCGATCCCCATCCGGAGCGCCGCGCGGATCACGGTCTCCTGGTAGATGGGCTTGAGCTGTCGCACGGTGACGGCCATGCGGTGCGCCTCGATGAGGGGCCACGGATAGCCGACGGACACGAGGCTCCTCGCGTACGGCGCGATCTGCCCGAACACGTACTCGGGCTCGTCACGGAACGTGCCCACGTCCACCCGGAACCACTTCCGGCCCTGGGCATGCAGGCGGGCGTAATAGATGTCCCCATGGAGGAGCCCCTCCTGCGCGGCTTCCGATTCCTTCGGGGCCCGCACGAACGCCGTCGCGTCGTGGGGGACCTGGGACTGGCATCGGGCGAGGAAGTCCTCGTCCGTCAGGACCTGTCCGAACGTGTGGAGCTGGCTGTCCTTCGAGATGCCCACGAGGACGTGTTCGCGCTTCTCGCACACCTCCACGAGCCGCTTCATGAAGGTGAACTGCTTCGGGAACTCGGACAGGGTCCCGTCCATCGCGACGATCGCGCCCTCGCAGTCGTCCGCGAAGTTGATCGCGAGCTGGCCCTCGATGAGCCGCCGGTACTCGTTGACCATGTCCCGCGGCTGGTTCTCGTGCGCCCCGCGCGTGAACTCGAACAGGGCGCGATGGAGATCGTCCTGCTTCTCGACGAACTCCTCGAACGTCGACAGGCCGACCATGCGTTGCATGAGGCGGACATCGAGCCGCTTGAACCTCGTCCCGTCGAAGTTGTACCGCAGGAGCCCGACGGAGATGAGGGCGAGCCACCAGCTCGACAGGTTCAGGAGGAAGGAGTACGAGCCGTCCACGGCGACCATGTCCCGCGGCGGGTCGGCCCCGCGGAAGAGATAGAACTCCGGAACGGCTTCCGGAGGGATCGGGAGATCACGCTGGTTGCGGACGAGGAGCTCGAGCTCCTTCCGCATGTCGTCCACGTAGCTCATGCGAGGGTCATGTAAGATCGGGTAGCTCTTGAATCAAACGGGGGGCGATGTGATTGTGCTCGGTGGGGCGAAGGCCCAGCCCTTCCTGCGCCTCCTGCGGTGGGCGGAGGCGAACGGTCGCGTGGAACGGATCGAGGCGTGAGGGTCGCTTGGTTTTCGCCCAAGCTAAGGACAACGTTTTCTGCTAAACACGATACTCGGGTTCGTGGCGTTCCGATTGGAAGCGGATCTCGAAGTGGCTCACGGACGCAGGATCCGAGGTCCGCACGGAGGCGTCGATCCTGGATCGCCGAGCCATGTCATCTGCGCACGCACGGATGGTCTCGCCGCGATCGAGATGAAGATGCGCGATTGGTCGCGGGCACTTCGACAGGCGATCGCTTGTAAGGTGGCTGCCGATTGGCCTGGGTCGCGATCCCCTTGGCTGCGGCGTCGCGTGCCTATCGGCAGCGCTGGTACTTCGACGTCGAGAAGATCGGCCTCCTCGCTGTCGACGATGGAGGCCGCGTTCGAGTCCCGATCCCGGCTGGACCGTCGCCGAGGCTGTTTCCGTCCTTGGAAGAGAAGATTCCCGGAGTTTCAGGACCGCGTGAGTCGGACAGTTCGCAAAACGTGACGATGCAACTCGATGTCGGCCGTTGCCCCCAAGCTTGGCGTGACCACAGGTCGTGCGACCTTCCGCGTCTGGCAAGCCCTTCCTTCTTGCGCTAGATGACGCGAACTTGGTGCTCAATGAATCTGGAATCCAGGACAGGGGCATCTTCCCTCGATGTGCGGATGGTAATCTTTCGGCCATTCCGAAGCGTGACGAGGCGAGGACCTGATGAGACTCTGCGTACTGAGTCGATTTCCACCCAAGAGACCTCTCGGGTATCCCCGTTTAAGTACCAAAGGCGAATGCCAGATTCGCTGAAGGAAACGCCCGCAGGAATCAGTCGCCTCAAGTTGAGCGGTGCCAGTATGGCCACGACCGCAACGGCCCCAGCCAGCGCACCCACAATCACGGCTACACTCCTCGCGCTGGTCAGCCAGACGAACACAGCGACAACGGCCAAAGTCACGCAGCCGACCGTGAGCTGAATTCGCGACCTCCGCAGAAAATTGGCTGTTGTCAGGGTCAGCGGTCTATCCATGGTTTCCCCTACAATGACAACGCGGCAAAGGCGATCGAGCCGAGCGAGAAATCAAAGGCAATCCACCCAGCAAAGACGGCTCCCGAGTTTGCGGTCCCGTATGCCTCGGCCAGTGCGAAGAGACTTGCAGCAACACCTGCCACGGCAAAGCCGAGCGCGAGCATTGCGGGTCCCGAGCCCCCGGGGAGCGTCGCCGCGCCGGCGAAAACCGCCCCAATGGCGGAGATGACCACGCCCGCCAGGGCTAGGGAAGTCCCAGTAGGATCCACCACCGAAACGGCAGCGAGGCCGATGAATGACGACTCCGCACCGAAAATGATGGAGGCCAAGGCCGCGTCGGACCGGCGCTCGTCGGTGTTCCCGTTCGGACTAACCTGGTTGGCGTAAGCCAAAGCAATGTCGAACGCCGTGTTGCTGCTGAAGGGATTCAAGAGGCCAACGGAAGGAGACTTCGACGGCAGTGCAAAGTCCACCCCGGCATCGCCTTGAACAGCAGGGCTCCGGCAATCGCGCCAGCGATGGTCATTATCGCCAAGCCAATCGGGGCAATCGGGTACAGCGCGATGCCGATTGCGACAACGATCGCGCTGAGCCCTAGCAGGGCCCATACATAGCTCCCGAGCAGCGTATTGACTAGCAGTTGAAGCGTGGCGCTATCCACGGAACCGGTGTGCTGATACTGGTTGACAGCGGATGGATAGGTGGCTTGAATCGAGAGCCGGGTCTGAGCGGCCGACCCACTCAAGGCGGCGAGCAGTGGACCGAGTGAATTCTGGACCATGGCTTTGATCAGCAGCGTCACGAAGTCCATCAGTTGCCCCACGACCTTCGCCGCCACCG
>JBGPGA010000002.1:0-58680 GCA_041483635.1 Thermoplasmata archaeon
CAGTCGCGCCGGACCGGGCAGACGTCGCAGCGCGGATTGCGGGCCTTACACAGATCGCGGCCGTGAGCGATGATCGTGAGGTGCCAGGTCATCCGCATGTTGGGCGGCGTCAAGGCCTCCAGGGCGGCACGCGTGGACTCATAGTCTTCACGGTCGACGAGGTTCCAGCGACGAGCGATTCGCGCGATGTGCGTGTCGACGGGGAACGTCGGGTGGTTCCCCGCCATGGCCAGGACCACATCCGCGGTTTTCGGGCCAACGCCGGGGAGCGACATCAACGCCTCCCGCGCTTCTCGGGTCGGGAGGGCGAGAACGGGGTCGAGGGAGCCGCCCCAGCGGTCCCTCACCTCGCGTGCACAGGCGCGGATTCGCGGTGCCTTCTGGCGTGCGAGCCCCGCGTGCCAGATTGCCTTCGCGATCGTGGATTCAGGGACCGCTGCGACCGTGTCCGGCGCAATGCGCCCCACGGCCTCCCGCAACGCCTCGAGACCCCGCCGCTCGTTGGCCACGGTCGTGCTCTGCGAAAGGATCGTGGAGACCAGGATCTCGAACGGTGTCATCCCCGAGGCCCAGTCCAGCTGCGGATAGCGTCGCTCGAGCGTCCGCATCGTCCTCAGGAACGCCGCGCGGTCCACGAGATTGCAACTCGGCCGATGGAGATAAAGGCCGGCGCGTTCAGCCCCCGACAAGAGAGCGCATCATCGTGATGATGTTCCTCGGCCGCTCCCGCAGGCGGCGAGTGAAGTAGGGCAGCCAGGTCGGGCCGTACGGGATGTACTCCGCAACGGCATGACCCTCGGACACGAGTTCGGCCTTGAGCGGATCGCGGACGCCCTGGAGCATCGCGAACTCGAACGGGACGTCCGGATGCTCCTTGGCGAGCTCGAGGGCCCGCCCGATCAACTTCCCGTCGTGGGTCGCGACCGCGAAGTGCCTCCCGGCGGAGAACAGGGTCTCAAGGTGCCGCAGGTACTCCCGATCGATCTCCGGGCGGCGCGTGAAGGCGACGTCCTCCGTTTCCTTGTAAGCGCCCTTGACGAGCCGGATGCGGGCGCGCAGGGCAAGCAGGCGTGTGAGGTCGTCCTCTGTGCGGCGGAGGTTCGCCTGGAGGCAGAGCCCGACCTTCTCGTACCGCTTCAGCATGTTCTCGTAGACCCAGATTGTGTCCGCGACGGTCGACGCGGCTTCCATGTCCACCCAGAACACGTGCCCCCACGCCTTCGTGGCGTCGAGAACCGGGACGATCTGGGAGAGCGCGTATTCCTTGTCGACCAGGATGCCGAACTGGGTCGGCTTGATGCTCACGTCCGTCCGGACATCGGCCGCACGAAGCTTCGCCACGAGGCGGAGGTACTCCTCCGTCGTGGCTTCCACGGGCGGTTTCTCGTGGTAGTGTTCCCCGAGATGGTTCACGACACCCTGGATACCGCGACGGTTCGCCTCGAGGGCGACCCGCACGGCATCGTCCATCGTCTCCCCCGCGACCCACTGGCGAGCGAATCGAATGAGGAGCTCCATGGCCCCGGGGATTTCCCGCCTTCGCTCAAATAGCTTCCGAAAGGAGCCGTCCGAAGGTCAGACCGGCTTGCCGCACGAAATGCAGAACTGAGCCTCTTCGGGGTTCAGCCGTCCGCACGAACGGCAGCGCACCTTCACGTCGCCCGCCTGCATGGCCTCCCGCCCTCGGACCGTGTCCGCCGAGGCGCCCGTGCCCGCCACGGCGCCGAAGAGGAGAAAGAGCCACCACAATCGGACCATCCACCCGCCGACGCCGGCGAGGACGCCGCCGATGACGAAGAGCATGATCGCGCCGAAGAATCCGTTGAAGAATCCGGTGATCGAGAAATCGGAGCTCGTGGCGTTCCCGATCGTGCCGCTGATGAACGCGAACATTCCGTAGAGGATGATCAAGATGCCGACGATCATGAGGACCGCGCCGACGAGGAGGACGGTCACCCCGCCCCAGCCGAAGGGCATGGACGGTGCGTTTCTCCGGTTTCGGGTCGCGGCGTAGGCGGCGAGGGGCAGGGCCATGCTGTGCTAGCTCCTGAGGCGTCCCGATTAGGACGTCGTCGTGCGAGGGTCGGTCTGCCTCCTGATATACTTTTCAATGGCGTTCCCACGGTTGGTACTCAGACCCGACGACGTCACCGGAGGTCCGGACGGGCCAACACGGTCTCCGCGAAGAGGACGCCCTTCACCGTGCGCAGGCGGTCCGCGAGCTCGGCGACCTGCTTCGCATCTCCCTCCACGATAAGGACCTCGAGGCACGCCTCCTCGCTCAGGTGCGTGTGTGCTGTGGCACGGATCGCGCTCAGGAAGTCGTGCTGACGGTGCAGAATCCGATGCGTGACCATGCCGACGTCGTGGCGGTAGACGATCGTGATCGTGCCCACGACGTTCCCCCCGGACTCAATCCGGCGCTGGACGAGCCCCTGGCGTATCAGGTCTCGCAACCCTTCGGAACGGCTCGAATACCCCTTCTCTCTGACGAACCGGTCGAACTCCGCGAGGAGGGGTCCCTCCAGAGAAACGCCGATGCGCTCCACAGCCATGTGCTACCCGTCGTGGACGAAGTGTTACCACCAGATGAATCCTGCGGGTTTCGCCGCCGGACCCGCGCGCTAAAGATTTAAGATGCAGAAGTGTTACTCCTAGAACCGGCGTCATACCGCCTTTTTGCATGTCCGATCCCATCCCCCTTTGGGTGCTCACCCTCGCGGCCCTTGGTCTGGGCCTTCGCCACGGAGTCGATTACGACCACATCTCCGCTATCTGGGACATCACGAGCAGTCAGAAGACGGTCCGAGGCGGCGTAATCCTTGGATGGTTCTACGCCGGCGGCCATGGCACCATCGTGGCGGCCCTCGGCATGGCGGCGGTCCTGATCGGTCTCCGCCTACCTCCCGGCGTGGACAACGCGATGACCGTCGTCGTCGGGGCCACGTTGATCATCCTCGGCATCTACGTCATCAACATGCTCGTCCGCCATCCGGGCGAGACGTTCCAGCTCAAGTCGCGATGGGTCTTGATCGCCTCGGGGGTCCTGCATGCGTACGAGCGCGCGGTGCTGCGCCTGACGGGTCGGATCCGGAAGCAGCGCAAGGTCGATCTCAGGGTGGCCGGACCCGTTTCGGCCTACGTGATCGGCCTCATCCACGGGGTCGGTGGGGAAACGCCGACCCAGATTCTCCTCTTCGTCATCGCAGGGGGCATCACGGGCGGGCTCGCGGGTGCGATCGTCGTCCTGGCCTTCGTCGCCGGCGTCTTCATCACGAACACGGTCGAGTCGGTTTTGGCCTCCCTGGGCTACGCCCGAGCCGCCGGGAGCCCCCAGCTGTTCCGCCGGATTGCGGCGGTCGCAGCGATCTTCAGTCTCTTGATCGGTGCGCTGTTCGTGATGGGCGGCAGCGGACTCCTTCCTCCCCTGAGCTGACGACGCTCCGTCCGCATGTGTCGGTCAATTGCCTCTGTGCAAGCCCTTAAGTTCGACCCTCGACCTGAAACCCATCGATGGACTACGCGAAGCAACTTGACCAGGCACGAACTCTCGCGGACCTCTTCGAACTCGTAAAGCGGGGCGTGTCCTCTGTCGTTGGGCGGACCCGCGCGGGTCTCATGCTCGCCCTGGCCGACCTGGGCAACCATCCCCAGGGGTTCCTCGGCGCTTTCTATCCGATCGCCACGAACGTGATTGTGATGAACAAGGTTCCTCTCCTTCGGATTCAAGAGACGAACCCGGAGCTCTACAAGCCCTACGCCTTCTATATTCTTCTCCACGAGTACCTGCATTCCGTCGGATTCATCGACGAGCTTCTGTGCCGCGACCGGGCCCGCGCGATTGCGGAATCCCTCTTCGGGCCTAGCCACCTCGTGACCCGAATCTCACAGGACTTCTCCCAGTTCTTTCCGAACCTCGTGTTTCCAGACGCGGCCTGGCAGCCGCAGGAACTCCGCTTGGAGTTCGTACCGAACTTCGACCGCGGCTCTGCGTCGTACTTCGCGTGAGTCGCGTGGGTTTCATCTTCCCGATCGAATAAATATGGATGCAGGATTCCCCTGGACCGGCGCTCTCTCAAACGCAGGGCAGGGCGGGTGAGAGGCGTGCCGGGGTCGGATCGGGGTCCTACCTCTTCGTCCCCTTAGCCTCTCTGGCGATCCGGGGGATCTCCTTCTCGAGACCGAGCTCGCGCGCGACACCGCGGCCGTACTCGGGATCGGCGCGATAGAAGTGGCCGATCTGGCGGAGCTGGATTTCGCGGGGGACGCTCTTCATCGCGCGGCCGATGTTGCCGATGAGGCGTTCTTTCTCCTCCGCGGACATCATTCGGAATAGGTTCCCTGGTTGTGAGTAGTCCTCGTTGCCGACGCGATGGTCGTAACGATCCGCGTCACCCGAGATCCGGAGCGGTGGTTCTCTGAGGCTCGGGTCTTGGGTCGGCCCACCAAAGCTGTTGGGCTCGTAGTTCGGCGAGCCTCCACTGTTCCCGTCGAAGCGCATGAAGCCGTCGCGGTGGTATGTGTTCACGGGGCTTTGGGCCTTGTTGACCGGGAGCGCGGCGTAGTTGACCCCGATCCGGTAGCGGTGGGCATCGGCGTAGGAGAGGAGCCGGGCCTGCAACATCTTGTCCGGGGACGCGCCGATCCCAGGGATGAGGTTCGAGGGCTCGAACGCGGCCTGCTCGACCTCGGCGAAGTAGTTCTCCGGGTTCCGGTTCAGTTCGATGACGCCGACATCGAGCAGCGGGTAGTCTCCGTGGGGCCAGACTTTGGTGAGGTCGAACGGATGGATGTGGTAGCTCTCGGCCTCCTTTTCGGGCATGATCTGAATCTTGACGCTCCACTTGGGGTACTCCCCGCGCTCGATCGCATCGTGGAGGTCCTGGCGGTGGAGGTCGGGCGTCTGCCCTGCGATGCGGGCCGCCTCTTCGTCGGTCAGGTTCTTGATTCCCTGCTGGGTCTTGACGTGCCATTTGACCCAGAACCGCTCTCCTTTCACGTTCCACAGGCTGTACGCGTGCGAGGAGTAGCCGTTCATGTTCCGGTAGGTCGCGGGGATCCCGCGGTCCGAGAACAGGATCGTCACCTGATGGAGGGACTCGGGCGAGAGCGACCAGAAGTCCCACTGCATCGTGGGATCGCGAAGCCCCGTCTTGGGATCGCGCTTTTGCGAATGAATGAAGTCCTGGAACTTGAGCGGGTCCCGCACGAAGAAGACTGGGGTGTTATTCCCCACCAGGTCCCAGTTTCCCTCCTCGGTGTAGAACTTCATCGCAAACCCCCGCGGGTCGCGGACGGTGTCCGCGGAGCCGATCTCTCCCGCCACCGTGGAAAATCGCAGGAAGACGTCACACCGGTTTCCGACCTTCTGGAAGAGCTTCGCCCGAGTGTAGCGGGAGAGTTCCCGGGTGACGGTGAAGGTTCCCCCGGCACCGGCGCCTTTCGCGTGGACGACGCGTTCGGGGACGCGCTCGCGGTTGAAGTGCGCCATCCGTTCCATCAGCTCGTGATCGGCCATCAGCACGGGGCCGCGCGGTCCGGCCGTCAGGCTGTTCTGATTGTCGGCGACGGGAATGCCCGCCGCGGTCGTCATTGTCTTCTTCTTCTCGACCATGGTCCCCCTTCCGTCCCTCATAACGATGGCGAGAATATATCTTTGTTCTTTGGCCTTCCAAGCCTTTGCTCCCAGAGTCTGTCTCCAGCTCAGCGTGCCGATTGATGTGAGGGAGCCGTCGCGTCAGCGAGGGGCCCGTGGAATGAAGGGTGCCCTGTGCTCGGTGCCCTCGCGGGGCGGCTCTGCGTACTCCACGCACCCGTCACCATCCGCCGAGGGGAGTGTTCACTTTCGGGGAGACGAAATTCTTACCAATCTGGAAACCCCCGGACAAATGTTTAAATCGGACCTGAGGGTGCCGAGGTTTGCATGATGCAGGGAACGGCCCCCACCCCCGCCGCGACGCAGGCCAAGCCGGTTCTCAAAGAAGCTCCCCCCAAGTTCCGCTCGGGGAAGCACACGGCCATCGTGAAAGAGGTTTTCGATATCGCGCCGAAGGCCCCCGAGACCTACCTGATTCGGTTCACCTTCGAGAACGAACCCGTGTTCGATTTCGAGCCAGGCCAGTTCATCTCCCTCTTCGCGGAGAAGGAGGGCAAGAAGATCTCCCGGCCGTACTCAATCGCATCCTGGCCCGAGAACAAGGACTACCTCGAGCTCTGCATCAAGGTGGTCGAGGGCGGGTTCATGTCGAATTCCCTCCACCAGGTGACCCCGGGGACCAAGCTCCAGTCCATCGCACCCCTCGGACGCTTCGTGCTCCAAGAGCCGCTCCAGTACGACACGGTCTTCGTGGCGACGGGCACGGGGGTCGCGCCCTTCGTCTCCCACCTCGGCCACATCTTCCTGAACGATCTGGACGACGGCCACGAGATCGACCTCGTCTTCGGGACGCGGTACACGTACGAGCTCATCTATCACGAGCTGTTCCTGAAGTGGGCGAGGGAACACCCCAACTTCCATTACTACTCGACCGTCTCCCGTCCGGAGACTCCGGACTACAAGGGCCGCGTCGGCTACGTCCAGAAAATCATCCAGAACGATCTGAAGGACTACGCGAAGAAGCAGGTCCTCATCTGCGGGCTCAACAACATGGTCGAGGACGTGCAGAACCTGTGCAAGCAGCTCGGGTTCGCCCTCGTCCGCTTCGAGAAGTGGGACTGAAGCCTCACGACTTCGCGTGGTATCGCACCCTGCCGACAATCAGGTGCCGCGGCACCATGCCGAAGTGGCGGCTGTCGCGGCTGTGGGCCATGTTGTCGCCTAGGACGAAGAAACCAGCCGTCGCGTCGCCGGACATGATCCGCTTGACGAGGAACTGGCCGGTCGCCTCGGGGTTCCGGAGCACAACGATTTCTCCGGCCATCGGGTTCCGCGATCGGTACGCCCACCGGTTCACGAGGACGTAGTCGCCGGCCCGGAGCGTCGGCTCCATGCTCTGGTCTTCGACCCGGAACCGGGCGATGGGGAACATCCGGAAGGGAGGTCACCCGAGCTTCGGGTAGACCGTCTCGCGGGCCGTCGGGTAGGGGGCCTTCGCCTTGAATGTGGCAATGCCCTTCGTCTTCCAGAACGCCTCCGCGATCTCGTTGGCGAGCTTGAGCATGTCCTCGGCCGCGGCGAGGTTGATCTCCTGGCGTCCCTTGCTCCCCGCCTTCAGCGCCTTCCACACGGTGTCGTGGAGCGTCGGGAACTGCTGGACGTGCTCCGGCTTGAAATAGTCGCCGTACAGGATGCGGACTTCCTGCTTGTAGATCTCCGCGTGCTGCTCCTTCGTGGCGATGTAGCGGGCGAGCTTGTTGTGGTACTCGTGCTTCTGCTCCGGGGTCGCGTTCGCGCCCGGCTTCTCGAGCTGGCCGACCAGGTCGACCATGCGGATGACCGTGTGCGCCGCAAGCTGGGCGTGGTGCGGGTCGTAGATGCCGCAGGGGATGTCGCAGTGCGCATAGGCGACCGGGGCCGGGTGGACCCGGTCGAGGGCTCGGAGTAGCTTGTGTGCGAGGGACATGTTCGCGTCGTAGCCGACCCCCGTATTTAAACGTGAGGCGGCCTCCCGGCGCCCTCCCTCATTTCGGGTCCGCGGAGGATTCGGAGACCGGCGTGGCGGCGGCCGCGACCCTAGGGAAGTTCCGACGGAATCGCAGCGCGACGTTCACGAGGCTCATCAGGACGGGCACCTCGATGAGGGGTCCGATCACCGCGGCGAAGGCTTGGCCGGAGGCGATTCCGAAGACTCCGATCGTGGTTGCGATCGCCAGCTCGAAGTTGTTGCTCGCGGCAGTGAACGACAACGTGGTCGTCTCCTCATAGGAGAACCCGAGGCGCTTGGACAGGGCGAAGGAGAGGAAGAACATGATCACGAAGTACAGCGCGAGGGGCACGGCGATGCGGAAGACATCCCAGGGCAGGCCGACGATGCTATTCCCGCGAAGGGAGAACATGACGACCACGGTGAAGAGCAGGCCGAGGATCGCGGTGGGCGCGAGGCGCTCCATGAAGGTGTGCTCGTACCAGCGCTCCCCCCGCCGCCGCACGAGGATGACCCGGGTGGCGTACCCGAGGGCGAGGGGGACGCCGAGATAGAACAGGACCGTGCCTGCGACGTCCAGCACGGAGATGGACACGACCTGGGCGGCGGTCAAGCCGCCGACGATGCCCGAAAGGAACGTGATGAAGAACCAGGCGAGGACGGAGTAGAGGAGCATCTGGAACAGGCTGTTCAGGCCCACGAGGAGGGCTGCGTATTCCGAGGAGCCCTTGGCCATCGCGTTCCAGACGAGGACCATCGCGATGCACCGCGCAAGGCCGACGATGATTAGGCCGACCCGGTACTGCGGCAGATCCGGGAGGAAGATCCAGGCTAGCGAGAACATGAGGAAGGGCCCGAGGACCCAGTTCTGGAACAGAGACACGCCCATGAGCCGCTTGTTCGCGGCGAGGCGCGGCAGGTCGCCGTACCGCACCCGGGCGAGGGGCGGATACATCATCCAGATGAGACCGATGGCGAGTGGGATCGACACGCCCGACCAAGAGATGGAGTTGAGCCAGCCGGAGAAGCCGGGGACCCAGGCGCCGAGGCCGACGCCGAGGACGATGGCCAGGAGGATCCAAAGGGTCGTCAGCCGGTCAAAGAGGCTGAGGGGCTCTTCATCGGCCATGGGTCACCGCCTGCAGCAAGTCCGCGACGCGCCGCTCGATGTCGTCCCGGATGCGCCGGACCTCCTCGAGGGGACGGCCGCTCGGGTCGGGCAACGCCCAGTCGATCGTGTCTCCGCGGAACGTCGCCGGGCAGACCTCGCCGCGCGCGCAGCCCATCGTGACCACGATGTCCGAGCCCAGGATCTCGTCCCTCGTGATCGTCCGGGGGACGGTCCCGCTCAAGTCGATTCCGACCTCCCTCATCGCCTCGACCACGACGGGATGCACCCGGGTCGCCGCCCTCGTTCCCCCGCTGACGATTTCGACGCCAGTGTGAGCCCCTCGCCGAGCGAACGCGGCGGCCATCTGGCTCCGACCTGCGTTCTCGACGCAGACGAAAGCGATCTTCACCATGGGGCATCGGAGGGACACGGGACGCCGTACTTGAGGCTGACGCAGGAAGGTTCCGGGGATGCGCGAACCTTAACTCCCCCGGCCCGATTCCCGCTCGGTGGAGGCAACGTCATGAAGATCAACGTCGAGGCCGGGGACATCGCCCGCTGGGAGGACGAGGTCGTCGTCGTGAACCTCTTCGAAGGCGTCGGCCACCCGGGCGGCGCGACGGGCGCCGTCGACGCGGCGATCGGCCATCAGATCACCGCCATGATCGCGACCGGCGACATCATCGGGAAGTTCAAGGAGATCGTGGTCTTCCCGAGCTTCGACCGGATCCCGGGCAACCGCGTGATGGTCGTCGGCCTCGGGAAGCGGGAGGCCTTCACCCTCGACCGCGTCCGGGAAGTCTCCGCCGCGGCGGCACTCCGGGTGCGCGAGATGGGTCTCCGCACGTTCGCGACGATCGTCCATGGCGCGGGCGTCGGCGACCTGGACCTCGGCGATACGACCGAGGCCGTTGTTGAAGGAACCCTCCTGGGACTGTACCGCTATACGGAGCACAAGACGGACCACGATCGGAAGAAGATCGAGTCCATGACGCTCGTGAACCTGGACAAGTCGCGAGCCGGCGCGATCCGCGATGCGGTTCACCGTGCCTCCGTCACGGCGACGATGACGAACTTCGCGCGGGACCTCATCAACGCCCCGAGTAATGAGAAGACGCCGCGTCTCTTCACGGACCGCATCCGCACGGCCGCGAAGGAGGCGGGGGCGAAGCTGACCGTCTTCGACGAGAAGCAGCTCGAGAAGATGGGCTTCGGTTGCCTTCTCGGGGTCGCGAAGGGCAGCGTGGAGCCGCCGCGCTTCCTGGTCCTCGAGCACAGCGGGGGCGGCAAGTCCAAACCGATCGTCCTCGTCGGCAAGGGCATCACCTTCGACTCGGGCGGCATCGCCCTGAAACCCCTCGAGGCCCTCGGGACGGACCCGATGTGGGTCATGCGCTACGACATGGGCGGGGCTGCGGCCGTGCTCGGTGCGGTCATCGCGGCCGCTCGTCTCAAGCTTCCCGTGAACGTCATCGCCCTGGCGCCCCTCACGGAGAACATGCCCAGCGGGAGCGCACAGAAGCCCGGAGACATCGTCCGGTCCTTCGGGGGGAAGACGATTGAGGTCCTCAATCCCGATGCGGAAGGTCGACTCGTCCTCGCGGACGCGCTCGGCTACGCGAAGACGCTGAAGCCTCAGGCGGTCATCGATCTCGCCACCCTGACCGGCGCAGTGAAGGTGGCGCTCGGGAAGCATGCGGCCGGGATGTTCTCGAACGATTCCGTGCTTGCGAAGCGCGTCGTCCAGGCCGCGGATGCCACATCGGAGCGGGTGTGGCAGCTCCCCCTCTGGGAGGAGTACGATGAGCAGATACAGAGCGACTTCGCGGACGTCAAGAACACGGGAGGCCGATCAGCCGGAGCGATCACAGCCGCGAGATTCCTCCAGAAGTTCGCTGAGGGCATGCGTTGGGCCCATCTCGACATCGCGGGCACGGGATGGATCGAGAGCAGTCCGGATTCCCCTAAGAAACCGTATCTCCCGAACGGCGCCTCAGGCTATGGCGTGCGGCTTCTGGTCCGCCTGTTGCGGGATTGGAGCGGGTCGCAATGATGGGTTCTCGCACCTCTCGAATCCCATAGACTTATGCAATTCCAGACGGTACGTCGGATCCTTGGCCACGTACCGGGACTTGAAGATTCTGCGAGTGGAACTCGCGGCGAAGAGGGCACCCATCGAGGCCCGACTAGCCGAGTTCCGCCAGATCGGGACGGGTTCCGATGCGGCCCTATTCCAGGAACTCTGCTTCGCGATTCTGGCGATCCAGTCCAGCGCCCGATCGAGCGATTCCGCGGTCCGGGCTCTCGCGGCCGGAGGTCTCTTGCGGTCCGGGAGTGAGGCAGACATCGCCCGGTTCCTCCATCATCGAACGCGATTCCACAACCACAAGGCCGCGTACATCGTACGGGCGCGCGAACGATTCTTCCCGGGCGACACGCCGCGGTTGCGGAACGATCTCGACTCCTTCCCCTCGTCGCGCGAGGCGCGCGCATGGCTGGTCGAGGAGGTCGATGGGTTCGGCTTCAAGGAGGCAAGCCATTTCCTTCGCAACATCGGCCGCGGCGAGGATCTGGCCATCCTGGACCGCCACATCCTCCGGAATCTCCTCCGGCACGGGGTCATCGGCCGCCTGCCGAAGTCTCTGACTCCGAGACGCTACCTTGTGATCGAGGCCCGAGTGCAGGACTTCGCGGACGCGATTGGCGTCTCCCTGGGTGTGCTCGATCTGCTGTGGTGGAGCCGACAGACCGGGGAGATTTTCAAGTGAGGCGTGTACGGAGGGCCCTCAGAAGGCCCTCCGGTCGCGGAGGAACCATGCGGTCCACAGGACTGCGATGGCCGCAGCATCGGCGAGCCCCGTGAGCAAGAGGACGCTGAGGTCCGTGGAGATGCTCGGACTCGGCAGGAACGTCAGGTACGTGAACAGGAACGCAAACCAGACGAAGGCGATGAGGACCGTCCCCGCGATGCGGGTCAGGAGCGATCCGCGGTATGTCATCCGCGGCCCCATCGAGGCCGTCGCGGAAAGCGTTTCGCCAGCCGCGGTGCGTTAAGTAGCCGGGTCGGCATTTCCACGTTGTGGAAGGCCCATTCCCTCCTTTGATCCAGGAGCGGCTGCTTGCCTGGTTCGATGCGAGCCACCGGGACATGCCCTGGCGGAACACGAAGGATCCGTACCGCATCCTCGTGGCGGAATACCTCCTCCAGCGCACCCGGGTCGCCTCGGGCACTCCGTACTACGAGCGGTTCATCGCCCAGTTCCCGAACGTGCAGGCGCTCGCGAGCGCCTCCGAAGAGGACGTCCTCCGAGCCTGGGAGGGCCTTGGATTCTACCGCCGCGCGCGGAACCTCCATGCCGCCTCCCGTGCGATTCTTCGAGACCATGGCGGCAGCGTCCCGTCGGACGCGGCGACCCTCGCGACCCTTCCCGGAATCGGCCCCTACACGGCCGGCGCGGTCGCCTCGATCGCGTTCGGGGAACGGGTGCCCGCCGTGGACGGCAACGTGACCCGCGTCATCGCGCGGCTGTTCCGGGTCGAGGCCGACGTCACGACGCGCGCGGGGCGGGCCGACATCGCCGAACGGGCCGGATCCCTCGTGCCTGAGGGCCGACCGGGCTCCTTCAACCAGGCTATGATGGAGCTCGGGTCCACCGTCTGCACCCCGGTCCGGCCCGAGTGCGCGACCTGCCCCCTCGAATCGGTCTGCCTCGCCCGCCAGGCGGGGGTTCAGTCCTCCCTCCCGCGGACGCCGGGAATGAAGCGACCTGTGTCCGTCCCGGTGTCCTTCGCATACATCCGCTCCCTCGGACGGACGCTCCTCGTCCGACGCGGGAAGTCCGAGCTGCTCGGAGGGCTGTGGGCCCTCCCCGGAGGCGAGGTCTCGCGGAGCCGGGGCAAGGGCGCAGGGCTCCGGGACGTGGTGGAAGCCCAGACCGGGCTTCGCGTGGACGTCAGGGAGGAAGTGGCCCGCATCAACCAAGCATTCTCCCATCGCCGGTGGTCGGGAGGCGTGTACCGTTGCGTACCCCGCCGATCCGAGCCGCTGACCGCGGCCTCCCGATGGGTCTCCACGGAGGAGGCGAAGCGTCTCCCCCTCATCCCCTCCCATCGCGAGCTCCTGGCGGGGCTCACGTCTCGAAGGTCTCTAGAGTCGTTCGCCGAGTCCCCACGTCGCCGGGTGAAGTGAGTCCGTATCAAAGACGAGATTCGCCGGCGTCCTTTGATAGTCTCGCAGAGTCACCGAGGGCCGATTCCATGACCTCCGGTGCCACCGCCGTCCTCGTCTTCCCCGGACGACGGGTCCAGGACCTCCTCGTCGCCTACGAGAAGGCGCTCGTCGACTCGGGCTTCGAGATCAAGCAGCATGACTGGACGGGCCAGTACTACGTCCACAAGGCCATCCTCGGGAGCAAGGCGAAAGCCTACCTCGTCCGGAGGATTGTTCCCTTCGGCGAACTCACGAAGTCAGGCAACCGCCTCGGGGCGGAGGCCCAGATCTACCCCTCCGGCAACGAGGCGGTTCTCCGCGTCGCAATCGTCCCCTACATGGAGCTGTTCAACAAGGCGGAGGTCGCCTTCTTGACCCAGGGCGTGTTCGAGAAGATCGTCGACGACGACTGGAGCGTCGAGAAGCTGCATGAGGTCCTGAACCACATGGCGGCAATGGGGTTCGCCGGCCAGATCCCGGTCCGCCCGTGAACCCTTAAGCACTTCGCGCCCTTCCGTCCCCCGTGCGCCGTTTCCTCGTCGTGGGTCACCGTGCCGTCACGTCCCCGGATTTCTCCCTCGACGACCTGGCGGGGGCCGCGGGACGGATGGACATCCTCCTGAGCGCCGCGAACGCCGCCCTGCTCCTTGCGCACGACATCCGGCGGGATGCGGAGGCCGACCTGCTCCTCCTCGGACCGCCCGACCCGCCGCGGTTCGTCCGGATCCTCGGGGACCGCGTGCGCTCCTACCAGCCCGATCTCCGCAGCAACGCGGCCCTCCTCCGGAAGGCCCTCGAGCACGGCTCGCGCGTCGAGCGGGAAGTGTCCCCCGGAATCCTCGCCTCCAAGTCCGGCTTGGAGGAGGCGCTGGACCGCCTCGGACCCGCGTTCGTCTACCTGAAAGAAGGTGCGCCCGACGTCCGCGGCCTGGCCCTCCCCCGGGACGGGACCTTCGTCCTCTCCGACAACCAGGATCTGACCGCGGAGGAGGAGAGGGCCGTCCTGGCCCGCCACGCGGTCGTCGCGGGGCTCGGGCCTCACGCCCTCCACGCCGATCACGCCATCGTGTTGGTGCAGAACGAACTCGACCGGAGGCAAGTATGAACGAGACGGAGTTCGTACGTACGACCCTCTCGGAGTTCGTACGGATACCTTCGGCGGCGGACTCCGACCCGTCCGCCATCCTGGAGGCGGCCCGGGCCGTCATGGAGGACATGGGGCTCCGCCCCGTCGTCCATGAGGACGTCCAGGTCGTCGAAGCCTCGTCCGGCCCGGGTGGGATCCTCCTGAACGGCCACCTCGACACAGTCCCGGTGGCATCGGGTTGGACGAAGTCCCAGGGCGCATGGGAGGGCGACATCCTGTACGGACGCGGGACGGCAGACATGAAGGCCGGGTGCGTCGCGGCCCTGGCCGCGGCCCGCAGTCTCCTGGATCGTGGCAAGGCGGTCTCCCTCCTCTTCACGACGGACGAAGAGACGACGATGGTGGGCTCGAAGGCGCTCGCCGGGTCACCAATCGTGAAGGAGGCCGCGGCGGTCGTCGTCCTCGAACCGACGGGACTCCGGGTCATCGCGAGTGAGAAGGGCGTGCTCTGGTACCGCGCGACGACCCATGGCCGGAGCGCCCACGGGAGCATGCTCCACCTGGGCGACAATGCGATCCAGCGGATGGCCCGGGTCCTCGAACGGCTCGAGTCGTACTCCCATCCCCAAGACGTCCTGGGCGACGTCACGGTCAACGCGGGGCAGATCCGCGGAGGGGTCGCCCCCAACGTCGTGGCGGACGCCTGCACCGTGGAACTGGACTGCCGCCATCCGCCGTCCGTGACGAAGGCGGGCGTCGAGACGATCCTCCGTGCGGCCTTCCGGGAGGCGAAGGAGGAGGTGAGCCTCGAGACGATCCACGAGGTCCCCGCCGCCGCGGTCGCGTTCGACGCCCCGCACGTCCGTCGGCTCCGCGAGCTCGCGGGAGCCGAGGTCGTCGGCGTCCCCTACGCCACGGAGATGGCCTGGTACGCCGCGTACAACCCGCGGTGCGTCGTCTTCGGGCCCGGGGACACCGCGCGCATCCATGTTCCCGACGAGCGCGTCTCCCTCAGGGAGACCGTGCGGGCGTCGGACATCCTCGTTCGGTACGCCGAGCGGCTCGGGCCCCTTCAATACGGCTCGACCAAAACCTATAAGGTCCGCCGCGAGTAGCGGCCGCGACACCATGCCAAGCTCGGACAAGGGCCGGGACTTCTACATCGCCACGGAAGAGGAGATCCACGCCGGGAAGACGACGGACGTCTACTTCCTGCGGACCCTGGACATCCTCAAGAAGGCGGGGAAGGACCGGACCGTCGTCGACGCGGAAGTCACCACGGGCGGCCTGCCGAACGGGTGGCCCTGGGGAATCCTGGCCGGGATCGAGGAGGCCGTGCATCTCCTGAAGGGGAAGGACGTGAGCCTTTGGTCCCTCCCCGAGGGAACCCTGTTCCAGCCGCGCACGCCGCGCGGCGTCCCGCTGCCCGTCATGACGTTGCAGGGGCCGTATGGCGACTGGGCGTTGTATGAAACGCCCCTGCTCGGGCTCATCTGTCAGACGAGCGGAATCGCGACGAAGGCGGCGCGGCTGCGCAAGCTCGCGAACGGCAAGCAGATCTTCTCCTTCGGGGTGCGGCGGATGCATCCGGGGATCGCGCCGCTCATCGAGCGCTCCGTCTACGTGGGCGGGCTCGACGCGATCACGACGCCCCTCGGTTCCTCCATCCTGGGCCTGCCTGCGATGGGCACGATGCCCCACGCCCTGGTCATCGTCATGGGCGGGTCGCGCGAGGCGTTCCATGCCGTCCAGAAATACCTGGAGAAAAGGATCCCGCGCATCGCCCTCGTCGACACCTACTACGATGAGAAGACGGAGACCCTCCTCGCCCTGGAGGAGATCCCGAATCTGGCCGGCGTCCGCCTCGACACGCCATCCTCTCGCCGCGGGAACTTCCCGCAGATCGTCCGCGAGATCCGCTGGGAGCTGGATGTCCGAGGCCACAAGGACGTCAAGATCTATGTCTCGGGCAACATCGACGAGAAGACGATCCCCGCTCTCCTGGCCGCAGGCGCGGATGGGTTCGGCATCGGCACCTCCCTGAGCAACGCTCCGACCATCGACTTCGCGTGCGACATCGTCGAGATCGAGGGAAAGCCCGTGGCGAAGCGGGGGAAGTTCGGAGCGCGGAAGGAGCCGCTCCGTTGTCCCAAGTGCGGCACCTATGAAGTCGGCGTGAGCAAGTGCCCCGCGTGTGGCAGTTCGATGAAGCCCGTCTACGTCCAGTATCTGAACCGCGGGCAGCTAGAAGCGGATCTGCCCCCTCTCTCGGAGATCCGGAGCCGCGTCATCGCGGAGCTCGACCGCGCCGCACTCGAGGCCTGAGCGCGGCCTTTATCGTGCCGCACCCGCCTGGGGTGTCCGTGGCCTCGGCGACGAAGGCGGAGGTCCGGGCGACCTATGAGCGCATCGCGGAGCCCTTCGCGGCCTCCCGCGAGGAGCCCTGGCCGGAGGTCCTCTCCTTCGCGACCTCGCTCCCCGAAGCGGCGCGCATCGCGGATGTGGGGTGCGGTAACGGCCGCCACGCGAGGGCCCTCGCCGCCTCGGGACACGCCGTCGTCGCGGTCGACTTCGCACGGAACCTGCTCCTGATCGGCCGACGCGGATCTCGCGGCCGCCTGTGGGGTCAGCACATTTGTTGGATCCAGGCCGAGGCGACGACCCTCCCGCTGCGCTCCGCCTCGATGGATGCGGCCCTCTGCGTCGCCGTCCTCCATCATCTGCCCTCGGTCGACGAGCGCATCGTCGCCCTGCGAGAGCTCCGCCGGATCCTTCGGTCCGGAGGCCGCGCGTTCGTCAGCGTCTGGGCCCTCGATCAGCCCCGCTTCCGGAAGGCGGTCGAGGCGCGGCAGCATCTGCCCCCGGATGTGCGGGGGGACGTGGAGATCCCGTGGACGATGCCCGACGGGGTCGTCATCCCGCGGTACTACCATCTGTTCCAGGAGGGCGAGCTGGAGGAATTGATTATCGAATCCGGGCTTCACGGAGAAAGGTTTTTCCGGGGCCCAGGAAACCTCTTCGCGGAAGCTTCGAGCCATGGCTGATGTTGGCACGGCCGTCACGGACTTCTTCGGGACGCTCGGCAGGAATCCCGTCTACCTCCTCTTGACGGTGGCCGGCGTTGCGGCCCTCCTCCTCGTGATCATCGCCCACCACATCCACAAGATCCGGAGCCAGGAGATTTTCGTCCACCAGGCCTGGGGCGCGAACTGGAAAGGCCGGTGAGGTCGAAATCCTCATATCCGGTCATGGCTTCGTGCCCGCTCGGTGCATCTGTGTCCAAGATCCCCGAGGACCTCCGCTACACGAAGGACCACGAGTGGGCGAAGATCGAAGGGAACCGAGCCCGGGTCGGGATCACGGACCATGCCCAGAACGAGCTGACCGACGTCGTCTACGTCGAGTTCCCGCCGATCGGCAAGACGTTCGCGCGAGGCGACGTCCTCGGCACGGTCGAGTCCGTGAAGGCAGTCAGCGAGATCTTCTCCCCGCTGTCCGGCAAGATCCTCGAGGTGAACAAGGTGCTCGATGACACCCCGGAGCAGGTCAACAAGGACCCGTACGGCGCGGGATGGATGGTCCTGCTCGAGCTCTCGAACCCGGCGGAGGTGTCGGACCTCCTCGACGCGTCGGCCTACAAGAAGCTCGTCGGCGACTGAGGCGAGAGCGGATCCGGGAACGAACCCTTTTATCGGCAGGGGCGGTTCGGCCCGCGGGCACGTAGGCTAGTTTGGACTAGGCTAGAGGCCTTCGGAGCCTCAGACCGGGGTTCGAATCCCCGCGTGCCCGTCTCGTCTCGCGTTTGTCAACCCGGGGTCATTGCCGAGACATACCAACAAATACGAGATATCCAGCTCGTCGATCCAATTCAAGAAGGGCCGGGATGCCTCGAGATGGGGACACACCCCTCGCGCGCTTCGCGCACGCCATCGCAGTCGGAGACGGATTCTCCTTGGGCGCTCCTGTCCTCTCGGACGACGGTTCCACGGTGACCGTGCCCGTCCTTCAGACCCGAGCCCGCGAGCGGCGATACGTCCTCGCTCAGGAGGTCTCGGACCTGATTTCGGCCGTCGACCCGGGCCAGCTTGATCGGCTGCGGGTGCGCAATGCGACCGCGTCGCGGGTGCTCCTCCTCCCGGGCTCGCTCTTCGAGGGAAAGAAGACCCCGTCCCGCGCCACGACCGCGGGCGCCTTCCTCGAACCGAAGTCCGAGGCGGAGATCGAGGTCAAGTGCGTGCATGCGTCGCAGTCCATCACAACCGGGGCCGTCCTCCCTCTCGCTGACGCTCTGGCGCCTGCGGCGGTCCGCCAGGCGCTGCTGGCCCGCGACCAAGGCTGGGTCTGGACCTCCGTGGACCAGGCCGTGGCGGCGCAGCAGGGTTCCTCGTCAGTAGTGTCGACTGTTGAATCGGAGTCACAAGCCTCGGATGATCTTCTCGCCGGGGCGGCGGCATCCAGCCCGAACCATCTCGGTCGAGAAACGATGCCTCCGGGAACCGCGTCGGACACGCGGCAGTGCGGGGTCGCCATCCTCGACGCCGGGGGCGTCGTCGTACTCGAGATCTTCGACAGCCCTACATCTTGGCGCGTCGCCTCTCCGCTCATCCGGAAGCAACGTACCGATCCCATCCAGCCGAATCGCCGCTCCCCTCTGATTGTGGGCCTGATTCCCCAGAGGGCCTCTGAAGCCGCCCGGGAGTTCCTCACACGGATCGGGGAGGTCGAACACCGCCGCGTGACTCCGCACAGCGCGGTGGCCCCTGACTCGATGTCGGAATACACGGACCTGGATGGGGAGATTGTCCATCTCATCGCGTTCGGCCGTCTCGACTCACGGCGGGAGCCTGCAGCCGAGGCGCCCGGACTCTCTCTCGCGGGGTTTCCAGCCCATGGGGATTCCGACCGCGGAATCGCCGATTCCCCGCTGGCCAACGCCGCGCCGATCGCGCTCGATGGGGACGTCGCGGTGGCTCAGGGCCCCGCAGTAGACTTGGAAGACGAACCTGAGCCCAGGGGATCGGGGAACCGCCCGCGCCGACGAAAAGTATTAACGAGCGGCTGGGACGCCTCGACGTTCGAATCCCTCGAGCGCTACTCCCGGAAGGAGTTCGGCGGAGACCGCTCCGCCGCGATGCGCTTCCTCGTCCGCCAAGGACTAGGCCGGCGCGGATACATGGGCCCGCGGCCCCAACGCCCCGCACCCGCGATCCTGCCATCCGCCGAACCCGAGGCGGCGACCCTCCGCGGGGAGATGGGTCGCGCGACCCTGGAATCGAGGATTCAGGACTACGAGCGGATCGCCCAGACCGATGCCTACGCCGGATGGCTTCGCACGCGGGCCCGCGTCGAGCTGGAGCGGCTGGCAGAGGACGAGGCGGACGAACTCCTTCGCGCGGCCGCTCAATCCGCCCTGGAACGGCTTCCCTCCCCCGTCCCGCTTCCTGAGACCCCTCCCCCTATCGAGGAGGAGCCTCTCCTCCCGCCTCCGGTGGACGTGCGCCCCCTGCTGCGGCGGGCTTTCTTGGCGAGTGCGGGCGGCCGCTATGCCGACGCCCTCGCGTTGTTCGACAAGGTCCTCGATGCGGAGCCGGACAACCGCACCGCGCTGTTGGGCCGCGCGGTCGCCCTCCGTCGGTCCGGCAAGGGCCCCGAGGCGCTCGCCGCGCTCGACCTCGTCCTGGGTCTGGAACCCCTGAACGCGGCCGCCTTGCTGAACCGCGGCCGCGTCCTCCAGGAGCGAGGGGATTTCCCAGGGGCTCTGGAGACGTTCGACCGACTCGCGGCCGTCGCGCCGAACGACTGGGACGTGTGGATGGCGCGGGGCGACGTCCTTGCGCGGATGGGCCAGGATCGGGAGGCGCTCGGCGCATACTCCGAGGCCCTCCGGCGGAACCCGGACGACGAGGGCCTCAAGACGAGGATCCGTGCCCTGGAACGAATCCGGCTGGCGCCGGCTCCGGCACCCCTCCCGCGCGTCGCGCTGCCCCGGGACGTCCAGGGAGGCCAATCCTACCTGGTGAAGGAGGGGAAGGTCGATCTGAGCTACCGCGTGTTCCGGATGCTCGCAGGCCGGAAGCTCCCCTCCCTCGTGATCACCCATCAGGCCCCGGAGATGGTCCGCGCGGAACAGGGGCTCTTGGACGTGCCGATCCTGGAGCTCAGCCACGCGGCCGGAGTGGATCGGATCGCCCCGACCTCCCTCGCCGTCCTGACGAAGACGATCGAGCGGTTCGTGGAAGATCATCGGGGCCATGCCGCGATTCTCCTTGATGGCCTCGGGATGCTTGTCGCGAACAACGGAACCCGGGACACGGTCCTCTTCCTCGAACGCGTGAATGAAGCGATCCTTCCGTCCCAGTCTGTCTTCCTGATCTCGGTCACGCCGGGGGATCTGGGCGAGAAGGAGACCGCGATCCTGGAACGCGATCTCCGGGTCCTTTCCTGATCCGATCGCTCCGTTCGCGGTCCTCGTCAGGCTTATGCGCGGGCAGGGGCTCCGGCCGAATGGGATGGAGACCCGGCGATCGCACCCGGACCCTGCAGGCGTCGTCACCCGGAGGGCTGTCCCCGCGGACGCGCCGGCCCTGGCCGAGATCTACAACGATGCGATCGAGGAGAGGATCGCCACGTTCGAGACCGCACCCCGTTCGGAGTCGGCCATGCGCGATTGGATCGGCCAGCACGACGACTTCCACCCCGTCCTCGTGACCGAGGTCTCCGATCCGGGAGGCGATGCGAAGGGAGGTCATCAGGTCGTCGCATGGGCCTCCATCGCGAGCTACCGGCCCCGGGAGTGCTACGTAGGGGTCGGCGAGTTCTCCATCTATGTCCAGGCGGGCTACCGTGGCCGCGGCATCGGACAACACCTCCTTGGCTCGCTCGTCGACGAAGCCCGCGAGCTCGGGTACTGGAAGCTCGTTTCGCGAATGTTCCCTCACAACACGGCGAGCCGTCGGCTCGTGGCTCGCTGCGGCTTCCGAGAGGTCGGCGTGTACGAGAAGCACGGGAAGCTGGACGGCCGCTGGCTGGACACGGTCATCGTGGAGCGGCTGATCCCAGAGAACCTCCGCTGAGGCCATCGATTCCGGCCTCCCTGACGGCCCCCGCGTCATATGCCTCACCCTTATGCGACGAACGGGAATGAGGTTAGGGAGGATTGTCCATGGCGAAGAAGACGAAGCGGACCGCCAAAAGACCGCGCCTCGCGCAGAAGCTGAGCCCGATTCCGCCGGGCATGCGCACCGTGACCCCGTACCTCTTCATTGCGGGCGCGGCGCAGGCCCTCGAGTTCTACAAGAGGGCCTTCGGGGCGAAGGAGATTTCACGACAGCCCACGCCGGATGGCAAGCTCATCCACGCGATGATGAAGATCGGCGATTCCTTTGTCATGCTGTCCGATGCGTTCGAGGAATCCTCGACGCGGTCACCCACGAGTGTCGGCGCCCTCACATCCATGCTCCACGTCTACACGAAGGATGTGGACAAGCTCTGGAACCAGGCCCTCGCGGCGGGCGCCAAGGTCGCCATGCCGCTCGACGACGTGTTCTGGGGCGAACGGTACGGGCAGCTCGAGGACCCGTTCGGACACCGATGGACGCTCTCCATGCGGATTCCGATGAGCCGCGAGGAACGCGAGGCGAAGCAGAAGGCCGCAATGGCGATGTTTGCCCACGGCGAACATCCGGGCGCGGAGCCGCAATCACGCTAGCCGTGCTCCGCGTCTTCGAAGACCGCAGCCCGGTGCGATTCCGGGAGGAAGGCGTAGACCCGGTCGCGCGCGGCATCGACGCCGATCGTATGGGCCCCTTTCTCCGTGGGGCAGGATTCGATCCGCTCCAGGGTCTGCGTGTCGAAGACGTCGATGACGCCGGGGTCACCGATGGCGACGTAGAGGTGGTTCCTGTGGGAGTTGAGGAAGACCACATCGGGCGGACCGCTGAGCGGCCGCTCGTCGAGGGTCTCGCCCGAGGACCGGTTGAGGACGATGAGCCGACCGTCGTCACATGCGCAGAAGAGGCGCCCGCGCGTCGCGTCGAGGTCCAGGCCGTGCGGTCCGGTGGCCGGGATGGGCAACGTGCGTGCGACCTGATCCGGATGCGGGATGTCGATGACCGCGATCTGAGGCGGGTCGCGGATGTTGACGTAGAAGGCCCGCGTCTTGTCGTCGTAGAGGGGCCATCGGGTGCGGCCGGCAACCGGAACACTCGCAATCATCGTCCTGGAGGCGATGTCCACCAGGGAGACCGTGGTGGAACCCGGGATCTTCGGGTCGCCCACATTCGCCGCCAGGAGCAGGCCGCGGGAGGGAGCGAACGCCAGGCCGTTTGGGTGGACACCCACCTTCACCTTTCCCGCGTCGGCATCCTTCCCGTCCTCGAATATGCTGACGGTGTTCTCTCCGCGATTCGAGGTGAAGACGAGATTCCTTTCGTCGGAGACGAGGACGCCCGCCACGCCCCTCAGGCCGGTGATGGATCGAAGGTAGCGGTCCGTCCGGAGGTCGATGATGTCGACCGCGTCGTTCGCGGTATGGGCCAGGTAGAGGCGGCCCGAGGCTCCATGGACGGCCGCGTGGTCGAACCCGCCCTCTCCGTGGTGTTCCGGAAGCGCGATGAAACCCCGGGGTTCGAGGCTCATCAGGCCGCGTGCTCCAGCTTCCCCTTCCCTTCGACCTTCAGCTTGCAATAGGTGTACAGGGCGTCGTACGCGGGGAACTGGAGCCGCATGTTGTCGTGGTCATCCTTCGCGTTCGTGCGGAACCCGAGGGCCATCGCCTCCAGGCCGGCCCCTTCCGGCCGCGGCCGCCGAGGCGCCGCGTCCGCGGTGCGGACGACTTCCGCCATGTCGAGCAGGGCGGGGTCCGTGAGTTTGTACTTCCGGATGATCGCATCGAAGCTGCAGCGCTCGTCGTCCCCCTCTTTGAAGTGGTGGAGCTCGGCTCCCGGCGTGTCGAACGGGATGGCGCCCTGCTCCTTCGCTACGTCGAGGACCTTCTCCCTCGGGACGAACAGGAACTCCGCCTTCGGATCGACGAACCGGGAGATGAGCCAGGGACAGGCGATCCGGTCCACCTTGGCCTTCTCTCTCGTCACCCATTTCATGTGTCGTTCCTCCAGGGAAGCCCGACGGCCCGCCGGCTACAAAAGGCTGGTGCCCAAACGACATCCGTCATCCGGGCGGGGGCTTGCCTGGGGTCTCCTTCCCCTTCTCCTCCGGCGGGTGGACCTTCCGGAAGCTCACGTAGATCAAGGCGTCGTACAGCAGCTTGAGGGCCCCGGCGGCCACGAGCGGCGTGCCGAGCCAGAGGTTCTCCAAGGCGTACCCCGCGATGGAGGGGCTGATGGACGAGGTGACGGTTCGCGTGGTGCTTGTGAACCCTGCCGCCGGTGTTCGGTCTGCCTCGTCCACGATGGCCATGACGTAGGATTGCCGCGTGGGCACGTCCATCTGGGAAAGCGACTGCCGGCAGAGGAGCAGGACCACCGCACCCAGGGCGGTCGGCGCGAAGGCGACCCCGATGAGGAAGACGTTCGAGGGCACGTGGGTGAAGACCATCGTTCGGAGCAGCCCGATTCGTTTGGCGATGGGAGTCGCGAGGAAGAAAGACCCGGCGGTCACGAGCTGGGTGAGGAGGAAGAGGAAGCCGAGGGAGCCCAGTTTCAGTCCGAACCGGTCCGCGAAGTACAGCGAGAGGATGTTCCCGCCGATGAAGCCCCCGCCGAACGAATCGATTGCAAACAACCCGGAAAGGCGGTACACGATGGGCCGGGCCTTCGGAGAGAGGACCGCGCGTTTCGTTGCGGCGGCGTCCGATTCGACCTGCTTCGATAACCGGGAGTAGAGGAACGCCCCGAGCAGCCCCGACGCGAGGTAGCCGAGGAAGAAGGGCCGCAGCTGGTCCGGCGACGGGGTCGATGCGAGGCCGGCCAGGCCCGCCCCCACGGCCGACGCTCCGTATCCCACGAAGTTGTAGACGCTGAAGGCGAACGTCCTGCGGCTCGACTCGCAGGTCCGCGGCAGGATGGCCTGCTCGAGGGAGAGGAACGGCCCGACCTCCCCCGCGCCGACGGTCATGTTGCCGACGATCCCCGCGAAGACCGGGGCCCACCAGGCCGTCGAGCTGAAGAGGAGCGCGCCCGCGATGCAATCGGTGAGCGCGAAGAACACGAGCGTTCGCCTGCGCCCGATGCGATCTGCGACGAAGCTGATGACGAACGTGTACAGCGCGCTGCTGAGGATCGTGAGCGTCAGGACGATGCCGATTTGGACGAGGCTGAACCCGAGGTACTGCAAGTATAGGGAGAAGGCTACGCTCAGGAACCCGTAGGGGATCGTCCGCGTCGCCTTCTCGAGGAAGACGAGCTTCCCATCCCGGCTGATCCAGTCACCGTAGCCCAGCAGAGACCCTCCCTGCCCTCGTTCTTGTCACGTGGGCATGGCCGGCAGGGTCATCAGGCCTTCGGAGCCGGTCCTTCCGCGGGGGCCGTCAGAGGGCTAGCAGCGGTCCCAAGGACGATGCGTCCATCGGGGCGCCGCAAGAGGCAGGGGGTTCGGCGGGCGGGAAAAAGGGGACGGGCCGCCGTCACAGCGGCCCGCAAGTGTAGGTGGGGTGGTTCGGGATCCCGAGGCCATCCGGGCGCTCGGCCCAGAACTTGAACTCGAAGCTCCCCCGGGATTGCGGGTGGATTTCCACGAGGAAGCCGTCCTGGGAGCCGTCTCCCGAAGCGACGACGTGGTCGGAGAAAGGCACGATGAGGGTCCAGTCCGTCGCGCCCGACGTCCAGGCGACCATGCCGTAGTAGTTCAGGACCTTCAGGAGGTCCGACCCGGAGTTGCGGACGGCGTCCGTCGCATTGAGCCCGGGGCTGATCAGGGACCGGTAACCCTTCGCGTCCCGCTCCAGGATCTCATGGAGGACGACGGGCCAGTAGTCTGCGCCCCCGATTGCCGCCGTGAGCGTGTGGGCCGTTGTTCCCGCGGGGAAGGAAACGCCCTTCGCCGCAAGGAGGGGACCGTCCCATCCGATGTAGTAGTCCAGCGTGCGGGAGCTGACGACCTCTTCGGCGCCGCACCCCGCGTAGACGGTCAGCTCGTTCGGCGCCGTGTTGTTCGGGTTCCGTGCTTCGATCCTCAGCACCGCGGGGACGGGTCGGTTCGCGTTGTTCGTCATCGTCGCGACGACCCGGAAGACCTCGCCCGGGGCGACCGTCATCGGGACGCCCTCCACGGTCAGGGTGATGGCCTGTCCGTTCACGACGACGGTTCGGTCCACGGTGTTGCTGATCGTGGGCGTGAGCACGCCCACCGCGCTTGCCGCGAGGAGGACCACCAGGAGGATCGTCCATCGCGTCCGTAGTTTCGTTCCAAGACCCATCGCTTGCACCTCGTCCGCGCACCGCGCGGGACGAAGCCGGACACGGCGGCCCGACCCGGATAAGCCGACGTCGTACAGTCACCGTGCACGTAGCCGTCCGAGACGGCGATCGGGCCGCGCCGACATGTTAAATAGAACGCGGGGTTCTTGCATCGTTCGCGGGAGAGGAGACCCCTTGACCGAGGTCGTCATCGCCGGCGCTTGTCGCACGCCCATCGGGAAATACGGCCGCGCGTTCCGCAACGTCGAGGCGGTCAAGCTCGGGAGCCTCGTCGTCGCGGAGGCCGTGAAGCGCACGGGGCTCGTCGGCGCGGACATCGAGGAGGTCATCCTGGGCAACGTGATCCAGGCGGGGCTCGGCCAGAACCCGGCCCGCCAGGCCGCGCTCTACGCGGGACTGCCGGACCGCATCGGCGCCGTGACGGTCAACAAGGTGTGCGCGAGCGGGATGAAGAGCGTCGCGATCGCCGCGGACGCGATCCGCGCGGGGTCCGAGGAGGTCATCGTGGCGGGCGGCATGGAGTCGATGAGTCGCGCGCCCTACCTCGTGAAGGAGGCGCGGTGGGGCATCGGGTACAACCACGTGCCGTTCCTCGACGCGATGGTCCATGACGGCCTCTGGGACGCATACAACCAGTTTCACATGGGGGTGACCGGCGAGATTGTCTCGGAGCGGTTCAAGGTCAGCCGCGAGGATCAGGATGCTTTCTCGCTGGATAGCCACCGCCGCGCGGCCCAGGCAACGCTGGAGGGCAAGTTCAAGGAGGAGATCCTCCCCGTCGAGCTGCCTGGTCAGGCCCGCGTCGACTTGGACGAGGGCATCCGCCAGGACACGTCCCTGGAGAAGCTCGCGAAGCTGACGCCCGTGTTCCGAGAGCACGGGGTCGTGACGGCGGGAAACGCGTCCCAGCTCAGCGACGGGGCGTCCGCGATGGTCGTGATGTCCCGGCAGGCCGCGGACCGCCACGGCGTCCAGCCCCTCGCCAAGATTGTGGACTACGTTACCTCCGGTGTCAAGCCCGAGCTCGTCATGGAGGCCCCGATCCCCGCGGTCCGGAAAATCCTGAAGAAGACCGGCCTGACAATCGACGCCTTCGACCTCATCGAGCACAACGAGGCGTACGCGGCCGCGAGCGTGGCGGTGATGAAGGAGCTCGGGATCGACCACGCGAAATTCAACGTGAACGGGGGAGCGGTCGCCTTGGGCCACCCCCTCGGCTGCAGTGGCGCGCGGATCCTGACGACCCTCGCGTACGCGATGAAGGATCGGGGCGCGAAGCGAGGCCTCGCGACCCTCTGCCTCGGCGGGGGGAACGCGATGGCGATGATCCTCGAGCGGCCTTGACCGCCACCCCGCCGGTGCATACGCTCATTACAACGTCCCGGCTACGCGCCCGCCATGCCGATTCGAACGATCGCCGTCCTTGGGGCAGGACAGATGGGGGCCGGGATCGCCCAGGTCGCCGCGGCATCCGGATACGATGTCGTCATGCGGGACGTCGAAGATCGCTTCCTAACCAGCGGCTTCTCGCGGGTCGAACGGTCGCTCCAGCGCTCCGTGGAACGGGGCACTCTCGACGCCGCGACGGCCAAGATGATTCGTGACCGGATCCAGGGAACGCTCGACGTCGCCGCGGCGGCGAAGGCGGACCTCGTCATCGAGGCCGTCCCCGAGGACCCCGATCTCAAGAAGTCCGTCCTGCGCGAGACAGACGCCCTTGCTGGACCCCACACGGTCTTTGCGAGCAACACGTCCTCGATCGGGATCGGCGAGCTGGCGGCCGCGACCCGTCGGCCGGACCGGTTCGTCGGGATGCACTTCTTCAATCCGGTCCCGGCGATGAAGCTCGTCGAGGTCGTCCGGGGGAAGGAGACGAGCGATGGAACGATGCAACTTGCGCTCGAGGTCTGCGCCCGCATGGGCAAGACGGCCGTCGAGGTCCATGACTTCCCTGGCTTCGTCTCGAACCGCGTCCTCATGCCCATGATCAACGAGGCCATCCTAGCCCTCCAAGAGGGCGTGGCGACGCGCGAGGCCATCGACACGGTCCTGAAGCTCGGTGCCAATCATCCCATGGGCCCCCTCGAGCTCGCGGATTTCATCGGCCTCGATACATGCCAGAACATCATGGAGGTCCTGCAGAAGGGGTTCCGCAGCGACAAGTACGCGCCCGCCCCCTTGCTCCGAAGGATGGTGTCCGAGGGGGAGCTGGGGAAGAAGGCCGGCCACGGATTCTATGATTACGCCTGATCCGCGGGCGTGGCAGGAGTTCGCCTAGAGTTTGCCGCCGAACAGCTTCTGCAACAAGGACGGGCTCGCGGGCGTGGCTGCGGTCGTGATGTACTTGCCTGCGGTGGCCTGGTTCGTCCGCGGGGCCGTTGCGGCCTTCAGGAGACCCTGTAGCCCCTTCTTCTGCGTGGCCGCGAGGATGAACGCGCCGACGATCGCGCCGGCTCCGGCGAGGGTCAGGAACTGCCGCCGACTGATTACGCGACCCCGAACGCCTTCCTGCGTTGCCATGCCAATCCCCTCGCGGTTCGCGGCCTTCCCGCGCTTTCACCGATTCAACGGACACGTGATATAAACCGTTTGCGCACGCATCCCACGGGTTAGCCAAGCTCCCACACCGACGATCCACCAAGGGTTCCGCCTCGCGCAATCCCGGTTCAGCGTCCTCTCCCGCAAGCCTTTTTTAGACCACCTCCTATACCTCGTGATTTCCGAGGTTCTCACGAAGGCGGGGCATGTTACATAAGGTAAAGAAAGCCGCCACGAAGGACGAGGTCCTCGGCCTCCTCCAACCCCTCCTCCGCGACTGGTTCACGGCCAAGTTCGCGGGTCTCACCGAGCCGCAGTCCTATGCGGTGCCCCTCATCCACGCGCGGAAGAACGTCCTCGTGTCCTCGCCCACAGGCAGCGGGAAGACCCTCACCGCGTTCCTGTCCGTGATCAACGAGCTCTACGCGAAGCAGCTCCGTGGCGAGCTGGAGAACCGGATCTACTGCCTCTACGTCTCGCCGCTCAAGGCGCTCGCGAACGACATCAACCGCAACCTCGAGGAGCCGCTGCGGGAGATCACGGAACTCGCGACGAAGGAGGCCCAGCCGCTGCCCGAGATCCGCGTCGCGGTCCGGAGCGGCGACACGTCCCCCCAGGAACGCCAGAAGCAGGTGCGCCGGCCGCCCCACATCTTCATCACGACGCCGGAGAGCCTGGCGATCATCCTGAGCACCCCGAAGTTCCGGGAGGCCTTCTCGAAGGTCGAGTGGGTCATCATCGACGAGATCCACGAGCTCTGCTCGTCGAAGCGCGGCGCCCTCCTGTCCGTCGGGCTCGAGCGCCTCCGCGAGCAGACGGGGCGGGACTTCGTGCGGATCGGGCTGAGCGCCACGATCGCGCCGATCGAGGAGGAGGCGAAGTTCCTCGCGGGATACGAGGACGGCAAGGTGCGGGACATGCACATCGTCGAGGTCGACACCCGCAAGTCCCTCGACCTGTCGGTCCTGTGCCCCGTGCGGGACATGACCGCGGTCCCCATGGACGTGGCCAACGCCCGCATGTACGACCTGCTGAGCGACCTGATCGACCAGCACCGCACGACCCTCATCTTCACGAACACCCGCAGCGGGACGGAGCATGTCTCCTTCAAGCTCAAGGAGCGCGGGGTCGAGGACCTTGAGGCCCACCACGGCTCCCTGTCGAAGGTCACCCGTCTCGATGTCGAGCAGAAGCTGAAGGACGGCCAGCTCAAGGCCGCCGTCTCGTCGACCTCCCTCGAACTCGGGATTGACATCGGCTACATCGACCTCGTCGTGCAGATCGGATCACCCAAGAGCGTGGCAAAAGGCCTCCAGCGGATCGGTCGCGCGGGTCATGCGTACGGGGAGACGGCGAAGGGCCGCATGATCGCCTTCGAGCCCTGGGACCTGATCGAGTGCGCGACCCTCTCCAAGGCGGCGTACGACGGCCGCATCGACCGCGTCGACATCCCGAAGAGTCCCTTGGACGTCCTCGCGCAGGCCCTCGTCGCGATGTCCCTCGAGAAGCGCTGGGGTGTGGACGAGGCCTACGCGCTCGTGAAGCGGTCCTCGTCCTTCCACGACCTCTCGAAGAAGGACTTCCTCGCCGTCATCGACTACCTCTCGTCCCGCAACCCGGACATCAAGGTCTTCGCGAAGATCTGGTTCGACGAGGCCGAAGGACGGTTCGGCAAGAAGAAAGGCACCCGGATGATCTACTACACCAACGTCGGCACGATCCCCGAGGAGGGTACGTACCACGTCTACTCGGAGCGGGGGACGCCCCTAGGCGAGCTGAGCGAGCGGTTCGTGGAGTACCTGAGTCCCGGCGACGTGTTCGTCCTCGGCGGCCGCACGTACCAGTTCGCGCGGGCCCGCGGGACCTCCGTCTATGTCAAGGACGCCTCGGGCCGCCGGCCCACCGTGCCCTCTTGGACCGGGGAGATGCTTCCGCGGTCCTTCGATCTCTCCGTCGCGGTGGGGAGATTCCGGCGGGACCTGGCCACGAAGATCGACAAGGACGGGGAGAAGGCCGCGCGGGAATGGCTCGCGCTGGAGTACCGCGTCGACGAAGGGTCCGCGAACTCCCTCGTCTCCTACGTCCAGGAGCAGCGCGCCCTCCTCCCGGACCTGCCGACGGACGAGCAGGTGCTCCTGGAGGGCTTCATCGACGAGAAGGGCAACCGGAACATCGTCTTCCACTTCCCCTTCGGCCGTCGCGTGAACGACGCCCTGAGCCGCGCGTACGCGTTCGCGATCACGGAGAAGCAGCACACGAACGTGCGCGTGAGCGTGACGGATGACAACTTCATGCTGACGGTCCCGAAGCGCATCGAGATCCACGACCTCGTGAAGCTCGTTTCGAGCGAGGACCTGGAGGACATGCTGCGCAGGGCGATCAAGAACACAGAATTGTTCAAGCAGCGCTTCCGGCACTGCGCGACACGGTCCTTCATGGTCCTGCGGAACTACAAGGGCCGCGAGGTCTCGATCGGCCGCCAGCAACTTCGCTCCCAGCGCGTCCTCGACTGGCTCCACGAGATCGAGGACTTCCCCGTGATCAAGGAGACGTACAACGAGATCCTCCATGCGGTCATGGACCTCGATCATGCGCGCGAGGTCCTCCGGGCCATCGAGGCGGGCACGATCCGCGTCAAGGAGAGCGACTTCACCGGCCTCCCGTCGCCCTTCGCCCACAATGTGGTCCTCCAGGGCGTCTCCGACCTCGTCCTCATGGAGGACCGGTCCGCGTTGCTCCGCGAGCTGCATCGCAAGGTCCTCGAGCGCGTCATGCCGGCGGACCAGATCACCGCGATCCAGTTCAAGCCGGCCGAGGTCCAGGAGTACTTCCGCAAGAAACTCCCGCGGATCGCCCGCAAGGAGGACATCCTCTCCTTCCTCGACCGCGTCGGGGACGCAAACCTCCTGCAGCAGAAGGGGCGCAACCCGCTGGAGCACGCGACCGCGTCCTTCCCGGACGTCCGCAAGTGGTCCGGGATGCTCATGGACGAGGGCCTCGTCGAGAGCGTCTGGACGCCGCAGGGGGTGCACTGGGCCCCGAAGGAGCTCGTGCCCACGTACGCCGCGGTCTACGCGCAGCGCTCGCGCCTGCGCCCTCCCGAGGAGAAGCTCCTCAAACTCATCCAGGAGAAGCCGCGGACCCACAAGGAGCTCGCGCGCCTCTCGAAGCTCGAGAAGGACGATTTGAACGAGGCGCTGCGAAAGCTCGAACGGGGCTATCTCGTCGGCCGCAAGGGCGTGGAGGAAACCGTCTACAGCGCGCGGGAGATCGAGCGTGCGAAGTTCGAGGACTCTCTGGACCGCCTCCTGACGAAGCGCCTCGAGGCGGACGGCCCGCAGTCCCCTCAGGAGCTCGCAGTCGCCATGGGCCTGGAGGCCGACCTCGTGGAGGAGACCCTCCGCGACCTCGAGGCGGAGAGCGTCGTGACATCGGGCCACTTCCTCGTCGACAAGGAATTCCAGTACATGATGACCCGCGACCTCCAGCACCTCCAGCGGAAGGGCGAGACCCGCGAGGTGTTCGAGGAGGGCCAGTTCAAGGCGTTCCTGCTCCAGAAGCAGTTCGCGGACATCCGGACGATCGACGACTACTTCGACCGGTTCCTCGAGGTCGGGATGATCCTGGACCTCTGGAACCACACGTCCGCGTTCGACCACGCGGAGTGGCTCGAGCGCCGGAAGAAGGGAGAGATTCTGGAGGGGCGGTTCCTGAACGGCCGCGTTCGGTACGTCCGGGCCAAGGACGTTCCCCTGTTCCTCTCCGCGTTCCCCCGTAGTCCGCTTACAGATTTCGAGGGGCGAGTCCTGGACGCGATCCGCTCGACGGAGGGCGTCGACCTCTACGGGATCGTCTCGCGAGTGCGCGAAGAGAAGGAGAAGGTCAAGGAGGCCTTGGACAAGCTCGATTACGACGTCTACGTGATCCGCAAGTTCCAGGGAGACGGGTGGACCGCGCGGAACCTGTACTTGGCGTACGATCCGCCGAAGGAGGCGGTCCCGGATGCGGTCGAGAAGCTCGTGCGCTCCTTCCTGGCCGCGTACGGTCCCGTGCCCTTCTCCGGCATCCGGGAATGGGCGCGGTTCGAGTGGGACGAGCTCGAGATGCTCCTGGACCGCCTGGAGGACCAGGGGGTCGTCACCCGCATCCTGATCACGGGCAAGGGCGAGACGGAGATGTACGTCCTCACGGACGAGCTCCCGGCGTTGCGGACCGCGCCGCCTGGGGCCAAGGACCCGATGCGCGTCCTCTCCCTCCTGGATCCGTGGACCCAGCCGCTCTGGGCCCAGGTCGCGAGCCGATACGGGGAAGGCTGGTTCTTCCCGCTCGTCCAGGACGGCGATCTGGCGGGCATGGCGGAGATCTGGGAGATGAGTGGGTGCGTCGAGGTCCGCGAGCTCGACCTCGTCGGGCCGGACATGCTCGAGCCCGCGATCGCGGCGCTCGGGCGCCTCATGCAGTATCACACCGTGCGCGGGGTCGACGTGCTCCGGGTCACGCGCTTCCTCGGCAAGGACGTGCCCGACGCGGAGGATCTTTCGCGATGGACCCAGGCCGGGTTCGTGCGGCTCGGCGACTTCCTGGCCCACGGCCCGATCGTACCCCGTGACTTCGACAAGGAGAACCTCCTGGCCTATGCCTTTCAGAAGCAGGGGCTCGCCCCGGATCACCGCTTCCCGGACGCGCTCCAGGCCGCGAAGGTCCTCGGCGGCCTGCGATCCGACTACGCCGCCCGGTTGCGGGTGAACGAGTTCGTCCCCTTGGAGCGCCTGCACCGTCAGGGCCTGCTGGCGAAAGGCCTCGCGATTCCGGAATACTGGTCGTACCTCCTCGAGGAGGACCTGCGGTTGTACAAGGCCGCGAAGGCCGCGCGCCTCACGAAGGACGGGAAGCACGTGCTCAAGATCGTGGCCGAGGATGGGCCGATTTCCCGACAGAGACTGCTAGCCCTGTCGGACCTGAGCTACCCGGCGACGACGGACGCGCTGCGCAAGCTCTACCAGGGCAACCACGTCACGCGCGACGCGGGGAACCGCTACCGCCACGTCCCGGACCTGAAGATCTCCCAGGAGGAGGCGCGCAAGGAGGTCCTGCGGCGGATCATCCGCAGCCTCGGCGTGACCTCGGCGGAGGCCCTCGCCGCCTACACGCGCTTCGAGTTCAACATGGGCGAGACGCGGCAGCGTCTGCGGGAATTCGAGCGGGAGGGCTGGCTCACGAAGGGTTTCCTGGCGCGCGGCGAGCGAACGGTTTACTGGATCCTCAAGGAGGACGTGGACCACGTCGACCACGCCTCCTTCCGGCGCAAGTTCGTCCTCACGCCGATGGACAACCTGTTCCTGTACCTGCGGCAGGAGATCGTGAATCGGTTCCACTCCGGGTACTGCTACGTCGTGTTCGACGGCACCGAGATGGCCGGATCGTTCAAGGCACGCCGGAGGAAGACGGAGTTCGTGATCACGGAATTCGAGGGCGAGCCCGAGGCGCGCCGCATCGTCGACGCGTGGCAGGATGAGAACGAGCTCGCGGTCCACGAGGAGGTCGACCGGATCTCGGACCACGAGGTCATGGAATGGTTCGCGAAGATGTACGGCCGGGGGGCGGCGGAGCGATGACCCTCACCGGGGTTGACACGGTTGCGGTGGTCGTCGCGAATGGGCGGAAGGCGATCACTTGGTACCGAGATGTCCTCGGCCTCGACATCGCATACATCGGGCCAGCCAGCGCAACGGCCGACCCCTCCGTCCGGGGCACGCCGGAGAATCCGGGTCACTGGATTGAGCTCGGCCCCGGCCGTCCCGAGACACGGATTCATCTTTGCGAGCTCGCGGGGAAGACGGAGCCGGGTCCAACGGGGATCACGTTCCTTACAGATGACATTTACGCGGACTTCGATCGGTTGCGGGCCCAGGGCGTACGGTTTCTGTATTCCCCGCAGAAGATGGATTGGGGCGAGTGGCTCTGTGCCTTCGTGGACCCGGATGGTAACGAGTTCGACCTGAAGCAGCCCGCGAAGGCCTGAGGCCTGGGCAATCTTTATCGAGCGAGGGTCGATGGGAGGCCACCATGGCGGTCGAGGATGTCTTGGACCGGCTCGACGGGATGCGGGACGGCATGGTCTCGACCCTCACCGACCTTTGCCGTATCCCGGCGATCGGACCGACGAACGGCGGCGAGGGCGAGGGCAAGAAGGCCGCCTTCGTCCAGACGATGATGAAGGACATGGGCCTGAAGGTCGAGCGGTTCGACGCTCCGGACCAGCGAGTGCCCGGTGGAAAGCGCCCGAACCTCATTACCCGCGTGGGGAAAGGTCCGCGCCTCTGGTTTCTCTGCCACCTGGACATCGTGCCTGCGGGTGACCGGAAAGGGTGGCGGTGCGATCCCTTTGATCCGAAGCTGATGGACGGCCGCCTCTACGGAAGGGGGACGGAGGACAACGGTCAATCCCTCGTGTCCGTCCTCTCCGCGTACCAAGCCCTCACCAAGGCGAAGGAGAAGCCGGGTCGCGCACTCGGCTTTGCGATCGTCTCCGATGAGGAGACGGGAAGCGGCCTCGGCTTGAAGCATCTCCTGGCACAGGATTTGTTCGAAGCCAAGGACGCGTTCGTCGTCCCGGACTGGGGCGTCGCGGGCGGCGACGAGATCGAGGTCGCGGAGAAGAGTCTCCTCTGGCTCAAGATCACCGTGACGGGGAAGCAGGGCCATGCGAGTACGCCGAACGAGGCTGTCAACGCGCACCGCGCGGGCGCGTTCCTCCTGACCGCGATCGACGCGAACCTCCCGCGGCGGTTCCCTGCGACGGATCCGATCTTCCGTCCGTGGACCTCCACGTTCGAGCCGACGAAGCACGAAGCGAACGTCCCGAACGTGAACACGATTCCCGGTGAGGACGTCTTCTACTTCGACTGCCGCATCCTTCCGAAGTATGCTCCGAGGGAGATCATTTCCGCCGTCCAGGAGCTTGCGACCCAGACGATGCAGACGTTCGGCGTTCAGGTGAAGGTCGAGGCGACGAACCAGGAGTCGAGTCCTCCGACCCCCGCTGACGCGCCGATCGTCCGGGAGCTCCTCCAGGTCCTGAAGAAGGTCCGCAACATCCGCGCGAAACCCGTCGGGATCGGGGGCGGTACGGTGGCGGGCCCCTTGCGGGAGGAGAAGTTCCCCTGCGCGGTCTGGTCCACAACGGACGAGACGGGCCACACGGTCAACGAGTACGCGCGGGTCGACAACTTGGTCGCGGACGCGAAGGTCTTTGCGACCCTCATGCTCGGGCCGAAGTGATCAGCCGCGCGGCGTCACGGCCGCTTCCTTGATCACGACGACGCTGACGCTGTCCAGGAGCAGGTGGGCTCCGCATTTCGGGCAGTCCACCCCGTTCCAGGAATCGGCGGAACGGCTCGAGTCCAAGGAGATCCGCGTGGACTTGCAGTACGGGCACAGGAAACTGACCTGGAGATCCCGGTCCTTGAGTCGATCGAGCGTCACCTTGTCGACAATCGGTTGCACGCGACTGCCTCCGTCGCTGAGCCGTCTACCTGTTCTCCTTCAAGCCTTATTAAGAAAATGGAACACCTGTCGAAGCTGGAGTGTCTTACGCCGTCCCCGTGCGGGCGCCCTCGTTCAGCCGGAGCGCGCGGTCCGCGCAGGACGTCGCCTCGTCGTACCGCCCGAGCTTCGTGAGCACGTAACCCTTGTTGACCCACGCGCCGCGGTATCCCGGGTCGATCTCGACCGCCCGCTCGTAGCAGGACAACGCCTCCTCAAGGTGGCCGAGCCGCGCGAGCGTGTTCCCCTTGTTGTTCCAGGCGACCTCGTACTTCGGGTTGACTTTGATCGCGGCGTTGAAGCACCGCAGCGCGTCGAGGAGGCGCCCCATCTTCGTGAGGGCGTTCCCCTTGTTGAGCCAGGCGACCTCGTTTCGGGGGTTCAGGTCGAGGGCCTTGTCGATCGCGCGGAGGGCCTCGTCGTAGCGGCCCAGGAGGATGTGGCTCGCTCCTTTCCCGTACCACGGCATCTCCTCCCCCGGAGCGCCCTGGCTGCCGACGGCGATCGCCCGATCGAAGTCCTTCACGGACTGCACGTAGTCCGCGTGCTCGAGGTGCCGCTCCGCCTTCGTCAGCTCGCGGTGCATGACCAGGCTCGTTCGCCGCTGGTGCAGCCCTTCGGCCGCCACGGCCGCGGGCCACGGCACGATCGCGAGGAGGCCGAACGTCCAGGCCGCGGTCCCCGCGAACGGAAGCCCGAGCCCGGCCACGACGCCGGACGCCACGAGCGGGATCCCGGAGGCCGCGACAAGCAGGTCGCGGAGGTCTGACTTCACGAGGCGTCGGGTCGCGAGGGCGAGCGCGACCGCGCCCCCCACCGAGAGGACGGGAGCGAGGGTCACCGGGAACAGGGGGGCAGCCGCGCACAGGACCGATCCCGCAAGGAGGGGGAGGGCGTCGCTACGCCTGGCCGGATTCGTCCTTCGGAGAATGGCCGTCGCGACGACGTAGGCGGAAAGGATCGTGACCACAAAGGAGGTGGCCCACGCGATGTCCGCCTGGCCGAGGAGATCCGAGAGGTAGAGGCTCGCTGCGGCGGCCACCACGAGCCCGCCCAAGAGTTCGGAAGGTAACAGACCTCTCGAAGTGCGTGACGCGGCACCGTGCGAAGCCGCCTTCGGGGTCGGCCTGGGCGAGGGGGCCCGGGCACGCGGCGGCGGAGCCTGGGTCGCGGCGACGGGCCGAGGGTCGTTGTGCGGGATGGGCTTCGGGGGCAGAGGCGCAGGCTTGGATACGGTCCTCTTCAAAGCTTTCGGCGACCCGGCGGTGAATTTCCTGCGGGGCCGGATCGGGACGGCGGGGGAGCGCGGGGTGGGCGCAGGCGGCCGGGGCCGCATGATCCTGCGGAGCTTCGCGACGGGACGCATCCGCTGGTCGGGCGTCGGGGGTCCCGGCCGATCGAGGTCTTCCAAAATGTCGTCGATCAGGTCGAGATCCGGCTCTTCGACGGACTGCTCGGCCGAGGCCTCGGCGGGCGGCGCGGGGTGCGGCGGAGGGGCCGCGATCTCCGGTGCGGGAGCGGGTTCGCCTCCCGGAGGCTCCTCGGTCCCGCCGAGCGGTTCACCGCATATCTCGCACTCCTTCCAGACGGCCTCGTTGTCCGCCCCGCACACGGGGCAGAGGACCGTGTCGAGGATGTCCTTCTCCGGCTCGGCCTCGGCGGGCTCGGGTTCGAACTCGGCCGCACACCGAGGACACTTCGAATCCCCCGTGGCCACGAATCCGCCGCAGTTCGTACAGAGGAACAGGAGCCCGTTCTCCCCCCGCTGCAGGACGTCGTCCACGTTCCGGTCCTGGAGCTGGTTCGGATGGCGGAACCCCTTCTCGAACAGGGCGAGGGCCTTCTCGCGGGGGATGCCGAAGGCTCGGCAGAGGCGGACGACTGCCTCGTCGATGACGAAGGCCCCGCAGTTGTCACACTCCGTCTCGTCCGGGGGCATCGGCTCCTGGCAGACGGGGCACAGGGCCCGGGCCGTTTTCCCGGGCATCGCTCCTGTCCATGCCCGCCCTCGGGCCATAAAGCCATTGACCCGGTTGTCAGCCCCGATAACCCTCGGACGGACCGCTTAAGTAGCGCGGGCCTCTTGCTCGCACATCCATGGCGGTGTCCCAGCTCGATTTCAGCATCGCCCTCGCCCTGGGGCTCGGCCCGGCGCTCGCGGTCCTGTACTGGTCCGTCCGCCGGTACGACATCCCCTTCACCCGGTACCGCCTTTTCGACGACCGGCGCCTGTTCGGCGGCTTCGCGGTCGGCCTGGTCTTCGGCGCGATCGCGGCCTTCGTGGAGGTCAACGCTCCGTCTGGATTGGCGGGGACCGTGGCCGCCCTGGCCGCGTTCTTCCTGTTCGAGGAGTCCTTCAAGACGGTCTGGCTGAACCGCCGCGCGTACCGCGGACGGTTCGACACGACGTTCTACGGCGTCGCGGTCGGCGCGGGCGTGGCGGGCACCCTGGCCGTGGCCAGCGCCGTCTCGAGCGTGGCCGCCTCGCCGGCTTCCCTGCACACCGCGGAAAGCCTGCTCCTCCTCGGGCTCTTCTCCGTGAGCTGGAGCCTGATCCACGCGGCCACGGGCGTGCTGATCGGGTTCGGCGCTTCGCGGGGCGAGACCCTGTGGCCCCTCCTCAAGGCCCTCCTCGTGCGCTACGCGCACGGGGCCATCCTCCTCGCTTTCTTCCTCGGAGCCGAGGAACCGTGGAGCCTCCTCGCGGTCGCCACGTCGATCGTCTTCGCCGCGGTCCTCTATCACTACGCGTACTCGATCCTGCTCCCCGCCACCCTGCCCGACGACATCAAGCGGGACATGCAGCGCGAGAAGCGCCGGGCGCGCCGCGCTAAGGCATGAGGTCCACGACGCGGTAGAAGCCCGGTTTGGGCTCGAAGACGACGTTCGCGTCGAGGAGGACCGCCAGCGCGCCCTCCGCGTCGGGCAGCCCCAGTCCCTCCAGCACCTGCATCCAGTCGTCGCGCGTGAAGAGCTCGAGCTCGTTCGTCAGCTCGACCGCTGCGGCCCGCATCCTCGACGATCGGTCGCCCCGCTTCGGGACGGCCGCGATGATCCGGGCGTGGACCTCCCGCAGCCGGGGCTTCTTCGGCGGGGCGAACGCCCTCCTCACTTCCTTCGCGCCACCGGCGAGCTCGGCGTTGACCTGGCCCACGAGAGGCGCCAGCTCCCTCGCGGTCGTGGCCCTCCCGCGAACGCGGGCGGGGACGACCCGGATGTCGAAACCGCATGAGCACGTGGTCGTCTTCTGCTTCAGGTCGACGCCCTTTGCCTTCCGACACCGGGGACAGACGACGACACCGTACATTCTCTCAGGTCATGAACACGACCGCGGCGAGGCAGGCCCCGTAGTGGTCCATCGGCGTGCTGAGTTCCTCGATCTTGTACTCGAGATGGCGGAACTTGATGCCGCGCATCTTCGCCATCTCCCCCATCTTCCACTCGAGGACCTCCTGGAGGGACTTCTTCGTGCCGTGCATGTGGCCTTCCGCGACATAGCCGCCGAGGCCGTCGTCGCGGAACCCGTATGCGATCCCTGCGGAGATCGTCTCGCCCTCGCCGCCCCTCTGCTGCGCGAGCACGCAGAAGGTGATCGCGCCCATCGGGAGATCGCGAATCCGCACCTGCCGGATCCCGACCGGGAGGACGGAGGAGACGGAGACGATGTTCTGCTCGGACAGGCCCGCATTCTGGAGGGCCTCGTCGAACGCGTTCAGGTCGGAGACCTTGGAAACGGCCTTCCCTGACGTGACGAAAAACTTCGTTGGGACGGGCAACATGGTGCTCTGCGGACGCGGCACATTGTCGCGCTCGGCTTAAGCGTTTGCAGAGGGGCGGCGAGAATCTTCACAGCTCGCACTGATTATTTTTATCTTCTGTCATATATTTATAATGGCCTAGGCGAGCGAACCGGACGTGTCCGTTCCCTCCGCGATGGAGCGCATCATGCTGTAGGCGTCCTCGCCCCAGGAGTAGTATCCGTAGAGCACGCCGTCGGTCCGGTATCCGAGGCCGCGGTAGAACTCGATGGCGGCGTAGTTGCGGGTGCTGACCTCGAGCCTTACCCGGACGCATGCCCGCCTCCGTGCTTCCGCCTCTGCGGCTTGCATCATCTTGGTCCCGAGTCCGTGACGGCGATGTTCGGGCATCGTGGCGACGGACAGGACGCGGCAGAACGGTCCCTCGAAGAGGAGCATGATCGCTCCATCCAGCCGCCCGCCATCCGTTTCCTCGACCAGCGTCAGGGCGCGCTCGTTCCGCAGAATCCAGTCCAGGTGGTCTCGACGGAAGCGGCGCTCCTTGAAGCACGCGGTCTCGATCCGATAGATTCCGTCAAGGTCCTTCGGCGTGGCGGGTCGCATCAAGGCGGGGATTGAGCGCAAGGATGGTTCATCTCCTTTTCCCTCCTTCTCAGACCTACAAGCGGTCCGCCTCTTCCACGAATCGGATGGATGAGCGACCGAGGTTGGCCGATGGCAGCTCCTCCGGCAATCCAGTCCCCCGGCCCGCGAAAGCATAATCTAGAGCCACCGGAATGGCCGAAGGCTATGGTGGCCATCGCGGACCTCCTGCATGGCAAGCACACGGGGCAACCCGTCGAGCTGAAAGGCTGGATCTACCGCACGCGCACGGTCGGCGGAAAGGCCTTCGTCGTGCTTCGGGACGCCACCGACATCATCCAGGTCACGATGTCGAAGGACGCGGTTCCGCCCGAGGCGTTCACCGCCGCGGAGAAAGCCCTCATTGAATCGTCGGTCGTCGTGCGAGGGACCGTCGTCGCGGACAAGCGCGCGCCGGGCGGGTTCGAGGTCCGCGTCTCCGATTTCCGGGTCGTCCACTTCGCGGAGAAGTTCCCGATCCAGGAGGATTTGAGCGAGGAGTTCCTCCTCGACGTTCGCCACCTCTGGGTCCGCTCGCAGAAGATGACCACGACGTTCCGGATCCGGGACTGCACGTTCAAGGCCGTCCACGAGTACTTCCGGCGCGAGGGATTCTGGGAGGTCTCCCCGCCGATGATCACGCCCGCGGGGAGCGAGGGCGGGTCCACGCTCTTCCAGGTCGACTACTTCGGCAAGAAGGCGTACCTCACCCAATCGTGGCAGCTATACGCCGAGGCACTCGTCCTGGCCATGGAGAAGATCTACTACGTCGGCCCGTCCTTCCGCGCCGAGAAGTCGCGGACCACGCGTCACCTGACCGAATACTGGCATGCGGAGATGGAGCAGGCGTGGGTCGGGATGGACGAGGTCATCAAGCACGCGGAGGGCGTGATCTCCCACGTCTGCCAGCTCGTCGCCGAGGAGCGCCCGGACGATGTCGTTGCGATGGGCCGGACGCCGGAATTCCTGAAGGCGGTCAAGCCGCCGTTCGAGCGCATCACTTACGATGAAGCGCTCAAGGTCCTCAAGTCCAAGGGGATCGAGATCGAGTGGGGCAAGGATCTCCGGACCCTGGAGGAGCGCGCCCTGACGGAGGGCAAGACGAAACCGATCGTCGTGACGCACTACCCGCGCGTCTCCCAGGCGTTCTACAAGGCGCGGGACCCGGACCACCCGGACCTCGTCCTCGGCTTCGACGTGATCGCCGGTGACGGCGTCGGCGAGGTCGTCGGAGGGAGCGAGAGGGAGACGGACCTCGAGGTGATCAAGAAGTCCCTCCTCGAGCAGGGCGAAGACCCGAAGTCCTACGACTGGTACCTCGACTCCCGCCGGTACGGGAGCGTCCAGCACGCCGGGTTCGGGATGGGGATGGAGCGCCTCATCCAGTGGATCTGCAAGCTCGAGCACATCCGCGATGCGGTCCCGTTCCCGCGGACGCCCGCGCGCTACTACCCCTGAACGGACACCCTTTTACGCCGCCCGGCCGTAGGGTCCACCGCATGGCCGCGGATCCGTTCCAGCCCCTCCTCGACGACCACGACGAGTTCTTGGAGAAGCTGACGGAGCTCGAGGCGGTCCTCGACGAGATGATCAACACCCGCGAGGCGAACGAGGGGAACCGCGAGCTCCTGGACGAGTCCCTCCGGTTCTTCCAGGAGGAGCTCCTGCCACACTTCCGCGTGGAGGACGAGTTCGTCCTGCCTCCGCTCGAGGCGGCAATCGGCCGCTACGGAACCCTCGTGAACGTCGTCGCGTACGAGCACGAGGAAGTCCGGCGGGAGATCGTGAAGTTCCGGGAGGCGCGGGCGCAGCTCGACGCCTCGAAGGACGCGTGGCCCGCGATCCAAGAGCTGAACCGCCACGGGGTCTTCACCATCCAGTTCCTCTGGGACCACTTCCGCAAGGAGAAGGTGAGTCTCTTCCCGACCGCGCGGAAGGCCCTCAAGGCGGACCAGCTCGCCGCGATGGCCGCGAGGATCGCTCAGCGTTGATCTCTCGCCGCGCGGATGGCCTTGGCCAATCGGTCAAGCTCCTCGTGCTTCGGCATCGTGCCGTAGTGGGGCCCCATCCGGAGCCCCACCCCGTCCCCCGCGTACCTCGGGTACACGTGCAGATGGACGTGGAAGATCTCCTGGCCCGCGACCACCTCGTCGGCCAGGTGTACGTTCACGCCCTCAGCCTTGATGCCGCTTCGGCGGAGGGCCACCGCGAGTTCCCGCGCCATCTCGAAGAGGCGCCCGCCTTCGCCTGGCGGCAAGTCGGCGAGGTGGGCCGCGTGGGCCTTCGGGATCACGAGGAGATGACCCGGGTTGATCGGCCGGATGTCTAGGAAGGCGAGGGTCGTCTCGTCCTCGGCCACGATGCTGGCCGGCAGTTCATGACGGACGATCTTGCAGAAGATGCAGGTCGCTTCGGCGTCCGCCGTCATGATTGTCGCGAAGAAGGCTCATCCCTTCAACCTTTTGCGTGGCGGGTCTGGCGGGATGCGACGGCCCTATGCGCGTTTCGTGGACGGTCCGAGGATGTGTTCCGCGATCACAAGCTTCTGGATCTCGTTGGTCCCTTCGTACAGGCCCAGGATCCGCGCGTCCCGGAAGAACCGCTCGACGTCGAACTCGCCGCTGAAGCCGTAGCCGCCGTGGACCTGGACGGCCCAGTCCGTGACCCGCTGCGCCATCTGCGCCCCGAACAGTTTGGCCATGGACACCTCGACCGTGTTGTCCAAGCCGAGGTCCCGCAAATGCGCGGCGCGCAGGGTGAGGAGTCGGGCCGCGTCGATTTCCACCGCCGATTGGGCGATCATCTCCCGGACGAGCTGGAAGTCGCCGATCGGGCGACCGAACGCCTTCCGCTCTTTCACGTACTTCGTGGCGGCCTCCAAGGCGGCCCGCGCCACGCCGACAGCGCCCGCCGCGATTCCGATCCGGCCGCTGTTCAGCGTCTTCATGGCCTGGTCCCAGCCGTCGCCTTCCTTCCCAACGAGGTTCTCCCTCGGGATCCGGCAGTCCTCGAAGGCAAGGTCCGCGGTCGGGCTGGCGCGGAGCCCGAGCTTCGTCTTGGACTCGACGTGGGTGACCTTGAAGCCGGGCGTCCCTTGCGGGACGAGGAAGAGGCTCAGTCCCTCGTGGCGCTTCGAGCCCGGCTTCCGCGCATACACCTGGACGTAGTCCGCGATGCTCCCGTTCGAGATGAACCGTTTCTGGCCGTTCAGGACGACCTCATCGCCCTCGTCCCGGTAGCTCGTGGACAGGTTCGCGGCGTCGCTGCCCGCCTCGGGTTCGGTGAGGGCCCACGCGCCGAGCTTCTCGCCCTTCGCGAGGGGGACGAGCCATCGCTGCTTCTGCTCCTCGTTCCCGAACCACATCAGGGAGGTCTCGGACAGGGAGGTCTGGACGCTCACGGTCGTCCGCACGGACGAGGACCCGCGGCTGAGCTCCTCCACGAGGAGCATGAACGAGACGTAGTCCATCCCCGCGCCGCCGTATTTCTCCGGCACGGGGGCCCCAAGGAAGCCGAGCTCGGCCATCTTGGCGTAGAACGCGCGGGGGATCTCGCCTTTCTCCTCCCATTCCCGGTTGTGGGGGATGATCTCTCGGTCCACGAAGTCCTTCGCGGTCTGCTGGACGAGCTTCTGCTCCTCAGTGAGCCGGAAGTCCATGGTTCCGCCCCTTCTCGCGGCCAAACGAGGGGGGTACCCTTAAAGGTTGGGCAAAGGCTGGGTCGCGTCCAGGCGCTCACGACTTCCGGCGCGTATCGAGCCACGTCAGGCCGAGAGCGATCCCGCCCGCCAGGTATCCGAGGAGCGCGACGCCCATCAGAGCGGCGATGGGAAGCGTGGCGGGTCCCAAGAAGTTCGTGTGGATGTAACCGACCGTCTGTCCGCCGCCACCGAGGTTTGTGGGAAGATACGCCGCTCCGGCCAGGAATCCTTCGTAGGTCATCAGGAGGGACGCGGCCGCCGCTCCCGCGCCGCCGAGCACGAGGTGGATCCAAGCCGCCCAGATCCTCCAGCCACGGACGGCTCCTTCCAAGGTGACCTCGAGCTGTTGGTAGAAGAGCGCGCTGAGTCCGAGACCCGCGATTCCCACGAGCATGTACGAGAGGAGACCCATGACGAACCATGTGCCCGGCCCTCCTCCCGCGACAATCCGGGACGACGCAGGACCGAGCAGGTAATTCGGCGGGGTTAGACCCGCCAAGATGTTGCCCAGGAGGAGGACCGCGACGACGAGCCACGCGATGCCTCCGAGGATGAACGTCGCGGTCGTGAATCGAATCGCCCAAGTGCTTTTCGCCGCTGCCATCACAATCCCCTGAGGCCGAACAGCCGGCGGCCCTTAACCTTTCCCCTGGCCGTCGTGTGAATTGGGCAGCATAGGGCCACCTCGAACGCACAAACGGGCAGCTCGCAGGGTCTCGACGCGAAAGCGAATCATTAAGGAAGCGAGCCCGGCGGACCCTTGGCCCGACGGAACTGGATCGCGTACCCGATCCCGCCGAGGAAGGGACCGAGGGAGCCGACGATGAACAGGGTCGAGATGATGGGCACCATGGGCCCGAGGATCTGATCATGGACGCACTGCGGGATCTCCTGGGGAGGCGGACAGCTCAAGGTCGGAGCGAACAGCTGAGATCCGCCTACATATCCCCCATACATGAGGAGCCCCAGGGCCGCTCCGATGATGATGTTGCCCAGGAGCAAGTGGCCCCACGCCAGGTACTGAAGCCCGCCCGTGTAGCGGCGCCCCATGACGACCTCGAGGTAGTGGTAGAACAGGGCGCTCAGCCCCGATCCAACCACGGGCACGATGAGGTACCCGAGGTACCCGACCGTGAACCAGGTCCCGGCGGAGCCCTGGGCCACGATGTTCTCGGGCGACACGAACCCGGAGAAGGGGAAGTCCGCGTAGAGCAGGACCTCGGTGAGGACGAACATGATCGTGCCCTGGATCAGGGCCGCGGCGATGAAACGCCGGGCCCACACGCTTCCGGACCCCTCCATGATGAACCTCGGAAGGCCAACGGCCCTGGGTGGCAAAAACCTTCCCGTGCCCCGAAGCGGACGCGCGGCCCCGTGTAGCACTCATCCGGCTCGACCTGGCTCCTCGGCTCCGGCCGTGTCTCAGAACGGAAGGGGGCCTGCCTCGTCCGTCGGCCGGATGATCCATCGATGGCCATGCTCGGCGATGACGATGCTGCCGCAGTCGGGGCACCGATAGAACAACGCGCCCCCGTCGTGCCCCAGCTCCTCGATCGTCTCGTGCAGGCACGTTCGCGGGTCGACGGGGACCTCGATCAGAATCGAGGACACGCTCTGCTCTCCACGACCATTGCGTCGTCCCCCGCCCTAATGCCTTGGGTAAGTACGCTTCGGCGGAGTTCGGGGAGTCTATGCAGGTCGTAACGCCGTAAAGGCTTTATCGCGTCCGCCCGGATACCGCGGCCCCATGGCGGTCCTCTCGGACGCGGGCATCCTCGAGTTCCGCGCGAAGGGCGAGTTGTCCATCGAGCCCTTCACGGAAGCGCATCTCACGCCGAACGGGTACGATGTGAGCATCGAGGAGGTCTTCCTGCCCTCGGTCGATCAGCGGGTCCGGTCCGGCGTGGCCCACGTGCCCTCCCTGGCGCGGTTCGCCGTGAGCACGCGCGAGACGGTGACGCTGGGTCGGCGTGTCGCCGGGCAGATCTGGCTCCGGACCACCTGGGCACGTCGGGGCGTCGTGGCCTCGTTAGGCATGATCGACGCCGGGTTCTCCGGCACGCTCACGTTCGGCGCGCTGAACGCGTCGGATACGACCCTCGATCTCCCCGTTGGAGAACGGTTCGCCCAGATCGTCTTCCATCTCCTCGAATCCCCCGCGGCCGAGACGTACGAGCGACGTTCGGGCACGTACCAGGGACAGCGCGGCGTCACCCTGGACCGACCGTGACGTCGAAGGCGACGTGGTGCTGGGTCGGCGAGTACGCGCGCACGGGGTGCACGGTTATGCCAACGAGGTGTCGCCCGCCCTTCGTCACGACTTCCCGGATCGCCTGCTCGCGGTCCTCGCGGTCCGCGTCCTCCATGATCGCATACACATGGACCGTGCCTCGCTCGTTGAGGGCCCGGAGGGCATCCGGGAAGAACTCCATCGCCGAGTGCGGCAGGTCGAGGATGACCCGATCGAGGGGGGCGTTCTCCCGCAGGACCTCGCGCGCGTCCCCCCCCTGCGTCTCGACCCGGGCCGCGCGGTTCGCGGCGACGTTCTGCCGGAGGAAGTCCACCGCAACGGAATTCGCATCCGAGGCAACAACCCGCGACGGCCGTCGCCGGCGCGCGATGAGGATCGCGTACGGTCCCACCCCGGCAAAGGGATCCCCGACGGCCTCTCCCGGGCGGACCTGGTCCGCGACCCGCGCCCGCTCGCTCCCGAGGCGCGGGCTGAAGTAGGCCCGGGCGATGTCTACCCGGTATCGGAGGCCGTACTCCGTGTGGACCGTCGTCGTGCGCGGTTCGCCCGCCAAGACCTCGAGCTTCCGAATGCGGAACTCTCCCGTGACCCCGTGATCTTGGGCGACCACCTTCACGTTCCGGTTCGACTGCAGGATTGCACGGGCGATCTCCGCCCGGTGCGGCACGAGCGGCTCGGGGATCTTGAGGATCGCGATGTCCCCGATCACGTCGAAGGCGGTCGGGAGCTGGGGTCGCAACGCCTCCGGTACCCGGGCGACATCCTTGTAGCTCCGGATCGGCGTGAACGCCTCCTCGAAATCCCGCTGCTCCGTCGGCCAGCCCATGTCGACGTTTCCCGTGGTCGGCAACCGCAGATGGCCCGCCGTCTCCTGGACCTTGAGGTGCCTCTGGAGCACGCCACGTTCCTTCAGGACGCGGCGGATCTCCTCGCCCCGTTCCCGCGGCACGACGACGCACCAGGATCGCACGCTCGCGGCCATGCGGGGGAGTGTATGAAGAACTTTCGTGGACGCGTCGAGGCCAACCTTCATGGACCCGCGGGCGGTTCGGTCGCAGGATGGCGGAGCTGGTCTTCGTCGGGCTCGGTCTCCATGACGAGAAGGGCATCACCCTTCGAGGGCTCGAGGAGACTCGCGCCGCCGATCTCGTCTTCGCGGAGTTCTACACCTCCGCTCTCCTGGGCACGCGGATCGAAGCCGTCGAAGCCCTCGTCGGAAAGCCGATTCGCCGGCTGACGAGGGAACAGGTGGAGGGCGGGACCGAGGTGATCGAGGCGGCCAAGGACCGCCAAGTGGCGTTCCTGGTGGCCGGGGATCCGATGATCGCGACGACCCACGTCGACCTCCGGCTCCGCGCCGCGGCCGCGGGGATTCCCACGCGGGTCGTCCACGGCGTGTCGATCCTCGGGGCCGCGGCCGGCACCCTCGGGCTGCAGGCCTACAAGTTCGGACGGACGACCACCGTCCCGTTCCCCTCGCCCGGGTTCCAGGTCACGAGCCCCCTCGATCCGATTGTGGAGAACCGGCGCGCCGGATTGCACACGCTCGTCCTCCTGGACCTCCGCGAGGACGGCACGTTCCTGGACCCGAAGGACGCGCTCCGGTCCCTGCTGGCCATGGCCGCGACCACGGGCACGCAGGAGTTCGGGCCTCACACGGTGGTCTGCATCCTCAGCCGGGTCGGGTCTCCCGGCGTGAAGGTGGAGACGGGCGCGGTGTTCCAGCTTCTGGAGCGGGACCTCGGGCCGCCGTTGCATTGCTTCGTCGTGCCGGGTAGCCTGCACTTCCTCGAACGGGAGGCGCTCGTGGCCTTCGCCGGCGCGGCTCACGATCTCTGAGACGGGTGCCTCGCGAGCTCCGCGAGATGCTCGACCTGCCAGAACGTGATCTCCAGGCTGTACGTGTGCTTGAACTCGTGGCCACCCCACCGGTGGCGGAGCTCGCGCATGACCTGGCGGTGGACATCCTCCGGCGTGCTCCATTGCGACGAGAAGGATCGCTGCTCCAGCTCCTCGAGGATCGAATCGGCGGGGACGACGTCCTCGAACGGTCCGACGGGCATGACGAGGTCCGGGGGCAGGATGTCGGGCAAGTCCTTCTCATGCAGCCCCGGGGCGGACCACGTGTAGCCCGCTTCCCCCGCCAAGTGGTCGTATTCCCGGTGCAGGTTCGTCGTGCGGCCGGACCGCTCGATGATGCTGAAGTAGCTGTCGCGGGTCACGCGCACGATCTCCAGGAGAACCTCGCGCCAGTCCGGGACGAGGTGGAGCACGTGGTTCGAGGTGGAGAGGTCGAACGCCCGCGCCGTGAAGGGCAGGCGCGCCCCGTCCGCGAGGACGACGTTACGGAGGCCCTTGCCGAGCCCGAGCTCAACCATCTTGTGCGAGATGTCCACGCCGACGACGTCGAGCCCGCTCTTCTGAAGGGGCACCGCGTATCGTCCCGTGCCTACTCCGACCTCGAGGACCTTCTTGGTCAGAAGCTGGTCCACGAGGCTCCCGAGGACGCGGGACATGACTTTCGGCGGGAGCGCGCGGGTCTCGTCATAGATCGCCGCGACGCGGTCGAACGAGAGGCGGACGGGCATGCGCGGCTCCGCAAAGGCACGCTGCGATAAAAGGGTGCCTCGGCGAGGGCGTGACGCCGCCTCCCGAAGACGATAGTTTCGGGCCCGGGGCGCGAGTGAAACCCGTCTGACGAAGCGAATCCGTCCCCCCCGTCCGTTCCCCTCATGCCCGCCCTTCGGGGCGGGCACCCTCCCGGTTCCTGTGCCCCAGCCGCAACGCGGGTAATGTCGTGGTGGTATCATGCATACCTTGCCCTGAAGTATCGGGATGGACGAAAGCGGAGCGGGGGATGAAAACGCCACCTCATTGCGATACCTTAGATGGACCCGTGGTTGTGGCCGCGAAGAAAGCCTTGGAGACGGGGGATGTGAAGCTCATCCTTCCCTTTGCTCCGAAGCAGGCAGAGACTGAGATCACAGAGGCCTTCGAACGGACGTTGCAGGTCCGGAAGCAGGGCAAGCAAGCCCAAGACCTAGCGGACTACTGGTTCTTCGAAACCGTGGTCCGGCTACATCGAGAAGGCGAAGGCGCGCCCTACACAGGCCTCAAGCCAGCCGGCTTGGACTGGGGACCCTTGATCCCCAGGGCGGAAAAGGCCATCGAAAAGGGGGACCCGAAAGAAGTTGTCGACTTCATGGCCGACGCAGTGAAGGAAGAGCTGGAACAGCGATTCCACCATGCGACGGAGCTGAAGAAGCACGCGAAAGAAAGCGTGGAGGCCGCACGCGCGTACACGAGCGCCATGCTGGGCTTCGAACTCTACTCCCACCACCTGTATGCGAACATCACGGGCGGCGGAGAGCACGGAGAGAAGGGTCACGGAAGGGGTGCAGGGGAACACGAGCACTAGCCACCCTTCGCGCGCAGAAGAGCTTCGATGAGCGAGTGGTCCGGGAGACAGACTGGTACGACTGCGTCGTCCAAGTGGACACGTCCGACGGCGCGGTGCAACCGACGCGCAAGAGGAGGTCTCACTCATTCCGGGATTGAGCCTCGCGTCTGGGTTTCGCGTGGGTATCAATGGCCCACGGAAAGATGCGTCCTTCCTCGGCCTTGAAATGCTCGTCTAAGAGCGCCTCGAGGGCGGCAAGTTTCCGTGACGCTTCTTCAGCGGATGTCGGCAGAGAATCGATGATGTCGCCGACGAGCTTGCGGACCTGACGGTGCTGTTGCATGGTTCGAATCGCCTCTCCCGCACCTTCCCTTCCGTGGGCGTCGATGAGGACTTTGAGCACACGAGCCTCCTCATCCACGACGTGCCGGTCCAGCGTGTCCTTCAGCTCTCGCAGCGAAGCGATTCCGGCGGCCTTGTCCTGCCTCTCCAGAGCCGTTCCAATCACGCGCAATCGGTGCCGTATGTCTCCATGAGTCTTAACGAGGGACGACACGAACTCTTCAAAAGGCTCCCCTCCGCTCTCGGTAACCACCGTCTCGAGGAGTGCGCCGCACTCCGAGCAGCGTGTGGTTTCTATTTCGACCTCCCGCCCGCATCCCCTACATTGGTGTTTCTCGCTCATCGACCCATCGCACCAGCGGGCCCGACAGTTGACGTGTCGACGTATCAATGCTACGCCGAAGGGGTTCGGATTTGTCCGGATTCCAAGAATGCTCGTTCCCGAACTTCCATTTCAAAGGTTCTCTGAGTGCAGTCTACCGCACCTCCCCGGAAATCGCTTCACCTCGTCCCGGGCCGAGGCGAACTCAGATCGAACTCAATCGAATCTCAGGTTTGTCCAGGTTCGCCAAAGCGCTGGACGGCCGAGTCGTCCGTGCAGGGCCGATAGTTTCACCCACCCCCCCGTCTTATCCTTTTATGTATGGCCAAGGATGGTAAGCAAGGTGACAAGGTGGCCACCTCAGTGAAAACGGTGGAAGAGCTCCCGGGCGTCGGTCCCGCGACGGCGGAGAAGTTGCGGGAGGCCGGGTACTCGGATCTCATGAGCCTCGCCGTCGCGACCCCGGACACGGTTGCGGAGGCCACGGAGATCGGTGCCAACGTGGCGCAGAAGATCATCGCCGCCGCGCGCGAAGCAGTCGACGTGGGCGGCTTCGAGACCGGGGACGTGATCGCGGAGCGGCGGAAGTCCATCGCGAAGCTCACGACCTGCTCGAAGGCGTTCGACGAACTCCTCGGGGGCGGCCTGGAGACTCAGGCGATCACGGAATGCTACGGCGAGTTCGGATCGGGGAAGAGCCAGCTGGCTCATCAGCTCGCCGTGAACGTGACTCGCGGCGAGGACGAGGGCGGCCTGAACGGCGACACGGTCTGGATCGACACGGAGTCGACCTTCCGGCCGGAGCGCATTCACCAGATGTCGGATGCCCTCGAGCTCGATTCGGAGACGATCCTCAAGCACATCCACGTCGCGCGGGCGTTCAACAGCCACCACCAGATGCTCCTCATGGAGAAGGCGCACGAGATGACGAAGGACTTTCCCGTTCGTCTCGTCGTGATCGACTCCCTGACGGCCCACTTCCGCGCCGAGTACATCGGCCGCGGGGTGCTCGCGGAGCGCCAGCAGCTTCTGAACAAGCACATCCATGAGCTCATGCGCTTCGGCGACATCCACAACGCCGCGATTTACGTGACGAACCAGGTGGCGGCCAAGCCGGACGCGTTCTTCGGCGATCCGACGCGCCCCATCGGCGGGCACATCGTCGGTCACAGCGCGACCTTCCGCGTGTACCTGCGCAAGTCGAAGGGAGGCAAGCGGATCGCGCGCCTGATCGACTCCCCGAACATGCCCGAGGCCGAGGCCGTCTTCTCGGTCTCCGAGGATGGCATCCGCGACTGAGCCTGTCGTGTCAATTCGTGTCGGGACAGATTGAAGTAGCCTCAGGGGCGTCTACCATCCGTGGACACGGGGCTCCTCCTCATTCCCGGTCCGGTCCCCCTCCATCCTCGGGTCCAGGAGGAACTCGCGAAGCCCGCCCTGCCCCACTACGGGGACGCGTGGATCAAGGCCTTCGCGGAGACCCAGGACCTGATGCGGTACGTCTGGGAGGCACCGAAGGGTCGGGTCTTTCCTCTCATGGGCCCGGGTCACGCGGGACTCGAGTCCCTCGCCTTCACGTTCCTCCGCCCCCGCGACCGGGTCGTCGTCCTCGACAACGGTTTCTTCGGCGAGCGGCTCGCGGAGGTCCTGGCGACGCACCGCCTTCGGGTGGAACGGGTGCGCTCCGAGTGGGGCGACGGGTTCGACATGGGAGGCCTGAAGAAGGCGCTCGGGAAGCCGGCGAAGGCCGTGGCCCTGATTCACAACGAAACCGCGACGGGGGTCACGAATCCCCTGGACGAGGTGGTCGAACTCGCGCACTCGAAGGGCGCCTTCGTCCTCGTCGATGCGGTCTCCTCCCTCGGCGGCATTCCGGTCCGCGGCGGGAAACTGGCGATCGATGCCGCCTTCAGCGCCTCGCAGAAGTGCCTCGCCGCACCCGCGGGGATCGCGCCCCTCCTGGTCTCCCCGTCCCTGTGGGAGGCGACGGACCCGAACGGAATCGACGGATGGTACCTGAACCTCTTCACATGGGACCGCTACGAGCGGGAGTGGGGCGACTGGCATCCGACTCCGACGACGATTTCCTCGAACCTGTTCTATGCGGTCCACCGCGCGCTCGCGCTCGTGAAGGAGGAGGGGCTCCCGCCCCGGTTCGAGCGCCACGCCCGGGCGGCGTCCCGGCTGCGGGACGGGCTCGTGGAGCTTGGCTTCCAGCCGGTTGCGTCCCCGCCGCTGCTCTCGAACACGGTCACGTGCATGCGCCCTCCCGCGCACGTCGATGCCGCGAGCTTCGCGAAGTGGCTCAAGGAGAGGCACAACATCTACATCTCCGGCGGCCTCGGGCCCCTGCGGGGCAAGACGATCCGCATCGGGACGATGGCCACGCAGGCCGAGCCTGAGATTGTGGATCGGTTCCTGGACGCGGCCAAGACTCTGGTGTGACGCTCAGGTCTCGGGCAGATACGCCTCGAGCCAAGCGATCGCGCGATCGTGGAGACGGACGCGGTTCGAGGTCTTCCGCGGCGAATGGCCCTCGTCGGGGAACTCGAGGTAGTCGACCGTCTTCCCCATCCTCCGCATCTCCTCGACGATCTGCCGCGCCTCCGTCACGGGGCACCGCGGGTCGTGCGCGCCGCCCGTGAACAGGACGGGCACGCGGATCCGATCGAGGTAGAAGAAGGGGGAATACTTGCGGAATCGCTCCGCGTCCGCCTCGGGCGTCCCCATCTTGTTGTGGTCGTACCTCTGCAGGTATCCGCGCTCGTTCGACGTCGCGGTGAACCAGTTGAAGAAGCCCACCACGCTCACGCCGACGGTCCAGAGCTCGGGCGCCTGCTCGAGGCAATGGGCGACCGCATATCCTCCGTAGCTCGTCCCGATGATGCCGAGGCGCCCGGGCAGGCAGCGCCCGGTCCGGACGAGCCAGCGGCCGCCCGCGATGATGTCCTGCATGTCCGCGCCGCCGAGGTCGTGGTCGCTCGACTTCCGCCACGCGCGACCGTACCCGGTCCCCCCGCGGTAGTTCGGCGCGAGGACCGTGAAGCCCCGGGCCACGAGGAACTGGTGACCCGCGTCCCACTCGTTCAGCTCCTGACTCTCCGGCCCGCCATGCGGATCGACGATCGCCGCGCCCCGGGATCGCGCCCTGGGCGGCTCGTACAGCCATGCGGGGATCCTGCGCCCGTCGAAGCTCCGATACGAGACGAGCTTCCCCCGCGCGAGTTCTCCGGCCGGGAGCTTCGTCCGGAGACTGTCCACGAGGGTCGTCCGCCGGTTCCCGCGTTGGAGGACGAGCCGGTAGGGCCGCAGGCTCGTCGAGTGCTGGTAGAACAGGGCTCGACCGTCCGAATGCCATGCGGGTCGCGCCGCGACGCCTTCTGCCGGCGAAACGGGGCGGATCCGCCGACCGCGCGCGTCCGCGACCATGAGCCGGACGTTCCCGTCGTGGTTCTCGAGGAAGGCGAGGCGCGCTCCATCCGGGGACCACAGGGGCATCGACTTGTCCCGACGCGTCCGCACGGGCCAACGGACCGCTCTCGTCGTCAGATCGAGAACGCCGACATCGAGGTGATCGTGCACATTCGAGATGAACGCAAGGTGGCGTCCGTCCGGGGAGAACGGCTGGGGCCGGCCCACATCCCCTGCGAGGACGCTCTCGCTGTCCGGCCAGGCGACGAGCTTCTCCATGCGACCGTCGAGGTCGACGATCCCGACCCAGTCCTCGTGTCCAACGCCCGCCGAGAAGGCGATTTGGCGTCCGTCCGGGCGCCATGCGATCTCGGACACAATGTCCTCGACGTGGGTGAGCTGCCTCGGCGTACCCCCATCGGCTCCGACCGCGAAGACGTTATCGCGGTCCCGATCCCGGGTCGAGATGAAGGCGATCGTCGCGCCGTCGGGCGACCATCGCGGGGACGCACTGTCCGCGGGGGTGTCCGTGAGCTTCCGCGCCGGCCCACCGCCCGAGGGCACGACGTAGATGTTGAAGTTCTCGTCCCCTTCAAAATCGGACTGGACCGCGATCCACTTTCCATCCGGCGAGAACTCCGGGTTCATCACGGCCTGCTCCGAATTGAGGAGGACCCGCTCGCCCTTCCGTGCGACGTCCCGCACGTAGACGGTCCACTGTTCCCCCTGGTTCGCGGAGTACGCGAGACGCCGACCGTCCCGCGACACGTCGAAGTTGCCGAGCTGTCCGATCTTCCGGAGGAAGCGCCGGGGCGTGAAGGTGACCTTCCGCGTCATGATCCACCCGTCGGCGCGGGGATGGGGCACCGGGATAAAAGCCATCTTGGCGGCCCGCGTTGGCCTGGTCATGTCCGTGAACGTCGCGACGCTGCCGATCACGGTCGGCGTGGGGGCCATCCTGGTGCGGGACGGCGGCCTCCTGGTGGTAAAGAGGACGTATGGTGCCTTGAAGGGATTCTGGACGATTCCCTCCGGCTACGTCGAGCCCCATGAGTCCGTCGTCATGACGCTCGAGCGGGAAGTGAAGGAGGAGACCGCCGTGGTCGGTCGGACAGGCTCCCTCGTCGCCGTGCGGAACCGGGTCACTGCAGACGTCAACGACACGTTCCTCGTCTTCCACATGGACTACCTTTCCGGCGATCCGACCCCGGACGCGCAGGAGGTGAGCGCGGCGGCCTTCATCCCCCTCGAGGAGCTCCGGACTTCGGCCGAGTCCGCGCCCTTCACGAAGGCGATGATCGAGAAGGGCCTCCCCGCCCGCGGGATGCGCCTGGACTCATACCTCCCCCCGGGACCGCGGAAAGAAGGCGAGTTCTACCTGCTGTACCTCTGAGCTCGCGAAAGGCCTTATCCCCCGCGGACCTTGGGGAACCCGTGGCGACGACGATCCCCGCGGTCTGCATCGGCACGAAGTACGTGCTCGACGCATCCGCGATCGACCGCATCCGCGCCTGCCTCGCGGGAGGCGGCCTCGTCGTGCACCCGACGGACACGGTCTATGGCCTCGCTGCGGACCCCTTCCAGGCGAAGGCCATCGAGCGGGTGTACGCCGTGAAAGCGCGCCCGCGGGAGCTCGCGCTTTCGATGGCCGTGGCGGACGTCGAGGACATCTTCCGCTACGGGGCGAAGACCCCTTTGGCCGAGAACTTCTGCCGCAAGAACCTCCCTGGACCCTACACCGTCGTCCTCCGGGCGACGCCCGAGGCCCCCCCCGCACTCGTGAACCGTCAGGCGCTCATCGGGATCCGGATCCCCGATCACCCGATCCCCCGACTCATCGCCAAGATCTACGGCCCGATCACGACGACGAGCGCGAACCGCCACGGGCAGCCGTCGCCGACTTCGTGCATCGAGGCGAGGGAGCAGCTCGGCGATTCGGTCGATCTGTACATCGACGCGGGCCCCTCCCCGCTCGGGGCCGAGTCCAGCGTGATCGACCTCTCCGGTCCCCGGGCAAAGGTCCTTAGACAGGGCGCCCTTCCGACGAGGGCGTGACGATGGACGCCGACGTCCGCGCCTCCCTCCTCGAGGCGGGTCGCGTCTCCAAGGAAGCGAAGGAGCGAGCCGTGGAGCTCGTGGCGGACGGCGTCCTCCTGCTCGACGTGGCGGAGGAGATCGAGGGTCTCATGCGGAAGCGCGGCCTGCGGCCCGCCTTCCCGACGTGCATCTCGATCGACAACATCGCCGCGCACTACTCCCCGACGCATGACGACACCCTGCGCTTTCGCCGTGGCAACGTCGTGAAGCTCGACCTCGGCGCGCAGAAGGATGGCTGGATCGCGGACACAGCGGTGACGATCGAGGTCGGCACGCGCAACTGGTCGCGGCTCATCCAGGCGTCCGAGCTCGCCCTCCAGACCGCGATCGAGGCCGTCCATCCCGGCGTCGAGACCCGGGTCCTCGGCGAAGGGATCCGCCGCGCGATCGAGTCGAACGGGTACAAGCCGATCCGGAACCTGACGGGGCACACGATCGAGCGATACGTCCTCCACGCGGGCAAGAGCGTGCCCAACATCCCGCACGGCCACGACACACTCGAGGAGGGCGAGGTCGTGGCCATCGAGCCGTTCTCCTCCTCCGGCGCCGGGGAGGTCGACGGTCGGCGGACGGGGAACATCTACCGCGTCCTGCGTACGAAGCCGCTCAAAGAGGATGGGCTCACGGAGTTCCTGGAAAAGCTCTCCGCCGAGTTCACGACCCTTCCGTTCGCGGAACGGTGGGCCCATGGACTCGACCCGAAAGCGCCGTCCCTCCTCAACCAGCTGCTGCGCACGCGGTCCGTCATGACGTATCCCGCGCTCCTCGACGTCGGCGCGGGGATCGTCGCGCAGACGGAGCACACGATGATCGTCCGCGCGGGCAGCGCGGAGGTCACGACCGCGTGAGATTCGCGGCCGTGCCCGCCGTGACGTGTCACAACGTTTAATACCGGAGGTCCCCATCGACGACCTCCTTTCGGAGGACCGATCCGTGACCGAAATCAAGCGCCTCGTCCTCGATGTTCTGAAACCTCACAAGCCCTCGCTTATCGAGCTTACGCAGCGGCTGAGCTCCCTCAAGGGCGTCGAGGGCGTGAACTGCAGCCTGGACGAGGTCGACCAGGAGACCGAGACGGTTAAGGTCACGATCGAGGGAAGCTCGATTGCATACGACGGCGTCGAGGCCGCGCTGCGAGAGCTCGGGGCCGTCATCCACTCCGTCGACGAGGTCGCCGCCGGCAAGCGCCTCATCGAAGACGTTCGCACGATGCAGGACCACCGGGTCTGATTCTCGGCGGCGAATTGTTTCGCGGCCCTCCCCCGCGCCTTCAAGAGACGGCCTCCCCTCGCACCGGCCCATGGTCGACCTCCTCACCCTCGCCCTGACGATCCTCGCCATCGGCTTCGGCCTCGTGGTCGGGTTCGTCGCGGGCCGGGCCCTCACCCAGCGGACCCTCGAGCTGGACTTCCGGGACCGGGAGAGGGAGATCCGGCGGGACTCGGTCGACCGGAGCCGTTCGACCCTGAGCGGGCAGTTCCTGGAGAAGCTGGCTCCCCATCTCCCCGAGTTCCCGTATGACCCGACGGACGTGCGGTTCCTGGGGAGCCCGGTCGACTACGTCGTCTTCGATGGCCTCGCCGAGGGGGAGCTCCGAGAGGTTGTTTTCTTGGAGGTGAAGAGCGGGCGGTCGGACTTGAGCGCGAGAGAGCGCCGGGTCCGCGACGCGGTGAAGGCTGGCGCAGTCCGATGGGACGTGTACCGCGTCCCGGGCGAGGACTAACGGGACCGGGACTCCTTGATCCGCTGGGCGACCTTCTGGACGATCGAGGTCTTGAAGTAGTCCGCGCGGACGAGCACGCGGCCTTCGTGGCGCCAATGCGTCGTCGGAAAGGCCTTCTCCGCGTCCAGTTCGGGTTGGAGCCCGAGCGCCTTGGCCGCCGCGACGACCTCCTCCGCGGTCGGCGACTCGACGGCCCACTTCTTCGCGACCCGCCGCCCGTCCGCACGGGACCGCCCGAGGTCGAAGTACGCGGGGTACAGCACGATGGGCCGGTCGCGCTTGGGCATGCGCGGAGCGAAGGGCCGCCTTGCCATAAGGTTTTCCCGGGTGGACGGAACCCGCGTAAGGTTCATGGCATGACCCTGCTTCACCCCAATATCGCGGGTGGCGGAGCACGATGGAAGGGGAACGGGATCTCGTCGACTACGCGGTCGATTATGCGCGGCAGAAGGGCGCCAGCTACGCGGAAGCCCGCTTCGAGCGCCAAGAGCCAGAGCAGTTCATCCTGAAGAACGGAACCCTGGACGCCCTGTACGTCGGCGCGGACCGCGGGATCGGCGTCCGGGTCTTGGCGAAGGGAAGTCTCGGGTTCGGCGCGACGAACCTTCTCACCAAGGCCGATGTGAAGACGATCGTGGATGACGCCGTCAAGATCGCGAAGGCCTCGAAGCGGAAGACGCCGATCACCTTCGCGCAGGAAGAGGCCATCACGACGAACTGGTCCGTCTCGGAGGAGACGAAGCTCTCGGACGTGCCGGTCGAAGAGAAGATCCAGGAGATCCAGGCTGTGGACAAGGCCATCATGGACCTGGGGTTCAAGGTCCCCGCCCGCTACTTCCAGCTCGCAGGGAACCGGATCACGAAGTACTTCGCGAACTCCGAGGGCTCGAAAATCGGATCCTACAGCCCCCGCCTCCGCGTCACGTACTTCCTCACCGTCGTGAACGGCGCCGATGCGGAGCAGACCCACCGGGACTACGGCTGGTCCGGAGGATGGGAGGGCGTCCGGGAATGGGACCTGCTGAAGCGCGTGACGGACGAGGCGAAGTCCATGCAGCGGTCCCTGTTGGAGGGGAAGAAGTCGCCCGAGGGGAAGATGGACATCGTCGTCGGACCGTTGGTGTCGGGAATCGCTGCCCACGAGTCCTGCGGTCATCCAACCGAAGCGGACCGGGTCCTCGGTCGCGAAGCGAGCCAGGCCGGGAAGTCGTTCATCGGCCCCGACGGGCTGGGCATGAAGGTGGGCTCCGAGGTCGTCAATGTCTGCGACGATCCCACGATGGAGCACGCGATCGCGTACTACGCGACGGACGACGAAGGGGTCCGAGCCCGCCGCCGCTACCTGTACAAGGAGGGCCGCGTCCATGAGTTCCTCCAGAACCGGGAGACCGCGTCCGCGTTCGGAACCCGGAGCAACGGCGCGTCCCGGGCGGTCAACTACAATGTCGAGGCGATCGTCCGGATGGCGAACACGTTCGTCGAGCCCAAGGACCACACCATCGAGGAGCTCCTCGAGGGCGTCAAGTTCGGCGTCTACATGAAATCCTTCATGGAGTGGAACATCGACGACAAGCGCTACAACGCGAAGTACGCGGGGCGGGAGGCC
>JBGPGA010000003.1:0-50038 GCA_041483635.1 Thermoplasmata archaeon
CACAACGCGCTGCCCGAGATCGACCTCGACGACATCGACCTCCAGGTCCGGTTCTTCGGCCGGAAGCTCGAGGCGCCCCTCCTCATCTCCTCGATGACGGGCGGGTTCGGCATGGGCGGGGAGATCAACGCGAACCTTGCGAAAGCCGCGGCCGAGGTCGGCATCGCGATGGGTGTCGGCTCCCAGCGCGCAGCGATCGAGAAGCCCGAACTCGAAGCCACGTACGCGGTCGTCAAGGACCACGACGTGCCCCTCCTCTTCGCGAACCTTGGGGCGCCCCAGCTCATCGCCCAGGCCGCGAAGCGCGCGTACGGCGTCGCGGACGCGAAGAAGGCGGTGGACATGATCGGCGCGGACGCGCTCATCGTCCACCTCAATTTCCTCCAGGAGGTCGTGCAACCCGAAGGCGACCGCCGGGCGAAAGGCTGCCTGGCCGCGATCAAGAGCCTCGCCGCCCGTTTTCCCGTCATGGCAAAGGAGACGGGCGCGGGCATCTCCCGGGACGTGGCAACGGCCCTCAAGAAGGCCGGCGTCAAGGCGATCGACGTCGGCGGCCTCGGCGGGACCTCCTTCTCCGCCGTGGAGCACTACCGCGCACGGAAGGAAGCCTCCTCCCTCAAGGAGCGTCTCGGTGCGACGTTCTGGGACTGGGGCATCCCGACCCCTGCGTCGATCGTCCTGGCCAACGTCGGCCTCCCGCTCGTCGCGACGGGAGGGGTGCGGAGCGGGCTCGATGCGGCGAAAGGGATCGCCCTCGGCGCGACCGCCGCCGGCATGGCGAAGCCCATGCTCGAGGCGGCGAAGGTCTCCGCGGAGGCCGTGGTCCTGGAGCTCCGGGCGGTCATCGAGGAGCTGAAGGCGGCGATGTTCCTGACCGGTGCCTCCTCGATTGCGGAACTCCAGGAGCAACATGCGATCATCAACGCCCCGACCGCCACCTGGATCGAGCTTGCGAGCGGGTCGTGATCCGATGAGCGACATGACGTCCTGGGAGGTCGAGCGGCTGGAACGACTCCTCGCGCCGTACCGGGAGGCATCGAATGCGAACATGCAGACGATGTGGGAGGAATATCTCGCGGGCCACCCGGCCGGCGCGTACCCGTCGACGAAGACGATGGCCCGCAACGCCCGGCTGTTCCTCGCGGGCAAGAGATACCGCTATGCGATCGCCCTCGCCGGGTACCGCCTCCTCACCGGAAAGGCTCCCCACGTCGCCCTCGAGCGCGCGGCGTGCTGGCTCGAGTGGTACCACCTGTACACCCTCTTCCTCGACGACATCATGGACGAGGACGAGCGGAGGCGGACCCTCCCGAGCGCGTGGGCCACGAACGCCTCGCTCTACCGCCGCGCGGACGCGACGCGCCCCGCGGTCGTCTTCCGCACCCGCCGCCACCGATACGGTGTTTCCCAGGCGATCCTCGATGCCCTCCGGATCCGATCTCTCGCCGAGAGGGCGATCGAGACCGCGAAGGATCTCGACGCCAACGTGCGCCTCGGACTCCTGACCGAGCTCACGGAGGTTGACCTCGTGCTCAGCGAGGGCCAGGGCCTCGACATCGACTTCGAAGGGTTGCGAACGATCCCTGAGGAGGACTACGTCCGCATGAGCGAGGCGAAGACCGCACGCCTGTACCTCGGCGCGGCCGCGACGGGAGCGATCAGCGCGGGGGCGCCCGTCGAAGTGCGCGAGACGTTCCAGGAGTACGCACTCCTGTTCGCGGTCGCCTTCCAGGATCGCGACGACCTCCTCGGCGCCGGCGTCGTTCGTTCGGAAATCGGCGGGTCGTCGGAGGGGGACATCCGCCAGGGGAAGCGCACGCGAATCTATGCCCTGGCCACCGAGGCGCTGAAGGGGAAGGACCGGGCGGCGTTCCTCCGGGCCTACGGTCGCGGCTCGAGGACGACGAAGAAGGACCTCGAGACCATTCGCGGTCTGCTGGCGCGTCACGTCCTGCCGCCCATGGAGGCCCGGATCGAGAAGAACCTCGACGTGGCCCGCAAAGCGCTCGACCGTCTGCCGAACCAGGATCCGGAGGCGCGAAAACTCCTCGACGCCCTCCTTGACGCGCAGCGATTCCGCGTCCGCTAATCCTCGAGCCCGTGGGCCGTGATTCGGAACGTGGCCCGGCTGCCTTCCTCCCGGTGGCGGTGCTTGTCGAGGACCGCGGCGCGCTGGCTCGGTCCGACCTTTTCGAAGCGGATGATCGTCTTCGCGTTGTGGCTGAGCATGTGCCCGCCGAGGGGCATGTACCGCCCCGTGTCGAAGTCCGTGTACACCTGGGACGTGACGACGACCGGGATGCCTCGGGTCCGGGAGACCTTGAGCAGGCGGGCGATCTGCCGCGTCAGGGAGTACCGCTCGTCCCGCCGCGTCTCGTCCTTCATCGTCAGCCGGTAATGCATCGTGATGCTGTCGATGACGATGAGGCCGACCTCCGCGTTGTTCTCCGCGATCTTGACCGCCTTCTCGATGAGGGACTCCTGCTCCTCGAAGTTGTACGGCTCCGAGAAGAGGATGTTCTTCGCGACGAGCTCGAAGTCGTCCCCGCAGATCTGCTGCAGCCGCTCCATCGACACGCCCTCCGTGTCGATGTAGATCACCTTGCGACCCGACCGCACCACATTGCGCGCGAGCTGGAGGCAGAAGTTCGTCTTGCCACTTCCCGCCTCCCCGTGGAGGAGCGTGATGCACCCGTCCTCGACGCCGCCGCCCAGGAGGTCGTCCAGGGCGCGGCAGCCCAGGGACACCTTCATCGCTCGGGCAAGGGCGGGGCCGCCTTTAAGGCTTCGAGGAGTCGTCCGTCACTGCAGATAGGAAAGCCTCGTCCGCGGTCCACACGACCCGGTGGCGACCCGCGTTCGTTCCGTGCGTCCGGACGGCGCGTTTCGCCCCGGATTCGGGGTGGGCTGCCACGAGGTGCCCTGCCTCGTCCGGGCGGACGTCGGCCTCGAACCGCTCCGCGTCCACGCGCCGGAGGCCACGCAGGTCCTTCGGTTTGTACCGGCGCTTCTCGCCCGTGATCAAGTCGCGGAGCTCCACGAACGGACGGAGGGCGAGGACCTCCATCAGACCCTCCTTCCGCCGGACCACGTCGCCGATCCGGAACGCGGGGAGGCGGACGAGGGAGGTGACGCGGTACACCTCTTTGCCGTCGCGCTGGCCGTAGAGCTTGGGCGAGGCGGCCACCGTGCCGCCGAACGTCTCCGCGATCTCCTTCGCGAGCCGCATCCCGAGGCCGTTCGTGCTCACGTAGAAATCGAGGCCGCCATGGATCTCCTCCGTGCGGGAGATGAAGTCTCCGCCCTCCTCGCGCCTTCGGTCGATGCGGGCCAGGACGAGCGTCCGGACGTCCCGCAACTCCCGCGGCGTCAGGTCTCGGTCCTCGGCGCGCACCTGGAGGATGCCTTCGAAGTAGCGGCCTCCCTGCTTCTGGCACGTGTCGCACGCGGAGGGCTTGACCCGCAACCGGACATGGAAGTCCTGCACCTGCTGGAGGTCCTCGAAGCGGCCGCTCGCCTTGACCGTGACGAAGTAGTTGTTTGCGTCCTCCTCGCGGGCGACGTGGGTGAAGGCGACGTGTTCGAACGGCGGGAGGGGGCGCACCCGCTCCCGCAGGAGCTGGGGGATCGCGAGGTCGAGATCGACCCGCGACCACCCGGAGCGGAAGTGAAACGCCCCGCATTGGGCGCACCGCGGGACATCGAGGTTCGTGGGCGGCTCGACGAGGGGGTGCTTCTTCGCGAAGCAGGAAGCGCAGACGCCCCGAAAGACCGGGCCCTCGGCCCCGCACTCGACGCAGAACATACGGCTGCCATTCGAACGGGGCGGGCGTACTTAAGGGCTAGGTCCGCCCATGCTCCGGAGCGATAGTCGAGTCGAAGTGCCTAAGTAGCCGAGCGGGTGTCGCACGGCAACCCATGCCTCAAGTGCGCTCGTGGTGGCGTCTCAAGAAAGTCCGGCACCGGGATGCCGTCATCCTCTCCATCGCTTCGTCCTCGTGCCTGCTCGCCGGCGAACTCGCGAGCCAGACGGGGATTCCCTACCTCTACAACCAGTACCTCGCGGGAGTCCGGGACCAGCCTCTTCTCTTCACCGTCAACAGCGTTCTGGTCGTCCTCGCCTACACGACCTACTTCGGCGGGATCTTCGTGCTGCTCGGCGGGCTGCACTTTTCCTGGGGACGGGTCGACCGGGGACGGTTCCTCATGTCCCTGGGAGTGGGACTCAGCTTCCTGGGACTCATGAAGCAGTTCGCACTCGCGATTCTGAACACCGGGACGCCCCTAACCTTCTTCCTCGGGTTCTCTGGCCTGATCGGGATCGGACTGCTCTTGGGCTTCGTGAGTCACGTCCTCATGGGCGAGTACGCCCTCATGCTGAAGAAGCACGCGAAGAGCGCCTGGCGGCAGTGGCGCCGGAGCCGGCGCCCCCGGCCCGGGCGACGCCGGGCGAGGAATTCGGCGAACGGCCGCTGAGGGCGACCGCCTCACGCTCGGGTTTAGAGCATCATGATCGTCCAAGTGATCCAGCCCACCAGGGAGAGGGCCCCGAATACGAAGACGATTCCTATGGCCCATTCCCCCGCGGTCGGACGGACTGCGACCGGCGGCGGAGATTCGGCATGCGCGGGTTCCGGGGCGGGCTCGGCGTGCATCGCGACGACGAAGGAGGGAGGCCGGAAAAACTTTCGCAGGCCGTCTTCACCCCATCATCATCACGTACTGCGCGTGCGGGACGCCCCCGATCCAGAGGATTCCTTCGTCGCTCACGTAGCCTCCCTGCTTCGCTGCCTCGATCGTCTCGCGCCCGACGAAGTTGCCAATCGTCGCGAGCTTGAGGTGGTTGAGCAGGCCCTCCGGCGTCACGCGGTCGCCCTCGTAGAACTTGCCCACCTCGATCTTGAACTTCCCTTCGCGGAACGTCTTCCCGAGGAGGTCCTCGTCCGCCGCGGCGAGGAGCGTCTCCTTCCCCTGGGTGTAGACCTTCATCCGGATCGGCATGGGCGGACCACGGTCACGGCCCGGGAGAGATAATAGGCCTTCGCTACAACCGTTCGACGAGCTTGTACTTGTTCTTGGCGGGGCTGTAGATCTCCCCTTCCTGGGACCAGCGCTTGAGCCACGAGTCGACCTTGGCCGGCGGAATCCCGCGTTCCTGGGCGATCCGCACGATGTCCTCGTAGTCCGCGACGCCGTCCGGACCCGCGAGCTCGTTGATGATGTCCCGCAGGGAGATGATCTGCTCGCGCTGGGACTGGCTGATCCCGGTCTGGATGATGTCGATGTCGAACTTGCCCTCCTCCCCGGCGACCTTGCCCATCCAGTACTCGACGATGCGCACGGCGCGGTCCGCGTCGTCGATCGTGACCTCGCTGCTCAGACGCAGACGGGCGCTGGCCTCCGAGAGGCGGATGATCGCTTCGAGCTGACGCGGGGTGATCGGGACACTCGACCCGGCGGCTTCGCCGGTCTTCCGGATCTCGAGATACTTCTTCTCGATGGCTCCCATCGCCTCGTCGGTCATGATCGGGTAGATGCGTTTCGCGTACGCGACGTACTTCCGGAGGAACTCGGGGTTGAAGTGCGGTGTGTAGGGTTCCTCGAGCATGTGAGTCTCGGGCGTCGCAAGGCCCGACTCGCGGCGCCGCAGCATCTCTCCGACCTGGTGTCCTTTGAGGACATGCTCCGCCAGCTCCCGGTCCCTGTCGGCCTGCGGACGGTCGATCATGGAGAAGATGATGTCGAAGCGGCTGAGGAGCGCGGGGGGGAGGTCGATTTGCTCGGAGATGTACTTGTGTTCGTCGAACCGCCCGAACTTCGGGTTGGCCGCGGCGAGGACCGCGCAGCGGGACTGAAGGACGGCGGTGATCCCCGCCTTCGCCACGCTGATCCGTTGCTGCTCCATCGCCTCGTGGATGGCCGAACGATCCTGCGGGTTCATCTTCTCGATTTCGTCGATGCAGTTGTGGACGACGACGCCGTCGCACACGAAGTTGCTCGGGCCCGGCACCCGGAGATCATACACGAACCCATCGTACTCCTCCGACCGGACCTCCGCGATTCGGTCGAGCGCGTAGTCGCGTCCGCTTAGGGACTGGAGGCGAGCATGGTCTTCTGGACGGAGCCAGGGCTTCACGGCCTCAGCGAGCTTCGCAAGGGTCGGCTTGTAAGGCCGACGCCGACCGTGAGAGAGATCGTAGAGCTGGCTCCAGTACCTCTTGTCCAGCAGTCGCCATGGTTTCGGTCTCGCCCTGGCGAGAATTTCCGCCACGGGCTCGGACGGTGCCTCCTCATGGTCGGCAGGTTGGAGGGCATCCGCCTCTGGGATGTGCTTCGTCTTGACGGAGAACCGGGCCATCGCCTCGAGGAGCCGCCTCGCATCCTCGCGAGAACTGATCTGGACGAAGAGCACGTTGTGTCCTTGGCGGACCCGACCAAAGACGTCGAACCGCCGTAAGGCGTACAGGAGGCGCAGGTTCGCTTGGCGCTGAGGCGAGAACATGAACTGAAGGTCCACGCTCTCATAGGCGGCTGTTCCAACCGCCGATTTCTTCACGGACACGCAACCGTCCGCGTCCATGAGGCCGGCGAGGAAACCCCGGAGCGCGCCATCATCGAGCCGCAGGAGGTTTGCCAAGTCGTCCTCCGTGACCCAGCGGTACAGGAAGGCCAGGAGATTCGATCCGCGATGCATGTGGTACATCCGACTCTCCGTCGGCTGGCCGCGGATCCGGGAACGCATGATTCGTGAGTGCATCCCCCACCCCTTCGGGGTGACGGCCTTCGTCATCTCAAGGAGTCGTTGGATTTGCGGCATGTGGACTGTGGACTGGAAGATGCTGACGTTTGAGCGACGGTCATTCACCTTGACGTGTCCGTCCCCGCAGAGGAAGCCGAGCAAGTATCCGAGTTCCGGCGTGAGCGCCGCGATCCTCAACCGCTCCGTGGACCTCCGGCGTCCGTACGCGAACGGACGTATCTTCCAGGCGTCGTAGAGGCCCATATCCCGGAGGAGGGCTCGGAAGGTCCCCACCTCCATGGCGCTCCTTCCATTCAGCACATCCCTTGCGAGGCCGTACGCACGATTCGCCGCGGCCAACGTCGGGAAGCGCCGCAGCAGGAGACCGCGCAGCTCTTCCTTCTCCGATCGAGTGGGCTGAATGATCCAGTCGTCTGGCAGCAGATCGAGCAGCCACAGAGGCGCTCGCCTCGCCGGGAGCTTCTGGCACGCGACGAGACGCGCGTTGGGCCGAAGCGTCTGGAGCGGCTTCCAGGAATACGATTCCCCATCGAGTACGAGGTGGTCCGGCGTCAGACGAACCTCGAACCCGGACGAGAGCGTGATGCGGTAGATGGGGCCGCGATAGCGTTTTCGGACCACGAACGCCGCCTCGGCGGAGCCTGTCCGCGCGGTCATCGGGTCGAAGGAAACCGTCGGCTGGGCCAGGGGTGACAGCTGGACGGATCGCCCACCCGCCGTTGCATCTACCGCGCGCGAGGCGTCGAACAGTTTATCGACGCGGACCGGAGCTCCGTCAATCAGGACTTCGGACTCAGGATGGAGGCAGGCCAATCCGAGATCTGCGAGGACGAGCGCGCCCGCCTCGAGGGTCCACCGTCCCTCACCAAACTCATCGCGCACTGCCGCAGCCGTAAGCCCAGCGGCGGTCGCGGCCTTGCCTGTGGCATAGATTCCGCGCGGAGAGAGGCGGCTCATGTACGAGAGTAACTCGGACTTCCCCACTCCTGGGTCGCCGACCATGAGCACATGGATGTCCCCGCGGATGCGGCGGCCGTCCGGCAGCACCTTCGGCACGCCGCTGAACAGCTGCAGGGCGAGTGCTTCCTTCTCCACGTACATCCCGTAAAGGGACGGGGCGATGGATGCGGTGATCAGGCGGTAGATGTCCGGTGTGGAGCCCGCCTCCCGGATGAGCCGCGCATCCTCCTCGGTGACCTCGATCTCCTCGAACTCGACCTGCTCCCGTTCGATCGAGTTGACGTCGATGAAGATGTCAAACAGGGTGGACTTGGCACCCGGGCGTCCCTTCTGGACGCTCCGGAGGACACCGTTCATGACGACCCGGTTGCCCGGGGTGATCAGGCCGGTCAGATCGTCCTCCACATACGTCGTGAGGCGCTGCGGTTCCTCCCCGCCTCGCAGCCCTTCGGGCGCCTCCTGGACCTCGAGCTTTTGCGTGTCCAGGAACAAGGACGTCTCGGTGAGGAGCTTGAACTTCGTCGCGCTCGCGGAACGCTTGCAGCCTCCTTGCTCCTCGTAACATTCAAGGGGTTCTCGGAAGTTCTGGCCGTCCTGCTCCTCCTTGATGATCGTCCCGCAACGAAGGCATTGGAAGAGCGCGCCGACCACCCGCGGCCGGACCTCCGTCGACTTGCGTACGAGCCCTTCCACGGAGATGAACCGGCCGAGGTGCTTCGCCCGCAGGTCTCGGATCTGGACCCGGCCATCCCGCGGCAATCCCTTGACGCGGAGATGGATCTGGGTGAGCTCCTCGCCCGGCGGGACGAGCCGGCGCATCGCCTCCTCCCCCGCCGTCAGCACGTTCAGAGGGTGGCCCATGAGGAAGATGGCCATGTCCGTGTCGAACCGGTTCAGCTCCAGGAAGGAGACCTCGAGGGTCCGGTCCTCCGGGTACCGGTCCGCGACGGCGATGATCTTGGAGAGGTACCCGGCTTCTTCGAAGAACTCCTCCCACTTCGCAATGAGCTCTTCTTGCGGAAACTCGACGAGCGTACGATCCTCCCCGTGCCCCCGGGCCCTCGCCCCTTCGGGCGCCGGCGGCACGTCCACACCCTCCATGTTCCTACTTAACCTCCCGCCCCGCCGTTTCCTGTCGAGTGGAGATCCACCGGATCCCATGGAGGGAGACCGGCCCGCATGGATTTCCATTGGAACCCGCGGGGTCCGTTTCGGCGATCCTCAATCGCAGGGGGAGTATCCGCACTGGCCACACAGGACGCATCCGTTCATGTGAAGGAGGGCCGCCCCGCACTCGGGACATTCCGCCTTGGACGCCGCGGGGCTCCCATCCGTGGGGATGGTGGTCGCGGAGGAGTCTTCCATGATCTGTCTGCACCATCGGAACACAAAGGTGGCGCGGGCCTAAAAGGAGCCTCGGGGGGATAGGCGAAAGTGGTACTCGCGAACGGCAGAGGCGAACCTTCTTCCCCTGCCGTTCCTTCGTCGCGCTGATGGAACTCCCCGAAGAACTCCAGGCGCTCCAGCGCTTCCACGGGCACCTCGGCATCTACGTGACCCTGGGCCTGCGGATGGGGACCATCGGGAAGCGGACCCTAGGGGCGTACAAGGGGCTCCGCGCGACCGTCCGGACCGTCCCCAAGCCGCCCATGATGTGCGTCGTCGACGGGGTGCAGTTCGCGAGCGCGTGCACGATGGGGAAGGGCAACATCTCGATCGAACCGGCCAGCGAACCCGGGGTGACGTTCGACAAGGAGGGCCGGCGGATCACGATCTCCCTGAAACCCGGGCTGCGGGAGACGATCGACAGGGAGATGTCCCACGAGACGGAGCTCGAACGCTCCATCCATTACTATCAGGTCCCCGAGGACGACCTCTTCGACGTGCGCTCCGAGTGAGGCGCCTACCAGCCCGCCACGATCCAAGATGTCGCCGTGGCGACTCGCACCCAGTAGCCGACTCCCGCCACGATCGGCGTCGCGTTGCCGAGGACCTTCGTGTGGTACGCGTCGTTCGGATCGAAGCCCACGACGAGGTCCGCCCCCGTCGCGGCCTTCAGAGACCCGACCGTCACGTTCCCCAGGAACCCGGGAAGAGCGACGAGGTTCCATCCGGCACAGAGCCGGACCTGCACTTGGGCCCGTGCGATGCCGAGGACCAAGAGGTTCCCCGCCGCGGTCGCGTTGAACCAGAATCCGCGGCCGGCGGGCAGATCGACGGTCGAGGCGCTCCCACTGCTCGTGTTCGACCACCCGTACGTCCCGGAGCAGGCGTCGTACGTCCAGGCCTCGGCCCAGGGCAGGCTGCCGGCCGTCGAGGCCAGAGAACGTGTCCCGGGATCGACCGACATGCCCATGAGGTTCTGGCCTGGGACGACCACGAGCCAGGTCTTCGCGGCGATCGCGGGGCTCATCAGCGAGTGGTTCGCCGCGTCGATCGTCTCGATCCGATAGAACCCGTTGCCGGGATCGCCCGCGCCGCGTCCCGGGTCCACGAACGAATAGGTGAGCGAGCCCGTGGCGGTCAAGTTGCCGCTCACCAGGGCGTAGGACCCCGCCGCGCTCGAGGCCCGCCAGACGCGGTAGCGCGCGGTGCCCCCGTACAGGCTGTCGTCCCATGCCTTCCCCCATGTCAGCTGGAGGTCTGCGTTTGCGTTCGTCAGGGTGAGGAAGGACAGTACGGCGGGCGCCGGTGGGACGACATCGGGCCCGGTGAAGAGGACGGCGAAGCATGTCGTGTTGAAGGGCCCCCAGTTGCCCGCCGCGTCCTCTGCGTGGACCCAGGCGCACGTGTTGCCAGGGGCGACGGCGAATCCGCCCGAGAAGGTGAGGTTCTCCACGGCGCGATCGAACCTCCCGTCCGTTGCATCGAGGGGCACCCCCGTCCCGTTCGCGGCCGTGGGCGGCCCCGCAGACCAGAACAGCTCGGCTGCGGCGATCGGGCTGTCTCCCGACCTCGTGTCGTCCGCGGTCGCGTTCATCCGGGTGAGGGCGCCGGCCCCGGGCGGGGATGGACTGAAGCGCACGCCCCCCGCGCGGACGACGGGCCCGAGCGTGTCCCCTCCCGTCCGGTTGATCGCGAAGGTCCGGTTGCTGATCGATTCGCCGGTGAGGCTCGGCGTCCCGTTGTCGGCCGCCCGGATGCGGATCCGGTACGCGTCCCCGTTCTGAATCCCCGCGAGGTTCCAGACGATCGCCCGCGTGGTGCCCGCGACGGTCGCGAGCGGGACCCATGTCTGCCCGTCGTCGGGGCTGAACGAGAGCGCAAAGGGAGCGAGGCCGATGGACGGACCGTAGGCCGCCGCGGTCCAGTTGATCGTGACGGACGAGCCGGAGAACACGCCTCCCGAGGGCAGGACGAGGGCGACCGCGGGATGGTCGCGGTCGAGCGCGCCCGTCGAGATGCCCACGAGCCACCGGAGGGCGTTGTCGAGGATCGCCCCGCGCGTGGCGCTCCCGGGCCGCAGGTCCGTCGCGTTCGTGTCGACGCTCGTGATCTCGAAGGCGAAGTACGCGAGCCGGGACGGCGTACCGCCCCAGGTCCCGACGCCAGCGGTCCCGTTTCTCCCGGAGGACACCCACCAAAGGCCGATCGGCGCGTTCCCCGCGCACCCGCTCGCGCCGCCGTCCCGCCACCCCGTGCTCACATTGCCGCCGACCCCGTACGTCGCGAGTTCGTCGTCCGCGCCCCCCGTCCGGTGGGGCGTGTAGCCGACGCCGGTCGTGTACGCGCCGCTGACCGGGTCGCCCGAGACCCCGACGACCTGGGTGATCGCAAAGGGATCGCAGGCGAAGCCGGCCTTCAGGACTCCCCGGAGCCAGGCGGCGTTCGTTGCGTTGTACCAGGGCGAGGTGACGCTCCCGAGGGACCACGTCGTGTCGTGGGAGACGACGAGGAGACGGCCGCCCCCGTCCAGGTACGCTTTGACGAGGGCTTGGGCGCTCGTGTTGAAGGTCGGATACTCCTCGAGACCCACCTGCCAGACGACCTCGCTCCGACCCTGGAGCACGGAGAGCGGCGGGAGGCCGAGGTCCGCGATGTGCCACGTCGACCACGTCCATCCCGCCTGGCCGAGCGCGGCCGCGTAGGAGGCCTCCCGCTCGACGGGGAACGTGTCGTCCCCGATGACGAGCAGGACGTCTCCCCACGGCGGCGTGCGGAAGGCATAGTGTCGACCCCCGTTCGTATCCCAGGTCACGTGCCCGAGCTGGTCCTTCGACAGGACGTCGTATTCGTAGAGCGTGTCCGCCTGGAGCCCCTTCAGGACGAGCGCGTGGGAGGTCCGCACGAGCGTCTCGTTGGCCATGCGGGTCAGGCTGCCGGGCGAGGGCCCGAAGACGACCTTGGAGTCGGCGGGGAGGTCCGTGGCCCACTGGATCTCCGCGGAGGTCGAGTCGATCTGGTCCGCGGTGACGCCCGAGATGGCGGGGGACGTGCTCCGCACGGTCGCCGTGGCGATCGCATTGTGCGCCGGCGACGGATCCGCGTAGGTCACCGTGATCGTGTCCCCGTTCCGGACCTCGAGGACGCCATCCGCCGCAGGCTGTCCGAAGGCGGTCGGGATCGAGCCGGTCCACGGGCTTCCCGCCGCGGCCTGCGTCAGCGTGACGCTCTCGCCGGCGGGCTCGAGGCCCGAGGTGACGAGCGCGGAGACCGCGGTCGCGTTCGCGTCCTCGACGCGGATGTGGACCGTGTCCGCCTCCGAGTAGCTCGCCCTGTCGAGGGTGACCCGCCCGTAGCCCGGATCGAGGCCGCCCGTGGCGACGAGGGCGAAGGGCTGGGGCCCGACGGGCACGTTCGCGCCGATCACGGTGACGGTCCAGTCCCCTGACGCGGGAGACTTCAGGAGGACCGCCTCCTGCGTGTTCGCCGTGTCGAAGGCGCCGCCGGGGAGGGACTGGCCCCGCGCGAACGGGCCGAAGTTGTTCCCGCGGTACACAGTCCCGTTCGGCGCCGTGACCTGGAGGTCCAGGTCGTTCACGAGGGCCTTCGACGCGCCGAGGGTGCCCGGGTAGTCCGTCCAGGTGAGGACGAACCGGGCCGTGGGAGCCCCCGGGACCACGTGGAACCGGTACGTCATCGCCTGCCCCGTAACGAGGCCCGCGCTGTTGTCGACGACCTCGGTGTCGAACGCGTCTCCGGGGAGCGGGAGGATCTTGGAGAGGAGGATGCGGCCGAATCCCTGCTGGTTGTTCGGCCACGTCGCGGCCGACGCGCCCACGCCGGTGAGCTGCTGTCCCGAGGCGAGGAGCATCGCCCGCATCAGGGCCGCACTCGGGTCGAAGGCATCCGAGGGGAGAGGGGCTCGAGACGGGTACCAGCCTTGGCTGAAGTATTGCCGCACGATCGCCGCGGCGGCGGCCGCGGCCGGTGTTGAGTAGCTCGTGCCTGCCCACGCATGGTCAGAAGGCTGGGCAGACAAGGGACACGTCGAGATGTTCGGGCAGTCGTAGGGGCTGCCGCTCGACGTCGCGGAGAAGCCGTCGGCCGTGGCGACGAGGTCGGGCTTCAGCCGACCGTCCTGCGTAGGACCGCGGCTGCTGAACGAGGCCACGTCATTCTGGTTCCCTGCGTTCGTGGGGCTCGCGCATTGGGCGTACGCCCCGTCCGGGTTGCACGCGCCACCCACGGTAACGATATCCTTCGCGATCCCCGGCGTGTCGATGCCGGCCGCGGCGGTTCCCGCGTTCCCGGCGGCGAAGAAGATCGTGAAGTCCGGGTGGGCCCAGACGAACGCGTCGACCATCCGGGCTTGAACGTCGTACGCCGTCCCGGTAGAGCCCCAGCTGTTGCTTTGGATGCGGACAGGCGCGAGGGGATCGTTGTAGCCGAGGCCCGCGGGCCCGAAGAGGTCCGCGTAGTCCTGCGGCACGTAGAGGAGGCTCTCGCCGCCGTTCGAGCACGTCTTCCCCGCGGCGACTCCTCCGATGTCCTCGAAGTAGATCGCCGCGTTCAGGGCGTTCCCGTTGTTCAGGTCGCTCGTAATCCCGTAGGCGTTCCCCGCCAGGGTGGAGGCCACGGCCGAGCCGTGTCCGTCGGCCGCCCCGTCGTACAAACAGTCCATCGCGGAATATGGATCCCAGGGTCCGCCCCCGCCCGGCCAGGTGAGCTGTCCGGTCAGGACGCCCATGTCCAGGTACCGCACGACCTTCCGGCGCGCGGGGTCCGTCACGTTGTAGAGGTCGCCCCCCGCCCGGACGATCTGGGAGACGCTCTGCCGGAACTGGGCGTTGTCGTAGTCGACCCCGGTGTCCGCGATCCCGATGACCTGGCCCGTGCCGTTCAGGTTCGCGTTCCAATACCGGTAGCTCCCGGAGACGTTTGTCTGGAGCACCCAATCCGTCGCGAGGTTCTGCGTGTGGATTGGCAGGACCGGGTCGACATACTGGACCTCGGACAGGGACGCGATCCCGGGGATCAGGGAGGCGGGCACCCGGGCGCGGACCCACTGGAAGTCTCCCCGTCCGAAGGCGCCCGTGATCCCCGCTGCCGCGGGATCAGCGGCGCGGGCCGGGACGCCCTGCCGTGCGAGCCACGCGATGACCGCGTTCGGGGGCTCTCCAGGCAGCGTCACGATCCGCACGTCCTGCACCCCGGTGGCCGAGGCGAGCGACACCGGCATCTTCCAGGCCGGCTCGTAGGATCCCGTCCAGTCCACATACGGGAGGGATTCGAGATCCGAGAATGCGGTCGGCGGCCCGCGGACGACGAGGGCGTCGTTCGGCACGTAGAGGAGGATATTCAGGCCCCGCTCCTCGAGCGTGGTCTGCCAGGATTCCTTGATCGGCGCGTAGAAGTGAACGAGTCCGACGGCCTCCCCGCTCCCGTCCGTCGGCCATAAGCCCGCACCGGGGTCCGCGAGGGTCCGCACGTCGACGTCCCCGTTCACGAGATGGAGGAAAGGGGCCGCCGGCATCGCATATGCGTACCGACCCCACGAGGCAAGGAGGTCGAGCGCCGAGGACGGTCCGCGAGCCACGGAGAACGCGCCGTAGCCTTCGAGGAGCTGACCCCCCGCGGCCTTGATTTCCTGGGCCGACGCATCCGTGCGGAGGGTGACCATGTCCCCCGAACCCGGCGCCGACCTGGGCGCCCCCGGACTCGGGATGGACGGCGGGACCTGCAGGACAAGGAGGAATGCGAGGAGGAGGACCGCCGCGATGCGCCACCAGCGAAGGGCCGTGCTGCCGTTCCTCCTCGGAGGACCGCAGGCCGGATGGAAGCCTCGGTTCCGGGGAGGTAAGATGCGGGGCTCGCCACATTAGGCTTTTGGCCCGAATCAGGGCACGCCCCACGGCCGGGCGAAGCGGCTATTCTGCGATGATGCGCGTGGCCTGCAGGATTCCGTTCTGGAAGATGAGCGTGTAGTAGTTCGGCGAGTGGTTCGTGCCACGCATCTTCACGCACCGGATGCGGCGCTGGATGTTCGCGTCATCGACGCGTTCCATCTTGAGATGGATGATCGCGTCGCTCAGGAACTCCTCGCCGTTCTTCCCGAAGTCCTCGCTTCCTGGTTTCATCTCCGAGATCAGGATCGTCGTGGCCTTGAGGTCTCTCAGCCACTCGAAGAGCTGGAACAGGTCTTCCCGCGGGTTCTCGAACCGCGCCATGACCTCGAGGACGGGCAGGGAGTCGACGACGAGGAGGTCGTAGTTCAGGGATCGCTTGAGGTTCGAGGCGTACATCTTGAAGATGTCGATCCAGGTCCGCTGCGCCATGCCATCCAGGTTCCTCCGGATCATCCCGAGGTCGACGATGCTCACCTTGTTCTCGACGTCCAGCGGGCTGAGGGCCATGCTGTTCAGGTGCCGGGTGAGGCTGTCCCTCCCTTGTTCCAGGGAGATGTAGGTCCCCGTGCGGCCTTCGCGCAGCGCGTTCTGGTAGAGGATGTTGAAGGCGATCGTGGACTTCATCGTCCCCGGTTCTCCCGCCAGGAGGACGACGCTTCCGGGAGGAATCCCTCCGCTGAGCTTCTCATCAAAACCGTGGATGAAGGTGCGGATGCGATCCTCTTGGCCCATCGTGGGGCGTTCCATCTGAAGGACGGACTATAGCCGTTCCGAGACGGTTATCAGGGGCGATAGCCGCGCATGACCCATCCCTTCGAAAAATAAGGGGGAGTGATTGGGAAGGTGACGGGTGCAGCACGAGCCCTGACCATATGAGACTTCTTGAACTCGGTCTGTTAGCAGCCCTTCCTCTGGAAACGGGGGTGAAACGTTTATTTGTTATCCGGTCTGTTACCAGGGCCGCGGGGGAACCCTTCTTCTTGTTCGTGCCTGAGAAGAACCTCAAGGACCTCATCATCTCGTACATCCGCGACCAGGAGCGGTCCATCAGCGCGCTCACGAAGCAGCTCGAGACGGACGGCTACAGCTTCCACCGTCTCTTTGTGACCGGATATCTGAAGGCCCTCGCGGACGTGGGCATGCTTAGGGAGAAGGAGATCCCTCCCGCCAAGGTGTACACCGCGTCCGCGCACCGGGAGTCGAATCTGTATGAGCTCGTGGGCGAGCGCTGCCGGGAGGCGGTCTCGGACGAGCCCGCCCGGAGCCGGCTGGCCGTCGCGACCCTCCAGCGTCTCTTCCGCCGCCCCGTCTTCCTGCGGGAGCTGCGCGAGTGCGGCTTCTCCGGGGCCGTGGACGCTCCCGCCGTCGGCAAGGAGGAGAGGGAGGAGGCGCGGCGCGCTCTCGCGAAGCTCGGCCTCCAGATCCCGACGAACGAGCCCGCCTACCGCGTCGAGGAGAGGCGGAACGACGTGCGGGACGCGATCCTGTGCGACATCATCGTCGAGCGGTTCGGCCTCACGCCCCTCGTGCTCGACACCAAGCAGATGAAGCTCATGGAACGCTGAGAGAGGAGCTAGGCCATCGAGGTGGACGCTCAGCTCTGACGCTGGTGGATCCGGATACCTCCTCGGCCCTGCGACCCCACGAGCGTTGGTAGTCCGCGGTTAGGCTGCTCACTTCCGTGCCTGACCCGTTCCCCACGGTCAGGATAAGGGACGCAACTCTCCAGCTGCGTTCCCTACCGCCTCCAGCCCCGCGGGACAGAGCCTCAACGTCGGTACCCGGACCAGCGCCAGACTGGGAGCGCCGCCCCCGACTGTCACCGCCCCATGAGGACGATTTGGGTCTAAAAGGAGACGCCCGGCCTCCCGGTCAAGCCTAGCAGGAATCCCAACCGGGCCATCCTATTTAACGATTCTCGGACGCTCCTCGGTCGGCCCCGGCGGGGCCGCTGGAGCGGGGGTCGTTGTCGCCGTTTCGAGCGCAGCAGCGCGTGCCTTCTGGAATCGGCCGAACGTCGAGAGGAGCATGAGCCCGCCGAGGAAGAAGACGCCCGCGGAACACACGAGGCGCCACGATTCGAGATTCTGGCCGAACACACCTGTCGCACTCAGGTCCGCGGTGAAGTAGAAGACGACCGCGGTCACGATGATCCACAGGCCGATGACCATGGGCATCCAGACGCCGAGGATGCTACGGACCCGTTCGCGGTTCATCGGCTCATCAGTCGGATGATCGCTTCCGCGGGCTCGCCGCCGCACTCCTCGAGGGCCTTGCGCGCTTCCTCCGCGGAGACGCCTGCCTTCTCGGCGACGAGTGTGACGTCCTCGTCCGGGATCGCCGAGGGTTGGCTCGGCTCCGCCTTCTTCACGTCGGCACGGTCGCGGACGAGCGGCTCGCCGATCACCTGCCAGATCTTCTGGCCTTGTGCCGTAATCGCGGTTACCGCGGCGTTGCGGATCACGTACTCCTTGTCCGACGTGCGGATAATGACCTCTTCGACCCCGTCGAGCTCCTCCTGCTCGATGCCCATGCGTTTCATCGCCTGACGCATCTGCTTGGGGTTCACGCGCCCGCCCGGAATCATGAGGTCACCACCGTTGGCATGGTCGGGTTCCGGATAAAGGTTCTCCGGTCGCGATCCGAATTTCGGGTGCCATCCGAGCTCTCGTTTCGCACGTTTAAATACGCCGGCCCGCATCGACTTCTCGTTGCGAATCGCGGTTGTCTTCAAGGACCGGTGCCAGCCGAAGCGCTGCCATCTCGAATGCATCGCCTTCTGCCCCCCGCAGCGAACCGGAACGGAGGTAATCTGGATCGACCCGTAGACGGCGAAGGCCACGATCAGCGAAGAGACATGCATCGCATGCGGGATCTGCGTGCGCAAATGTCCGTTCGACGCGATCCGGATCATCGGCCTCCCCGAGGAACTCAAGGAGGACTTGGTCCACCAGTACGGCAAGAACGCCTTCCGCCTGTTCCGACTCCCCGTCCCGAAGAAGGGTTCCGTGATCGGTCTGCTCGGCCCGAACGGGATCGGGAAGACGACCACGGTCGGCATCCTGAGTGGGGAGACCGCGCCCAACCTGGGTCACTACCGACGGAAGAAGCCGCACTGGGACGAGGTGCTCGACTACTTCAAGGGCACCGAGCTCCACGACTACCTGGAGAAGATTTCCGCTGGAGAGCTGAAGACGGCAATCAAGCCTCAATACGTGGACCGCCTCAACAAGGTCTACAGTGGCCGGGTGCGGAACCTCCTCGCCAAGATCGACAAGGGCGGTCGTCTCGATTCCCTGATGGATCCGCTCGGCCTCCCGAGCTTCATCGATCGGGACATCGGCCAGCTCTCAGGTGGCGAGTTGCAGCGTGTGGCGATCGCAGCGACGATGCTCAAGGATGCGGACGTCTACTTCTTCGACGAGCCGTCCTCCTACCTGGACATCTACCAGCGCCTCCAGGTCGCGAAGGTCATCCAAGGCCTGGCGAAGGAGAAGTACGTCGTCGTGGTCGAGCACGACCTCGCCGTCCTCGATTTCCTCGCGGAGACGGTGTATCTGATGTACGGGTCCGAGGGAGCGTACGGGATCATCGCCGAGCCGCGGCCCGTCCGCACCGCGATCAACGTCTACCTGGGCGGCTATATGAAGGAGGAAAACATCCGCTTCCGGGATCGCGAGATCCGGTTCGAGTCTCGGCCGCCCCGCGGGGCCTGGAAGGCCGAGACGCTCGTCACCTTCGACGCGCTCACCAAGCGCTACGAGAACTTCGAGCTGACCGTGCAGCCCGGCAAGCTGCGGAAGGGCGAGGTCGTCGGTGTCGTCGGCCCTAACGCGACGGGCAAGACGACCTTCGTCAAGATGCTCGCGGGCGAGGAGACGCCGACCTCGGGGACCGTCCAGGGAAAGTGGCAGGTGTCCTACAAACCGCAGTATCTCGAGTCCGCGTACGAAGGGACCGTGCGCGACCTCTTCCAGACCGCAATCGGGAAGAAAACGGAATCGGGCTACTTCGACACGGAGATCCTCGAGCCGCTCAAGGTGAAGGGGATGCTCGAACGGGACGTGTCCACCCTCTCTGGAGGCGAGCTCCAGCGCGTCGCGATCGCGCTCTGCCTCGGCCGGGACGCGGACATCTACCTGATCGACGAGCCGTCCGCCTACCTCGATTCCAACCAACGCATGGAGGCCGCGCGGACCATCCGCCGGATCATGGAGCGCGAGGCCCGCACGGGGCTCATCGTCGACCACGACGTCTACTTCATCGACATGGTCTCGGACAGTATCATGGTCTTCTCGGGCGACCCGGGTCACACGGGCCTCGGCGAGGGACCGTTCCCGATGCGGGAAGGGATGAACCGCTTCCTCAAGATGGTCGGCATCACGTTCCGCCGCGACGCGGACACGAACCGCCCGCGGATCAACAAGCTCGACTCCCGCCTCGACCGCGAACAGAAGTCCTCCGGCGAGTACTACTACGCCGTCGAGGAAGCGGCGAATGCTCAGTGATCCTGATCGTCCGGTTCCCGCTCGATCTGGGCGACCGGGCGACCCAGGCCTTCGGAGATCGGTTCGCCGTCCTCGACGATTCGTTCCCCACGGAGATACACGGTCCGCGGGAAGATCCCCTCCGTGCCCTCGAACGGCGTCCACTCGCATTTGTAGCGCACGCGCCGGGGTGTGATTTTCACGACGGCCCTCGCATCGACCACCACGAGGTCCGCGTCCCTGCCAACCTCGATGCGTCCCTTCGGGATTCCGATGATCTCGGCGGGTCGTGCCGCCATGGAATGGACAAGCCGCTCTAGGGTGAGGCTTTCCGAGCGAACCTGCCGGAGGAGCAGCGGGAAGGCAGTCGCGACGCCCGGAAGTCCGGACGGCGCCTCCTCGAAGCGTTCCTCCTTTTCCTCCCTTGTGTGCGGCGCGTGGTCCGACGCCACGATGTCGACGCGGCCGGCCGCGAAGGCGGCCCAGAGGGCCTTTCGCTCCTCCGGAGGTCGCAAGGGCGGGTTCACTTTGCCGAACGCCTTGAGCGGTCGCGCGGTGTCCAAGAGGAGGTGGTGGGGCGTGGCCTCCGTCGTCACGCCTACGGGGACCGCGTCGAGGGCGTCCACGCACGTGACGTGCGCGACATGGATCGCCGCCTCCCCCCGTAATTCAGCGAGCGTCTGGATCGCGCTGACCTCCGATTCTTTCGGGCGGGCCTGCGAATGACCCGCCAAGGTCGCGGGTTCTCCCTGTCGGAAGTACGCGGCGTCCTCCGCGTGGGCGACGACCAGCTTGCCGCTTTCCGCGGAGACGCGGAGGACCTCGCCCAGCGTCGCTTCGTCGATCTGCAACCCTCCTGTGCTCTCGGCCATGTAGACCTTGAACGCCGTCGCACCGGAGAGATGAGAGACGGCGTCCTCGGATCGCGGAGCGGCGAAGAGTCCGTAGTCGACCGTCGCCCGAGTCCGGAGGCGGCTCCATTTCGACCTAAGGGCCCCCGCGGTGGTCACGGCCGGACGCGTGTTCGGCATGTCGACGACGGTCGTCACGCCCCCCAGGGCCGCGGAGCGCGTCCCGCTCGGGAAGTCCTCCTTCTCCGTGAGTCCGGGATCCCGCATGTGGACGTGCATGTCCACGCATCCCGGAAGGATTAGCGCGTCACCATGGTCCTCGACATCCCCGGATCCGAGAACACGCTTGATCGCCGCGATCTTCCCTTCCTCGTCGACACCAATTTCCAAAGGCTCGATCCGGCCGCGGTAGTACACTCGTCCCCGGATCACGCGCATGGTCTCAGGCCAGCTTCCGTCGCACGATCGCGCCGCGGGGTTCGACTTCCTCGAAGATCTCCGTCTGGAACTTCTTCACGCGTGTCGAGTCCTCGAGCCACGCGTCCGGCATGAGGCCCGCCTTCATGCAGCATTCGGAGAGGAACGTCTCGGCGTCCATGTGATGCTCCGTCGCCACCTGGGGAAGGAACAGTCCGCGGTACGCTCCTTGCGCGACGACGATGCCGTCCTCCCCGAGGCGAATCTGCTTGGGAAGGTCCCGTTGCTTCTTCACCTCGATGGGCTGCGGCGGGGTGAGCAGGCTGACCTCGACCACAATGTGCGGGAGCTCTTCAGCCGTAAGGGGCGGGAACCGCGGGTCTTCCGCGGCTCCCTCCGCGCTCTTCACGACGGCCTTCAGGAGCGGGAAGAACGGCTCCGGGTAGCCGATGCAACCCCGTAGCTTCTCGAAGGTATCCTCGATCCCGTGCTTGCTCAGGGTGACGAAGGCGCCCGCTTTCTCCTCGAAGGTCTTCGGCACGACGAAAGAGCGCATCGCCCGGTCCTCGACGAATGCCTCGAGCGCCTCCCGGGCGATCTGCACCGCCAGGATTCCTTCCTGATCCGCGTAGCGCATCTTATCGGGGATGGGGTGTGCGTCAGTTAACGTTGTCGTACTGCGGCGACCGGCCACGTCGTCGGGGCCCGTCGCAAACCTTTTTACGACCCTGAAAACGCAGCCGTCAGACCTTCTTGGCGGAGCGTCACCCACCCCGCTCGCCTGTCCCCACCATGCCCGCCCTCCGCGGCGGGCACTTTCCCAATTTTCTCGGGCGTGGTCATTATCTATCGATCGGGCCATCTTCGCAGTATGGACATTCGGAAGGAATTCGAAGACATAGACTTGGCACGACTTGTCACACTGATCCGCAATCTCGAAGCGCTGACGGAATCCAACGTGGTTCGCAGGAACCCCAAATTATCAGACGCCGTCCAGCTCCTTTACAACCGCGCCGTGGAGGAGCTCGCTAGGAGGGCTAGGACCTTCGAGTGACGCTCGTTTCGCGGCGGAGGACAGCCTCGAGAACCCTGCGTCCGCCCTCCGGGGCCGGCACCTTAGGTTTGCCTCCCGGGGCGATAGCAGTCCTTAGGGAAACCCCCGTCGGGAAGATCGGAACGATGGAGTTCGCTAGCCGGATGGAAATCGTCCGCGTCCATGAGTTGCGCAGCTTACGTGTGTAGTGGTTTGGCGACTTCGATTTCGCCGTAGTAAACCTTTTATCGACCCCGGTTGCTAGGTCGCTTTGGTAGAGGCATGAGAGCGCGCGTCCCCATCGAGGAGATCATGAGCGGGAGTCCGATCACGATCCCGGCGGACGCCACCGTGGCGGAGGCCGCGGTGATTATGCGCGACAAGGAGATCGGCAGCTTGGTCGTGATCGAGAGAGGTCGACCCGCCGGGATCATCACGGAACGCGACATCGTCACGAAGGTCGCGGCTGGGATGAAATCCTCGGACCAGACGAGCGTCCGCGAGGTCATGTCCTCGCCCCTCGTGGCGGTCCATCCGCACCAGGAGGTCGCGGAGGCCGCGAAGGTCATGGCGGCCCGGAAGATCCGCCGGCTACCCGTGATCAAGGAAGGCAAGCTCGTCGGCATCCTCACGGAGAACGACATCATCCGCGTGTGGCCCCAGCTCATCGAGGTCACCCGGGAATGGGACCGCGCCGGGCTCGAGTCGCAGTTCGCGAAAGGCGTCGAAGGCCACTGCGAGGCGTGCGGCGTCTATTCGACCCATCTGGTCTGGGACCGGAACCTCCTCCTCTGCCCGGAATGCAGGAGCGGATAATCGCTAAGGAAAGTTTATAGGCCGTCTTCCGGCTTTCCGCCGCAGTGGCCCGCCTTGTCAAGATTTCTCAAGAGGAACTCGACTCCGTGCGCAAGCTCTACGAGAGCGTCATGTCGTACGCGTGCCACGGCCTCTTCTTCCGCGAAGGGATGGTCCTCGCGGATGAGATGGTCAAGACCCTGGCCTCGAGCCAGGACCCCCTCGCCGCGGGACGCCAGATGCTCCTCGACCGCGGCTGGGCCGAGGACGTACTCTTCACGGACTCGGGCGCCCGCGTCCACGGATCGATCGAGGTCTCCCCGGGATCCGAGATGGAAACGTGCCACCGGATCCGCGGCATCCTCTCCAAGGTCCTCGAGGCGAAGACGAAGCAGCGCGTCCGGCTGAACGAGGTCGAGTGCGTGAGCACGGGGGCCAAGGAGTGCGTCTTCGAGCGGGAGGCGGGCACGTGACGACAATAGAAGAAATGGTCCGAGCCCTGCGCGATGTGACCCAGGCCGAGGCCGTCGCGGTCATCAATCGGGATGGAGGCATCGTCGCGGCCGCCCTCCCCCCATCCGTCTCCCCGGAGACCTTCTCTATCATGTGCGCCGCGATCCTGGGCGCCGGCATGACGGCGGCCACCGAGCTCCGACACGCCGCCCCGCACCGCGTCGTCCTGGAGTCCAAGGACGCGACGATCATGATCGACGAAATCGGGCGACGTGCGATGCTCGTGCTCGTCGTAGCGCCCGAGCGGCCGACGGAGAACCTCGCCACCGCGATCGCGCGCTTCCGCCAAGCGGTGGAGAAGGACCTCAGCTGACCGCTCCGTGGCAAGGATTAAGGCCGCGGTTCCGATGGGCGTGCCGCGGGCCCGTGGTCTAGTGGCTATGACGCGACTCTTACAAAGTCGAGATCGTCGGTTCGATTCCGGCCGGGCCCACTCGACGGACCCCGCCTTCGAGAGTATCGCCCAAGTCCGTTCATATTGTTCGGGCGGCAACTTTAACGCCGAGCTGTCCGCTCGCTGAGGCGGGACATGCCATGTGTCTGGGGATTCCTGCCCGGGTCGTATCCGTCGACGGCACGCATGCCGTGCTCGATTTGAGGGGTAGGAAAGTCATCGCCGATGCCAGCGCAGTCTCCGTTTCTCCGGGGGACTATGTCGTGACCTACGCCGGGCTGATCGTCCAGCTGCTCTCCCCGACGGAGGCCGAGGAGACCCTGGCCCTCCTGGATCAGGTCGAGAGAAGCGCACCCAACCCGTGATGCGGCAAGGACGCTCGGGGCGAGTCCCGCATAAGAACAGGGTCTCACATGGGCGCTTCGATCATCGTGATCGTCTGAAGCGTCCCCGGTGCCTTCCGGATTCGATTCCTGATGACCCTCGCCATGGTGACCGTGTCCGGCGCCTGTAGGGTTAGGATGTAGTCGTAGTCGCCGAAGAGGAAGTTGATCTCTTCGAGGCCCGTGATGTCATGAAACGCGTCGAGCGCCTCCCTCTCCTTACCCGTGGCGACTTTCACAAGCACAAACGCGCGCATCCACGGCCCCGGCCCGGGACCGTCGAAGGGCTACAAAGAGGTGACGTTGCGTCAGAACGTACATGTCGTCAGTCGCCGTCCTCGCCGGATGGACGATGGCTTCGATTTCTCTCCTCAAGGCCGGACAGATCCGATCACGGCCCGCTTCGCTCGGTCAGATTGAACAAGGCTAGAGCGGCTTCCCCGACCTGGTCACCAGAGAGGCGCTTCCTCTTCGAGCGCCGCAGGGCGCACCACCGGCGACTCCGCCCCGTTGTTTCCCTCGATGAACGTAGCGGTGCGCTCCACGCCGGGGAGATGGCGGATGTGATTAGTCATCACCCTGGCCATTTCCTGGGGCGTCTCCGCCTCGACTTCGACGAGGTACTCGTACTCGTTGAAGAGGTAGAACACGTGACGCACTTGCTGGATGGAGCCCAGATTGCTGAAAAACTCGGGTTCCTTGCCCGCAGACACGTTGAGGAGAACGATGCCCCACATGGAAATCGCCTTTGACTGTGCTCGGCTGTGCCTTCCTCGGTGGTAGGGATGTTATGGCGCTCCGTAGGGAAGGATATTTCCAATATATTCCTGTACAAAAGCCGCTCGAAAAAAATACTGAATGTACTTTGTCCCTCGAGACCTGGCCGCTCCGCCTTGTAGTGCGTCCCGTTTGGAGGTTTGGCGCGGACACAACCTGGGTGCTGCGCCCATTCCCCTCCATGCAGAGCCGGGATCATGGAGTCGATGCGCCGTTGTAGTGCTGTTTTGACCGTGTATGCTTCTTCAAGGACCCGCATGGGCAGAAGTGGACCCCTGGCCGATTGTCGGTGGGCTCTCTGTATATTCTCTGTTGACGGATTGCTATGGTATATCTTTCCATCGATAATGTATAGAGAACGATGAAAGCGCCTGTGGGTTGTCAGCATTTGACATGCCCGAGCGGACGGAGAGTCCGCGGGTCCGCCGCGGAAACTCGGGATTGCAGGGCTTGCACGGCGCCCTCTCAGGGTCTCATCGAATCCGAGTCGCGGGGAAGGTCGTCGTTCGCGGGCCTGGGACGCCGTGTACCGCCGCGCGTCGCCCAAGGCGGCTCGAGCGCGGAGGCCGGCATGTCCCTCGTCCTGTTGTCGGGCGCTTCGTGGCACCGCGCGCCCGTTGGGCGCGGACGCCGTCCAAATCTTGTCTTCACATGTACCTGGAGAGTGATGAATCGTGTCTGCGGAAACGTTGCTTGTGAACGTCGAAGAGCGAGGGACGGCGGGCGACGCCACCGACGAATTCATGCGCCGCATGCTCAAGCTCCCGATGGGGGACAAGCTCTTGAGCTGCATCCAGTGCGGGATGTGCAGCGGGTCCTGTCCCCTCGGCTATGCCATGGATTACACCCCTCGGAAGATGATTGCAGCCTTGCGGGCGGGTCGGGTGGACGACCTGTACCGAAGCGAAGCCATCTGGCTCTGTGTTTCCTGCTTCAACTGCTCGTACCGGTGCCCGGTCGGCGTGCCCATCACGGACCGCCTGATCGCCGGCCTGCGGGAGGAGCTGCTCGGTCGGGGCGTCGGAGTGCCGCCGGAGCTCCAGGCAGCCTTCGAGAGGACATCGCGGTATGGCAATCCTTTCGGGGAGTCCGCCAAGAAGCGGGACGCGTGGACCAAAGACGCCGGGGTCGAGGTGCCGGTGCTCCAGGACGGGGACTCGGCGGAGGTCCTGTGGTGGGTGGGATGCTTCGGCTCCTACAACAAGAGGAATCAGAAGGACACGATCGCCCTCGCACGGATTCTCCACGCCCTCGATATCGACTTCGGCATCCTGGGGACGGATGAACGCTGCAGCGGCGACCTCCGCTGCACGAGCCAGGGAGAGGAGGGTCTGTTCGACGTCCTGTATCATCACAACACTGAGCAACTGGGGAAGAGGAAGTTCAAAGAGATCCTCGTGGGAGACCCTCACGCGTTCAACGCGTTCAACAAGGAATACCGCCGCCTGGGCACGCCGCTTGACGTCAGTCACTACACGCAGTTCCTGGCGGAGCGGGCGCCCGAGCTGAAACGGCGCGCCAAGAAGGAGATTACCGCCAAGGTCGCCTACCACGACTCGTGTTGCCTCGGCCGACGGAACGGGGAGTATGAGGCACCCAGGGTCCTCCTCGAGACCATCCCTGGCGTAAGGCTTGTCGAGATGCCTCGGAACCGGGAGAACGCTCTCTGTTGCGGCGGCGGGGGAGGCGCGAACTGGCTGGACAGCTATGTCTGGCAGCGCACTCGCGTGCCCCTCGCGATGCAACGTGTGCAGGAGGCTGCGAAGACGGGCGCGGAGATTCTCGCGATCTCCTGCCCCCTCGAGGTCCCGCGCTTCGAGGACGCCATCAAGACCTCAGGGCTCGAGGGACGTCTCCAGGTCCGAGAGATCTCCCACATGCTGGCCGAGGCCGTAGGGCTCAACGGAGGGGTCCGGCCGTGAAGATCGCGGTGGTCCTCCGGCAGGTCCCCGACGTCGTCGAGGAACTCGTGATCGCCGACGACGGACGCAGTCTGGCCGAAGACGAAGTTGTGTGCATCACGAACGAAGCCGACGAGCACGCGTTGGAGGAGGCGCTCATCCTGAAATCCCGCCAGGGGGCAAGGGTGACCGCGGTGGCCGCAGGCGGGGACGAGGCGAAGGATGCCTTGGCGACCGCCGTCGCGAAGGGGGCAGACGAGGCGGTCTTGGTCGCCGTCCCCTTCGAGCATCGAGGAGACAACGTGCGACTGGCCTCGGTCCTCGGCCCGGCGATGAAGTCGGCGGGATACGACCTGATCCTCACGGGAGTGTGGGCGGCAGATCAGATGGACGCCGGCCTGGCCGGTCTCCTCGCGATGCATCTCTCTCTTCCGTATGTGGGCGGCGTGATGTCCGTATCCTTGGAGCCGAGCGGCGCGAAAGGGCTCGTCCGCAAGGAATTCCCCGGCGGTCGTCTTGGAGTGATGGAGGTCTCCCTTCCCGCGGTCCTCGGAATCCAGTCGGCCGAACAGCCTCCCCGCTATGTTCCGGTGAGCAAGGTCATGCAGGCCAAGCGCACCTTGCAGGTGAAAGAGCAGGGCGAGCCTTCTTTGGTGGTTCAGGGGATCCGAGCCTCGAAGCTGATCAAGTCGGGCTCGGCCGCGAGGGCGGAGATGCTTCCCGGGGACACGAAGCAGGTTGCGGAGCAGATCGTCCGCATCCTCCGGGAGCGTGGTATCGCATGATTCCGCGCGAGGTCGTGGTCGTGGCGGAACACATGGCGGGTGAACTCACCGACGTAACCCTCGAAATGCTCGCTTGTGCATACGAGCTCGCCCGCTCCGTTGGATGGCACGTCACGTGCCTCATCCTCGCGAGCGATCCAAAGCCCTTCCAGGCGCTGGCGCTCGCCGCGGACAAGGTCGTCGTTGTGACGGACCCCGGCCTCGGGTCGCCCAACCCCGCGGCCTACGCTCGGGTCCTCCCGCACGTCCTGAAGGACCTGTCGGCACGGCTCGTGATCCTGGGGAACACGAGCATGGGCATCGACCTCGCCGGTCCCCTGTCCCACGACCTCGAGGCTCCTGCCATCAGCGGATGCGTCGGCCTCCGCGCAGAAGGAGATCGGATCATCGCAACAAGCCGGCTCTGCGGAGGCAAGCTCGTCGCGCATATCGAGCCGCAGGGTGGGTTGGCCATTGTGCTGCTAATGCCGGGGAGCTTCCACAGGGAGCTAGGCATGCGGGATGAAGTCCCGCCCATGGAGGTCCGCCCCTCGCCCGAGGCTCTCGATCTCCTTCCTGTCCGCTTCGTGGAGCTCATCGAGCCGAAGATGGAAGACGTCGATGTGAGGAAAGTCGAGGTCCTCATCGCCGCGGGCCGGGGGGTACAGTCCAAGGACAACCTCGCACTCTTGGAGGCATTGGCGAGGGAGCTCGGGGGGGCCGTTTGCGCCACGAGGCCCGTGGTGGACCAAGGCTGGCTCCCGAGGACCCGTCAGGTGGGCCGGTCGGGGATGACCGTCAAGCCCCGGCTGTACCTGGCTCTCGGAGTCAGCGGCGCCCCGGAGCACACGGAAGGGATGAGAGGGTCGGGCCTCATCGTCGCGGTGAACAAGGATCCGGAGGCGCCCATCTTCGACCTCGCCCACTACGGCGCGACGGTGGACCTGCTCGAGCTCGTCCCGATTCTGACGGAGAAGATTAAGGAAGCGAAGGGCGGACAATGAACCTCGATCAGATCGTCCTCACGGGAATCCTGGGCGTTTCCGCCTTCTTCTTCCTCGTGAGGGTCCTCACGATCGTCCGAGGCGTCCGCAAGGGGATGCCGGAAACGTGGTGGGATCATTTGGGAGTCCGCATCAAGAACGTCGTGCTGGATGGCATCTTCCAGAGGAAGTTGTACCGCGAACGCCCCGCCGGGATTCTCCACGGCTTCATCTTCTGGGCCTTCGTGTTCCTCTTCTTCAGCGTCATCGAAATCGTCGTGGCAGGGTACATCCCCGGCTACACGCTTCCTCTCGGACCGCTGGACGGGCCCCTCTACCTCGGGCAGGATCTCGTGGCCGCACTCGGCATCGTGGGCGTGTTCATGGCGATTTATCGCCGGACCGTCTCGAAACCCAGACGCCTCATGCACGAGGGGAACCGCGCGGCCATCGGCATGCTCCTCTTCATCTTGGCTATCTTGGTCTCGTTCCTCCTGTACAACGCGGCTCGGATCGTACAAGATTCGGCGGCGGCGATGGCGACTTGGAGGCCCGTCAGCGGGTTCCTGGCGGCGGTGTTGTCCGCCGTCGGATGGGCCGGGCTCGCTCCTGGTCTGGAGTCCGCCATGTGGTGGGTCCACGTCCTCGTCCTGTTCACGTTCCTGGCCTGGTTCCCGTACACGAAGCACTCGCACATCATCTTCGCGGTGTTCAACGTCTTCTTCCGGAAGCCGGAGCCCGCGGGGGCCATGCGTCCGGTGCCTGCGGAGCGGGCCAGTTCACCCGGGGCGAGCACGGTCCGCGACTTGACGTGGGTCTCCCTCCTGAACGCGTTCGCGTGCACGGAGTGCGGCCGCTGTACGGACAACTGCCCGGCCCACGAGAGCGGCACCGCGTTGGATCCAATGCACATGATGATGGGTCTACGAGATGCGGTCCTCTCCAAGGGGGTGACCACCTCACACTCAGCGGGTGTCGCCGCGGATGGAGGCGTCCTGTCGGGGGAAGACCTGTTCCTGGCAGTCCAGAGCCCGGAAGCCGTCTGGTCCTGCATGACATGCTACGCCTGCGTGGACGGCTGCCCCGTGTTCAACAACCATCTGTCCAAGATCCTGGAGATGCGGCGTCAGCTCACGGCTCGGGGCGAGCTACGCCCTGGCCTGCAGGGTGTGCTCGAGAGCCTCTCTCGGTATGGCAACTCCTTCAAGACCACGCCCAAGGCCCGGACGAGATGGGCGCGGTCCAGCTCCCTCGAGATCAAGGACGCTCGCAAGGAGCCCGTGGACGTCCTCTGGTTCGTGGGCGACTACGCTTCCTACGATGCTCGGTGCCAAGCCCTCACGGCCCGCACCGCGCGGGTCTTTGGCCGTGCGGGCATCAATCTCGGCCTTCTTCATGAAGGTGAATGGAACGCCGGAAACGACGTCCGGAGGATCGGGGAGGAAGGGCTGTTCGAGACTCTGCGGGATCACAACGCCGAAGCCATGCGCGCCTGCTCGTTCCACGACATTGTCACCACGGATCCGCACACCTACAACACTCTGAAGAACGAATATCCCCACGCCAACGGGGGACGGGTGCTCCACTACACCGAGATGCTCGACGAACTCATCGAGTCGGGTCAACTCCAGTTCTCGAAGCGGCTGCCATACCGGGTCACCTACCATGACCCGTGCTACCTGGGCCGCTACAACGGGGTGTACGACGCGCCGCGCAGGGTCCTCGCGGCCCTTGGCGTGGAACTCGTCGAAATGCCCCGGAACCGATGGAAGAGCTTCTGTTGCGGAGCGGGCGGCGGGAGAATCTGGATGGAGGAGATCCCCGGCGAAACGCAGCGGCCCGCGGACATGCGGGTGAAGGAAGCCGCTGCCCTGGAGGGAGTGACGGTGCTCGCGGTCGCGTGTCCCAAGGACTACGTCATGTTCACGGACGCCGTGAAGGCCGCGGGGCTCGAAGGATCGCTTCAGATTCGCGACATCATCGAACTCGTGGAGGAAGCTCTATGACCGAGGAGCCGAGGATCGGCGTGTACATCTGCGACTGCGGGTTCAACATCGCCAGCGTCGTGAACGTGCCGGAGGTGGTGGACTATGCGAAGGGACTCAGGGGCGTGGCGGTCGCCCGCGAGTACAAGTACATGTGTTCCAGCCCCGGCCAGGAGATGATCCAGAAGGACATCCGGGAGATGGGGCTGAACCGCGTCGTCGTGGCCTCGTGCTCCCCCCATCTCCATGAGGCGACGTTCCGCCGCGCTGCAGAAGCCGGTGGAGCGAACCCGTTTCTCGTTCATATGGTGAATATCCGCGAGCAGGTGTCGTGGGTGACGAAGGATCATCGCATGGCCACCGAGAAGGCGAAAGCCCTCGTGGCCGCAGGCGTGGCTCGCGTCGCGTTTCACTCTCCCCTCGAGCGCCGATCCGTTCCGGTCCGGAGCGAGGTGCTCATCGTTGGAGGCGGGATCGCGGGGATTCAGGCGGCCCTCACCGCAGCGGAGGCGGGCCGCCACGTGTACCTCGTCGAGCGGGAGCCTTCCATCGGGGGGCACATGGCGAAGTTCGACAAGACCTTCCCGACTCTTGACTGTGCAGCCTGCATCCTGACTCCGAAGATGACGGCGGTGAAGAACCACCCGAACATCACGCTCCTCTCTTACTCCGACGTGGTCGCCGTGGACGGCTTCGTGGGCAACTTCAAAGTGAAAGTCCGGCGCAAACCCCGGTACGTGGACGAGGTGAAGTGCGTGGGTTGCCTCGAGTGCATCGAGCGATGCGTCTACAAGACGGCGAAGTTCCCGAGCGAGTTCGACCTCGGGCTGGGGAAAAGGAAACCGATTTACGTCCCGTTCCCGCAGGCCATCCCCCTCGTGGCAGTCATTGACCCGGACACATGCATTGAGTTCAAGACAGGTCATTGCAAACAGACCTGCGTGGAGGCATGCGGGGACCGAGATGCGATCGACTTCAGCCAGAAGGAGCAGATCCTTGAACTCGACGTCGGAACGATCATCGTTGCGACAGGATTCCATGTCTTCGATGCCTCGCGGATGACGAATTACGGCTACGGGAAGTTGCCCGGAGTATACAATGCGTTGGAGGTGGAGCGTCTCGCAGCATCGAACGGCCCGACTGGCGGCGAGATCCTGCTCCGTGATGGCAAGCCGCCGAAAACTGTGGCGATCGTCCACTGCGTGGGCTCAAGGGACGAACACTACAACACATACTGCTCCAAGGTGTGCTGCATGTACTCCCTGAAGCTCGCTCACCTCGTGAAGGAGAGGACGGGAGCGGAGGTCTACGACTTCTACATCGACATGCGCACGCCAGGCAAGGGCTACGAGGAGTTCTACCATCGTCTCATCGCGGAGAACATGCACCTCGTGAGGGGGAAGGTGGCACTCGTCACGGATATCGCGGAGGCGCCGGCCGAGGAGGGCAAGCTCGTTGTCGTCGCGGAAGACACCCTCTTGGGCGTCATCCGCCGCGTGCCCGTGGACATGGTGGTTCTCAGCGTGGCCATCGAGCCTCAGCCCGATCGGGAAGAGGTGCGTCGGATGCTCAACCTGTCCTGCAGCACGGAGGGTTTCTTCTTGGAGAAGCATCCGAAACTGGCCCCTGTATCCACGATGAGCGATGGGGTGTTCATCGCGGGAACATGCCAAGGCCCCAAGGACATCCCCGAGACCGTGGCGCAGGCCGAGGCGGCCGCCGCGGAAGCCATCGCGCTCACCTCGAAGGGCTCCATCTTGCTCGATCCCAATCTCGCCTCCATCGAAGAAGATCTCTGCTCAGGCTGCCAGATCTGCCTCCCGCTGTGTCCCTATAATGCGATTGAGCTCGAGCGGGAGAAGATGGTCGCCCGGATCAGTGACGTCCTGTGCAAGGGATGCGGAGTGTGCGTCGCTGCCTGTCCGAGTGGGGCTATTTCTCAGAAGATGTTCGAGGACGATCAACTCATCCAGGAACTGGAGGGGGTGCTCTCCCGATGATGCAGATGCAGAAGCAGGAATTCGAACCGAGGATCGTCGCCTTCGTGTGTAACTGGTGCACCTACATCGCAGCCGATGCGGCCGGGGTCGCTCGCGCTCGATACGCCCCGAACGTGCGGCTGATCCGCACGATGTGCTCGGGTCGCGTGGACCCCCAGTTCGTCCTCACCGCCTTCCAGAAGGGTGCGGACGGGGTGCTGCTCTGCGGTTGCCATCCACGGGATTGCCACTACAGCTCTGGGAACTACAAGACCCTCCGGAGGTACACGTTGCTGAGGAAGATGCTCTCCCAGATGGGCTTCGAGGACGACCGTCTCCGTCTCGAGTGGATCTCCGCGTCGGAGTCCGAGAAGTTCCGCAGGGTCGTCGAGGACATGACCGAGCGAGTGCGCAAGCTCGGTCCTCTTGACCTAGATGGAGGTGCGTGAATGGCGGCCAAGCCGAAGGTGGCCTTCTACTGGCTGGCTTCGTGCGGCGGATGTGAAGAAGCGGTGGTGGATCTCGCCGAGGGAATCCTGGACGTCGTGGGCGCGGTCGACATCGTGTTCTGGCCCGTCGCGCTCGATTTCAAGGTCTCCGATGTCGAGGCTTTGCCAGATGGGAGCATCGCGGCGAGTTTCATCAACGGGGCGGTCCGCCTTTCCGAGCAGGAAGAGATGGCTCGCCTTCTACGCCGGAAATCGAAGTACGTGATTGCATTTGGAAGTTGCTCCCATCTGGGAGGTATCCCTGGACTCGCGAACCTTTGGGACCGGCAATCGATCTTCGATTGGTACTACCACAGGGCTCCCAGCCTGGAGGACGGAAGCTCTCAGGAACCACGGGAGAGGGTCGAGGTCCCCGAAGGGATCCTCGAGCTCCCCACCTTCTGGGACACCGTGAAGGCGCTGGACCAGGTGATCGACGTGGACTACTATCTCCCGGGCTGTCCTCCCACGCCGAAGCTCATCGGAAACGCGGTGAACGCGCTCCTCCATGGCGAGTTGCCCCCGAAAGGCTCCGTCTTGGCGGGCCCCCGGGCCCTGTGCCACGAGTGCCCCTTGAACGAGAGCAAGCCGGAGAAGCTCCTGATCAAGGAGGTGAAGCGAATCCATCTCACGAAGGTGGACCCCGAGAAGTGTCTCCTTGCACAGGGAATCCTGTGCCTCGGCCCTGTGACTCGCGGAGGATGCGAGGCTCTCTGCGTGAGGGGGGTCATGCCTTGCACTGGATGTTTCGGCCCAGCGGACGAGGTGCGGGACCAGGGCGCGAAAGGTATTTCCTTTCTATCCTCCATCCTCGATTTCGACGAAGAGGCGGACATCCAGCGGGTCATGGAGAGCATCCCGGATCCGGTGGGGACGTTTTACCGGTACGCCCTGCCACGGTCCATCCTGATGCGGTCCCGGGGGGTGAAGCCGCATGGCTAGCCAGGTCACGATCAACCCCATCACGCGCTTGGAGGGCCATGGGAAGATCACGATTTTCCTCGATGGGAAGGGAGAGGTTTCGCGGGCGTACTTCCAGGTCCCGGAACTTCGCGGTTTCGAGAATTTCCTCGTGGGCCGGCAGGCCGAGGACACGCCCCAGATCACGTCTCGCATTTGCGGAGTCTGTCCGACGGCCCATCACACTGCTGCGACGAAAGCCTTGGACGATCTGTTCAAGGTGGATCCGCCGCCGGCCGCGAAGATGATCCGGGAGATGCTGTACAGCGTCTTCATGATGGAGGATCACGCCCTCCACCTGTTCTTCCTGGGCGGCCCGGACTTTGTGGTGGGACCCACCGCGCCCAAGGCGGAGCGCAACGTTCTGGGCGTGATTCAGAAGGCGGGCTTGGAGATTGGCAAGCGGGTCATCGCCATGCGGAAGGAGCTGCGCGGGATTCTCACGGAGCTCGGTGGGAAGACGATCCATCCCGTGTTCGGCCTCCCGGGGGGCGTCGCGAAGGCCGTCACGCCGGATATGCAGACGCGCTTCAAAGAGACCGCGACTCGCGCCCTGGAGTTCGCCCAGTTCTGCGAGCAGCTGTTCAAGGATGTGGTCCTCGAGAACCCCGCCTACGTGAAGATGATTACTTCGGATGCCTACACGCACCGCACGCATTACATGGGCCTTGTGGACTCGAAGCTGCATGAGAACTTCTACGATGGGCAGCTACGGGTGGTGAGTCCGTCGGGCAACGAGATCGCGCGATTCCCGGCACGGCAGTACATGGATTACATCGCGGAACACACGGAACCCTGGACCTACGTGAAGTTCCCCTTCCTGAAGAAGATCGGCTGGAAGGGATTCGTGGACGGCGAGGACAGCGGGGTCTACAGCGTGGCGCCGCTGGCCCGGCTCAACGCCTGCACCGGCATGGCGACGCCGCGGGCGGCGTGGCTCTACGACAAGTACTTCGAGACCCTGGGAGGGAGACCCGTCCACCACACGCTCGCGAACCACTGGGCGCGAGTGATTGAGATTGTGTACGCGGCCGAGAGATTCCAGGAGCTTGTCCACGATCCGGAGATCCTCGATCCTAACGTCCGGACTTTACCCACCGAGACCCCGAAGGAAGGCGTCGGTGTCGTCGAGGCTCCCCGGGGAGTCTTGATTCATCACTACACGAGCGACGACCGCGGCATCCTGACCTCCGCGAACCTGATTGTGGCGACCCAGCACAACGCAGCGCGAATCGCCATGTCGGTGGACAAGGCGGCTCGGGGCGTGATTCACAAGGGCGTCGTGGACGACGGCATCCTGAACCAGGTGGAGATGGCGTTCCGCGCCTACGATCCGTGCCATGCGTGTGCGACCCACTCGTTGCCGGGCCACATGCCCCTTTCCGTTCAGGTGTTTGACGCGGACGGCCGCATGATCCAAGAGATTCGGCGGGATGGCTAGCCATGGGCCTCGTCATCCTCGGCCTGGGCAATGACCTGCTCGGCGACGATGGCATCGGCCTGCTCGCGGCGGAGGCGCTCCGCGAGTGTGAGGGTCCCCAGGTGTCGGTCCGAACTACCGCCCAGTCCGGGCTGTATCTCATCGAATACCTGCAGGGCTTCGAGGATGCGATCGTGGTGGATTCCGTCGCGGGCGACCATCCGGGTGTCATCCGCGAGTTGCACGGTGGGGACGTGCGAGCGGTCTCCGTTCCGTCCGCGCACTACGTCGGCCTGCCCGAGGCGCTCGCCCTCGCACGTGCGTCCGGGCTCAGCGTCCCTCGCCGCCTGCGCATCTTTGGGGTTGAAATTGACATCGCCCAGCAGATCGGATCCGCGCCGAGTGCGCCGATTGTTGCGTCCCTTCCCCGCCTCGTGGCCGAGGTCGTCGGCGCCGCGCGGGAGTGGGGCTACACCGTCCATGTCCCCTCTCTCTCGGAGGCTGCCTCCGATGCATGAGTATGGTCTCATGCAGGATGTCGTGAAGCTCGCGGTCGAGACCTGTCGCAGGGACGGCGATCGGGAGGTCGTGCGGGTGCGAATCGAGGTCGGGGAGTTCGCCGTCGCCTCGCGGGAATCCCTCCAGACCGCGTACGAAATCCTGACGCGGGGGACACCCCTGGAGGGTTCGTCGCTCGAAATCGCGGAGGTGCCGGGGCATGCGGTGTGCGAGGCCTGCGGATTCGCGGGCTCCGCCGCGGACCTGGGAGACGAGGTCAGCGAGCCCCCTGCGCTGATACTCTGTCCTCACTGTGGTTCTCCCCTCCTTGTCACTGCGGGCGCGGGCATCGCGCTCGTTGACGTGCAACTTGAGGATCGCGGGCACCTGGAGGCAGGCACACCGGTTCGCGGAGGGCGATAATGGCCTCATCACCCGCTCCCGCGCCCGGTTCCGCCCTTCTGGGCTCCGCGATCCTAATCCCGCTGGACCAGGGACATGCTGCTTGCGCTCCTCTGCCCGTTTCCATGCAGGCATACGGAGGATGACGTTGTGTGCGCGTTCAAGTCGGCGGCAGTTACTCGGACTGTGGGTCCTGGAATCGTGCTGGTGCTCCTGACGGTTCTCGTCAGCGGCGTCTCGAACTTTGTGAACTTCAAGGCCGTCCAGGGAACCAACGTGGATGCCTGGATCGCGGTGCGGAACGCCTTCGTGGCCCTCCCGCTCGTCCCCATGGCGCTGCTCTTGGGTCGCGGCATCCGGAGGCGACTGACCGGCGCGGACTGGACCCGCCTCGTGGCGATCGGCCTTCTCGGCGGGGCCATCCCATTCCTCCTGTACTTCCACGGGTTCCAGATGGCGCTGGGTCAGGGCGGAGCTGCGGCCGCGAGCCTTGGCTACCGAAGCCTCTTCCTCATGGCCACCGTCCTCGGTGTCCTGTTCCTGAGAGAACGGGTTCCCCGGAGGTTCGCGATCGGGGCGGGGCTTGTGATGGCGGGGAACCTCCTGCTACTCACCCTTTCGGGGCCTGTTTGGACGGACGGGACCGCCTATGTTCTATTCGCCACGGCGATGTGGGCCGCGGAGTACACGATCTCCAAGCGCCTGCTTCGCACCCTGCCCTCGGGCACCGTTGCGGCAGGACGTATGGGCTTCGGTGCCTTGTTCCTCCTCGTCTATCTCGGGTTCACGGGCCAAGCTTCCTCCGTCGCCGGATTCGGCGGGACGGACTGGATGACACTGTTCTTCAGTGCGCTCCTCCTGTTCGCGTTCGTCTCGACGTGGTACGCGGGTCTCAAAACGGTGGACCTCTCCGTTGCAAGCTCCTTACTCGTGCTCGCGTTCCCCGTCACCTGGGTCCTGGGCGTTCTCGCGGGTGGGCGAGGTTTCACGGTTTCGCAGGTGATTGGGGCCGCTGCGATCGTCGCCGGGATCGGGCTCGGACTGGGAATCGTCTCCCAGCGCCGCTCGTGGGCAACGCTCGTGCTCTGGGTTCGATCCCGGATCGCCCGTACGGAGTGAACGATGTCTCGCGGTCGGGAAGCTGCTGACACTGGTTGCGCCAACGAGCTCTTCAGTGTGATTCATCGTTCTTCGTGCGGCAAGATTCACCAAGCGACTTCGGCGGTGGAGGTAACGGAACGAAAGGAACCGCGATAGCGCGGTCTACGGGCGATGCATTCGCGAATTCACATCCCGAATGGGCGTCAAGGAGGCAGAATCACGCTGGGTCCTCCTCGCCCCGCGGCGAGCGCCGGCTGGAGGCGCTGATGCTCGTGGCCTCGGAGCTCCGCGTCTTGGTGTTGGGCCTTGGAGATCCCACACAAGGCAACGAAAGCATCGGTGTGCGTCTGGCCCGCTCCCTCGTCACGGCCTTCGAGGACGCGGACGTCCGTCCCGCGTCTGAGTTCGCGGGCTTCTCCGAGATCCTCCACGACTACGACCTCGTCATCGTCTTGACGTCCTTGTCGTACTGCGGCAACGTGGGCCTCGTGGCCCTCGGGAGTCCCGATGCGCTCGGGGACGGATGGGGGGTTCGCCCGGCCCATACCGACGCCTTTGCGAGCGCGCTCTCCTATGCCCGCCTCATGGGGCACACGCTCCCCCGGATCGAGGTTGTCAACGTATGTGTGGGCGCGGAGGAGTGGCCGGAGGGGGGCCTGAGTCCAACGGTCGCCTCGATGTACCCGGGGATTCTTGGCCGCGTCCGTGCCCTGGTGAAGCAGGTTATCCGCGAGGCGGGCCATCCAATCCAGCCCTTCGGCAGATGACCCCTAGCTCAACCCTTTCCACAGGAGCGGGAGGGAGACGTCATAGCGATACGGGATGCTCATGTGCCCGTCCTCGAACTCCTGGTACACGTGCCGGATTCCCATTCCCGTGAGCTTGCGGTGGAGCGTCCGTGCGCCCCAGATCAGGTTGAACTCGTCCTTCGTGCCGCAGTCGATGTACACGAGCCGCATCCGCCGCAACGCGGCCCGGTGGCCCTCCACGAGGTTCACGGGATCCCATGCCCGCCATCGTTCCCAGACCTCCGGACGCCACTCGCCCGTCTCGAGGTCGACCGGGAAATCGATTCCCAGCTCGGGGCTTCGCGGGTTGGGGGAGTAGAAGGCCGCCATCCCGATCGTGTTGAGCACGGGATGGTCCTCCCCATGGTGGCGGTTCGGTTGCCTCCAGAACGCGTTGAGCCAGCGCTTCGGTCCGCCCGCCTTGCGGAACGCCGTCAGGGCGGGTCCGAAGTCCTGGATGTAGCAGAGCTCGAAGAGCGCGTCCCCGCTGTGGTCCGCGAAGGCGCTGAAGACCTCGGGATGCCGCAGGCCCTGGATGATCGAGCCGTACCCTCCGGAGGACTTGCCCCAGATCCCGCGGCGTCCCGCCCGGTATCGCGTCTCGACGAACGGGATGACTTCCTTCAGGAGGTAGTCCTCGTACCGGCCCACGGCGGACGAGTTGATGTACTGGCTCCCTCCGACACGGCTGAAGCAGTCCGGGGCGGCGATGATCATGGGCCCGCACTTCCCCCCCGCGATGAGGCGGTCCATCCGCGCGGCGAGGTCCTCGGAGAGGGGGTCGATGTTGAACAGGCTGCGGCCCGTGCCCGTGTACCCGACGATCCCGTAGACGACGGGGTAGCGCTTCTTCGGATCGTAACCGGGCGGGAGGTAGATCGCGACGTCCCGGGTCGCGGGGTCGTGCAGCGGGTTGTCCTTCAGGATTCGGCTCGTGAGTCGTTCCACAACGACAGTTCCGTGGGGCATGCAATCCACTCGGGGTGGGAATGCACGGCGGGAGAAAAAGACCGCGACTACTGCCGGTAGTCCTCGGGCCAAAAACCCAGATCCACCTTCACGTCGGCGAGCCGACCCAGGTTCGTCCCGTCCAGGAGATGGAGGGTCGCCTGGTCTACGCCGAGGAGGCCCTCCCGGAACAAGGGTCCGAGGAACCGCGCTCGGATGTCGTTCACGGGCATGCCGCCGCAGAGTTCGTTGAACGCCGGCACGATGATGGCCTCCTTCGGCATCTTCGCGTACCGCTTCGTCTTGCGGACGAAGGGGACCCGCATCCAGCACGGAACGATCTCGCGCCGGCCCAGCTCGTCCCGGAAACCCACCGAGGGGTGGTTGTGCCCCATCACGAGGGTCTGGCTCTCCATGACCTTCTTGTACGGCCAAGCGTGGCCGTGGCAGTAGCCGACCCCCTCCGAGCGGAAGCCGTAGGGCGAGCGGAAGCGAACGTTGCGGGGGAGGATGTTCTTGAGGATCCCGTCATGGTTTCCCTGGGCGATCGTGATCTGGTCGAACGTCTCGGAGAGATCGCGAAACAGGACGTACACGTCGCGCCGCTCCCGGGACGCCATCTTGGGCACGAGGTGCTTCACGTCGCCCAGGACAATGAGCTCGGTCGCCCCCGTGCGGGAGGCGAGGTCCACAAGCCGCCGGCCCATGACCTCGGCCCGGCTCGGGATGTGAATCCCCTTCTCGCGGAGTTCCTCCTCAAGCCCGACATGGAGGTCCGCGACGATGAGCGTGTCCCCGACCCGGAGGGCGGGCGCGTCCGGGACAGGCTCGAGGTCCACGCGAGCCGCAAGGGACGGGCGCCCTTAACCCTTGCGCGGTCCGTTCGAGGTCCGGGCCGGTTCCGTTTGGCGAAAGGGTTGTGCGTCGGCCTAGTAAGGGGTCGCCATGGCGATTCTCGCGCCGCCTCCCCTCCCGATCGCCGACCGGACCTCGCATCCGTTCCACACGCACGACATGATCCACGAGATTCCTGCATCGTCACGGGAAACCCTCCAGAGGCTCGCCGCGCCGGCGAGGCGCGTGGCGGAGGGCCTGGCCGATCGCGCCTTCCTCGCCTTCACGGGCTGCGGGACGGCCTTCTACGCCGCGAGGCTGTCGCAGCGCTTCGCGGCCGCCGGGCCGAGCGACCGGATCCGGTCGGCCGCCATCGGTGCGTTCGAGATCTCGAGGTATGACCCGCGGATCGATCGCGCGACGGGCGTGGTCGGCATCTCGCACAGCGGGATCACGAAGACCACGGTCGATGCGTTGAGGGACGCGAAGTCCCGCGGCTCGCGGACCGTGGGGATTACGCACTTCGTCGACCGACCGATCGGCGCCGTCGCGGATGTGACCTTGATTGCTGGGAACGGCCCCGACCTCTCTCGTTGCCACACGAAGTGCTTCGTGAGTGGCGCCCTGGCCGCCGCCCAGATCGCCTTGGAGTGGCGAGCCTCCGCCGGCGGAGAGTCCCGCACGAGTATCGAACGCACGCTGGACGCCTTCGATACTCTCCCCTCCCTCCAGGAGGACGTCCTGCGTTCGATGGAGAAACCCTGCGAGGAGCTCGCCGCCTCCCACCTCGAGCGGCCCTCCGTCTCGTTCTTTGGGGCGGGTCCGAACCTCTCGACTGCCTTCGAGGCGGCCCTCAAGGTCCGGGAGACGAGCTTCCTCCCCGCGCTCGGCATGGAGATCGAGGACTTCCTCCACGGATCCTGGCAGGTGCTCAACCCGGAGAGCGTGATCTTCGTGGTCGCCACGGAGGGAGCCTCCCGGCCCCGCGCTCTCGATCTCGTGAGGCCGGCGCGGATCGTCGGGGCGAACGTGGTCGCCCTCGCGACGGAAGGGGACCGGGAGATCGAGAAAGAGGCCACGACGGTCCTGCGTCTCCCGCGCGTGGACGAACTTCTATCTCCATTCGTGAATATTATTCCGCTCTACCTGTATGCCTACCACTCCAGCGTGAAGCGCGGACACAATCCGGATCTCCTCCGGTACCTCAATCCGACCTACTGGGGCGCCCGGCAGATCATCTTCCCGCCCGGGACCCACTGACGGTCGCGGTTCAGGGGACGAACTCGGCCAAGACGCGGCCCAGATTGTCCGCCACGTCCGTGGCCGTGAGGCCATAGCTCTTGACCTTGAAGGCCAGGTCTCCCGCGTAGCCGTTCGAGAAGGCCGCGAGCCGGGCTGCGTCGAAGGGCTTGAGCCCCTTGGAGAGGAGTCCGCCCACTGCGCCGCAGAGCACGTCCCCGGTCCCCCCCACCGTCATCCCGGCGTTCCCTGTGTAGTTCAACTTCGTCCGCGCCCCATCGCTCACGATGTCGATGTGGCCCTTGAGCAGGATCGTGATCCCCAAGAGCCTCGCGGCGTCCTGGACCATTCTGGCCCGATCCTCAAGGGAGTCGGGGAGGGTCTTCCCGGTCAAGGCCGTGAACTCCCGCGAGTGCGGTGTGGCCACGACTCGTTTCTTCGCGAGGATGGCCGGCTCCTGGCCCACCGCGCGGATCGCGTCCGCATCGAACACGAGGGGCTTGTCGAGTCTCTTGATGATCGCCCGCACCGTGTCGAGCGTCCCCGGGGCATCTCCGAGTCCGGGGCCGACGGCGACCGCGTCCGCCCTCGACGCAAGCTCGGCGATGATCTCGAGGTCCTCATGGAGGAGCCGGTGGCCGACGAGAGGGTGCACGATGAAGTTCGGCGAGTACGACGCGACGACCTCGGCTGCCAGCGCAGGCGTTGCGATGTGGACGAGATCCGCTCCCATCCCGAGCGCCCCCATCGCCACGAGGGCGGGGGCACCCGTGAACGGCCCACCCGCGATGATCAGGAGGCTGCCGTTCTGGCCTTTGTGGCTCTCCGATTTCGGCGTCGGGTAGAGGACGAACTCCCCGGGGCCGATCGTCCGAGCGATCTGCGCGGGGATGCCGATGTCCGCAATCCGGATCGTGCCCGAGTTCTCCGGGGTCATCCCTTCCTTCGCGTCGTACAGGGAGACCGTGACCGCGGGCTTGACCACGGCGTCCGTGCCCAGGCCACTCGGGACATCCACGCTGAGGATCGGTTTCCCGGAGGCGTTCATCTCCCGGATGAGCGTCGCATAGGGTTCCCGAAGCGGCCCCTCCGCTCCGATCCCGAGCAGGGCGTCGATGATCAGGTCCGCGTCGGCCATCGCGCCCTCGCTCCGGTCGAGACCCTCGAGGATCTGCGCGCCCTTGAGCCGCGAGAAGTTCGTACGGGCCTCTTCGGTCGCGAGCTGGTCGGGAGGCCGGGCGAGGAGGACCGTCACGTTCGCCTCGTCCGCGAGGAGGCGCGCGGCGACAAACCCGTCGCCCCCGTTGTTGCCGGTGCCGCAGACGACGAGGACCTTCTTGCCCGCGACCCCGAAGTCCCGGCGCGCGGCGTCCGCCACGGCCCTCCCCGCGTTCTCCATGAGATCGAGGATCGACACGCCGAAGTGTTGCGCGTTCCGGTCGAGGACGCGCATCTCAGTCGCGGAGATCATCGGCCGCGCATCCGACCGTATCTAGTTAAACCTTGGGCGATGGCTTAACATTGCCCGGGGCGTTTCCGCGGCCGTGAATCTGCGCACCCTCCGCCCCTTTGCGTGGGCGCTCGTACTCCTCCTCTTCATCCCGGTGAGCCTGGTCCTGGACCTCGTCTCGGGTCCGGGTGTCCCCGTGTTCGCGGCGGCGGGGCTCGGAATCGTGCCCCTCGCCTGGTTCATGGGCCTCGCCACAGAGGAAATCGGGAAGCACGCGGGACCCGGGATCGGGGGTCTCCTCAACGCGACGTTCGGGAACGCGACGGAGCTAATCATCGCGCTCTTCGCGCTCGCCGGAGGCCTCCAAGACGTGGTCAAGGCGTCTCTCTCCGGCTCGATCATCGGGAACCTCCTCCTCGTGCTCGGGCTCAGCATGCTGGCCGGAGGGCTTCGCCACAAGACCCAGTCCTTCTCCCGCGAGGCCTCGGGCATCCATACGACGATGCTGCTCGTCGCGGTCATCGGCCTCGTGATGCCCGCCCTCTACGTGTTCTCCGCCCGCGCGACCGGGGCCGTGAACCCAGCCATCCTGGACGAGATGAGCCTGGGCATCGCGGCGATCCTGGTCGCCGCGTACGTCTTCGGCCTCCTGTTCTCCCTCCGGACGCACCGGGACATCTTCAATCCCGTCTCGGAGAAGGAGGAGAAGCCACGCTGGTCCCTCCGGTTCTCGATCCTCGTCCTGCTCGCCGCGACGGCCCTCGTCGCGGGGGAGAGCGAACTCCTCGTCGGTTCCCTGGAGGCGGCCCGTTCGTCCCTGGGACTCACGAACCTCTTCCTGGGCGTGATCGTCGTGGCGATCGTCGGCAACGCGGCGGAACACGGGAGCGCGGTCCTCATGGCGATCCGGAACAAGATGGACCTCAGCATCGCCGTCGCGATGACCTCCACGACGCAGATCGCCCTCTTCGTCGCGCCCATCCTCGTCTTCGCCTCTCTCCTGTTGGGCCAAGTCCTGACCCTCGACTTCGAGGTCTTCGAGCTCGTGTCGATCGCCCTGTCGACCGCCGTGCTGGCCTCCGTCGTCTCGGATGGCCGCAGCAACTGGTACGAAGGCGTCCTCCTCGTGATGGTCTACGCGGTCGTCGCCGTCGCGTTCTACTTCCATCCCTGAGCGCGAGGCACTTCAGGTCCTGAGCCTTCGGCCCACGAGCTTCTCGACCTTCCGGACCTTCTCCTCGATTTGGTTCGAGGCGCCCTTCCGGTCGTCGATCTTGATGATCGTCGAGACGCGTTCGCAATCGGTCGCGACGGTCTTGTGGCATCGGCTGATGAGGGCCATCACCTCGTCGAAGGGGCCTTCCACGACGGTCCCCATGGGATTGAGCTTGTAGGCGAGCCCGCTCCGATCGACGAGGTCCAGGCACCGCGCGACGTACTCGGACACGCTCGTCCCTGCACCGGCCGGAGAGATGCTGAACTCCGCGATCGTCATGGGCAGCCTCGACACCCTGATATCCCGCCCCGTTCTTGCGCGTTTCGTGCCCGTCGACTACGCGAAGCTCGCTCCGGACTACGATGCGGTCCGCGGGAGCGAGGCGCTCGACCGGGAGTACTGGTTCGCCGCCCTCTCCGAGGTCGGCCGTCTCCGTGACGGCGATCGGGTCCTCGATCTCGGAGCGGGGACGGGTCGTTTCTCCCGCTTCGCGGCGGAGGCGGGCCGCGTCGTGGCGGCGGACCTCTCCCTGGACATGCTCGCTCGTGCCCGCGGCAAGGGGCCGTTCACCCTCGTGCGCGCAGACGCCCAGGCGCTGCCGTTCCGGAGCAATGCGTTCGACCTAACCCTCCTCGTCATGGTCGTGCACCAGCTGGTGGACCTTCCGCGGGCCCTGCACGAGGTGGCCCGCGTGTCCCGTCGCGTGGCAATTGCCACCTCAGACATGCGCACCCGGACGATGGGGATTCTCGACGAGGCGTTTCCCAGCCTCCTTGCGATTGACGGCGCCCGCTTCCCGCGGATCGAGGGCATCGCGGATGCCCTCCAGGCCTCGGGCTTCACCCAGGTCCGCGTAGCGGAGCGTCCCTATCATCGGACGCTGAGCGTGACCGAGGAACTCGATCGCGTGCGACGGAAGTACATTTCCACGTTCGACCTCCTCCCTCCCGGGGAGTTCGAGCGCGGCGTCGCGTTCCTCGAGAAGGAGCTGCCCAAGCGCTATGGGGACCGGTTCGAGACGTCCGCCGCCTTCACGTTCCTAGGTGCTTCAAGGTAAGGTCAGCCTGGCGGGCGCACTCCGTGCAGAACTCCGGGCCTTTGCGGTCCGTGTCGGAGAGTCTCTCCGAGTAGTGCATCACACATGCCGGATCTCGCGTATCGTGGGCCAGCCCGAGGGTGTGACCGAGTTCGTGGACCGCCTCCTTCACGCAGCGGTCGAGGAACCGCTGTCGCCTCGCCGCCGCGCGGCGCCGGAGGATCGTCGGCTTGGCGCGGTGGCCCCGAGGCTTGATCTCGAGGCGTGCGAGAGAGATGATCGCGACCCGGCCGCCGATCTGCGCGTACCCGAAGACGGACTTGAGTTCTCCCTCGTACAGGTCCGCCTCCGTCACGCCGAGGACCCGGTCGCCCGGCTCCGCGAGACAGGCCTCGAAGAGGTCCGTGGCCCGGTACTGCCCCTTCCCCCTGTCGAACCGAGCCGCGGGCAAGGGGGCCGGATCCGCCACGGTGACGTCCCCAAAGCCGGACAGGTTCCTCCGAAGATGTTCGAGGACCCGAGCGTCCACCGGCCCAACGGGCTTCAGGGTGACCTTCATCCCTTGACGACCCCGAGGGGGACCATCCGCGCCACGATCTTGGTGAGGCCTGCGCCTTCCGCGACGCGGACCACGTCCTCGACGTTCTTGTACGCGCCCGGTGCCTCCTCGACGATGCCCGCCTTGGTCGCCGCGTGGAGGTAGATGCCACGGTCCCCGAGGCTCTTCACGACCTCATTCGCGCGATACAGGCGCGTCGCGGCGGCTCGCGACATGACCCGCCCGGCGCCGTGGCAGCTCGAGCCGAAGGAACGCTTCATCGCGGAGGGCAGGCCCACGAGCACGAAGGAACAGGTCCCCATGTCCCCGGGGATCAGGACGGGCTGGCCAACGCTCTGGTACTCGTGCGGCGTCTCCGGGTGGCCGGCGGGGAACGCCCGCGTGGCGCCCTTGCGGTGGACGACCACCTTGCGCCTCCGCCCGTCGACCTCGTGGTCTTCGACCTTGCCGATGTTGTGGCAGACGTCATAGACGATCTCGATGCCGAGGTCCTCCGCCGAGCGGCCGAAGGTCTTGGCGAAGGCGTTGCGGACGCCGAACGTGATCGCCTGGCGGTTGGTCCAGGCGAAGTTCGCCCCGCAGCACATCGCGGCCCAGTAGTCCTGGCCCTCTTTGGAGTGCACGGGTGCGCAGGCGAGCTGGCGGTCCGGAAGATCGATCTTCTCCCGCTTGACGACGCCTTCGCACGTCGCGATGTAGTCCGACGCGATCTGGTGGCCGAAGCCGCGAGAGCCCGTGTGGATCATGACGCAGACCTGCCCCGGCTGGTCGATACCGAGGGCCTTCGCCGCGGCCTCATCGTAGATGCGGTCGACCTTCTGGACTTCGAGGAAGTGGTTGCCGGAGCCGAGGCTCCCGACCTGGTCTTTGCCTCGGGTGATCGCCCGCTCGCTGACCTTCTCGAACGCCGCGTCCGCGAGATGTCCTTCCGCTTCGATGTGCTTCGGGTCGTCGGGCCACGCATAGCCCTTCTCGACCGCCCATGCGGCGCCCTCTGTGGTGAGACGTGCCAGTTCCTGGCGGGAGACCTTGGCGAGGCCGCCTTGCCCGACGCCGCTGGGAACGTTGTGGAACATCGTGTCCACGAGCTCGCGGATCCGCGGCCGGACGTCCGTCTCCATGAGACGGGTGCGCAGTAACCGGACGCCGCAGTTGATGTCGAAACCGATGCCGCCCGGTGAGATCACGCCCTCGTCATGGTCGAACGCCGCCACACCGCCGATCGGGAAGCCGTAGCCCCAGTGGATGTCGGGCATCGCCATGGAGCGGCCGACGATCCCGGGCATCGTCGCGACGTTCACGACCTGCTCCGCCGCTTGGTCTTGGCGGAGCTGGGCGATCATCGGCTCGTCGATGAAGATGAGGCCGCTCGTCCGCATCTGGGGCTTGTACGACTGCGGGATCTCGTACGCGAACGGATCAAGCCGGTTGAGCGGTCCCCGCCATCCCTCGCCCATCGTGCGCCTCGACGCCAACGATGGGACGAATCCACATAAACGTTCGTGCGTGGGCAGGTCTCGGCCCGCGTCGGACGAAAGGTATATCGCCTCTGCAACGACTTTATCACATGGGTTGGGACGAGCCCCAAAAGAAGGCTGCCCAGCTGCGCGCCGCCGCGGGTGCGGAAGGATGCGCGGGCCCGAGGGCCGGACCGGCGCCATGGACAAGGTGGGGAGGTCGTCAAGGAGCGCGGCGCGTGGGAGGTGGCGGGGCTCGTCACGCCTTTTTCCCCTTCCGCCGGGGTTGGGCGAAGCTTCTTATCGGAACCTCCCGTTGCCGCGCGCGATGCCCCGGAGGGAGCGTCGCGATTCGGGCTCGGTCGAGGCCCTGCAGAGGGAGCTCGCCGCGGTCCGCCGCCAGCTGCAACGCCTTGAGCGGGCGGTCCTCGACCAGGACACGCGGCTGCGGACGCTCGCACGAGCTTCCGAGGCTGGGTCCCGGCGCCAAACCGTCGTGTACGAGGCCCTCCAGCTCGGCGAGAAGGCGAAGAAGGGCGAGCGCGGTGTGATCCGGGAACTCCAGGATTCCGTGGAGCGGCTCGAGGATTACCTCCTGAAAACCGCGGACCGGATTGAGACGATCCTGTCCGCGTTGAAGCAGCATCGGGAGCTCCTCGTCGGCGTGAACAAGCGGGTCCTCGACCTCGGCACGAAGGACCGGATCCGCCTTGAGCTCGACGTGATGAAGAACACCCTCTCCATCCTCTCCCTGAACGGCGTGGAGTTCGACGCGGGCTTGGTCAAAGACATCGACTCGTTGCGCGCCCGCGTACGGCAGTCGGAGGACCTCGCCCAGCTCGAGCAGGCGAAGATCGAGCTCGATAAGAAGTTCGACGGCGAGCTGAAGAAGTTCGACCTCGACGCGATCTGGTCCAGGAAGAAGGAGATCGCGGGGTATCGCTAGAGCCAGGACCGGGCCTCGGCGATCGACATGATCGCCTCACGGACGAGGCGCGCCGCGAGGAGGGACGTCTGGCCGAAATCCCAAGCCGGGCTCACCTCGTTCAGGTCCATTCCGACGAGGTGCGGAGCCAGGATGGAGAGGACGCGCTTGACCTGGAGCGGGGCGAGGCCGAACGGCTCCGGGTTGCCGACGCCCGGCGCGTACGCCGGATCGACGCCGTCCATGTCGATCGTCAGGTAGACCTTGTCGCGGTCCACCGTCTTGAGCGCGCGCTCCACGGCACGGGCGATGCCCTCCTCATGGATGTCGTAGACGCTCACGAAGGTGAGGCCAAGGCGCGCGAGGTCCTCCCGCTCCTCCTCGCTGAACGAGCGGACGCCCATGTACACCACGTGTTCGACGCCGACGTGGTCGGCGCACCGCCGTGCCGAGCAGCCGTGGGACCATTTGTCGTCCAGGTAGGAGTTGCGGAAGTCGAGGTGCGCGTCGATGCCGAGGACCGCGACGTCCTTCGGGAACGCTCTCACGACCGCGGGGGCAAGGCTGTGCTCGCCTCCCAAGACGATCGGAACGCGGCCGTGCTTGATCACGTCCGCCGCCATCTTGGTCACCCCCTCGACCATCTCCGTGGACGGGCCGAACGACGCGGTGTCGCCCACATCCGCGATCGGGATCTCGGAGAGGCTGTGGCCGTGGTCCATCATGTACGTCTCGAAGTTGTACGAGGCCTGCCGGATCGCCCGGGGTGCGTACCGGCTGCCCCCGCGGAAGGAGCACGTCCGGTCGTACGGCACGCCGAACAGGGCGATCTTCGCGTCCTCCAGCTTCGCGTGCGCGTCGGCGAAGCGCGTCGCGGCCATGCGGTTCGAGAACTCCCTGCGATTATAAGAGGCCGGCGGGGGCGCTCACTGCGTCGAGAGCTTGCGGCGCCCGAGGGTCTCGATGTACATCTGTTCCTGGCCCGCCTGGAGGGACCCCCGGAGCTCCTCCGGGACCTCGATCTCGAAGGTCTCGTAGTTCTCCAGGTCCATCATCTGAGCCCGGTTCTCGTGGATGGAGAGGACCTGCCCCTTCCGCTTGTCTATCATCGGGACGCGGACCTTGTGGGTCACCGGGTGGACGACCGACCGCTTCTGGCCGTCGAAGATGCCGACCGCCTCGAGCCTCGCCTTGGCCTCGCCGTGTTTCCCGGGTTTCGACATCTGGATGCTGATAATCTTGCACGGTTCGTCGTCGATGACGACGTACCGGTTCACCTTCAGCTCCCGCATTTCGGCCTGTTCCCACGACATGACGATTCCGCCTCGGCCGATACGGACGGTCCATTAAAGCCTTTCCTCACTGCCGACGCCGGGCCCGTGCGTGGGTGATGGCTCTCGTCGGTCGGCGGACCGGCTTCTTCTCCTTGCGCCTCCGGATCTCCGCGACCGCGTGGTCCAGGCTCGCCTGGAGCTCGGGTGCGATCCGACGGTGGGTGTACGCGTCCGCTCGAGCCGCCATCGCGATCCGCCCCGCGAACACCCGGGCGAGAGCGCCTCGCTGCCACGGCGGCGCGCGGTGGATCAGGGGGTGCTGGAACAGGACGCCGTGCTTGGGCGGGCGCGAGCCCGTCTTCAGGTGGCGGAAGAGGGCCCTCTCCGCCCCGAGGAGTTGGATGGTCCCCGCCGGGTAGCGGGCGAGACCCTCGACGCTCCCGGCCTGGGTCACGAGCCGGGCCGCGATCATGGGACCCGCGAGCTCGGATACGTTCGGTGCGAGCGCCCGCGCGGTCCGCTCGACGTAGCCCTCGAGGTCCCGACGCTGGAGTGCGAGGCTCTGTGCGAGTTGCGCCATGCCTCGGATCTCGCGTTCCTCTGCCTCGCCGAGTTCCGCGCCGATGCTCTCCCGCGAGTCCAGGGGCATGTTCTCTCGGCGGCCGTGCTTCGCGAGGAGCTCGAGGTACTGCGCCTCATCCACCATCCTAGCGAGCTCCGGGAAGTGGAGCCCGTACCATTCCCGGATTCGCTCGACGAGGCTGTTCTCCTGTTCCTGAAGGTCGTCGACCGCGCCGACGGCCTGCCGCAGATGGTCTTCCGCGCGGATCGCCTTCCGCATACGCCGCTTCGCCAGCTCGACCATCGCGGCGTGGAGGAGGGTGCGGTCGAACCCGTACCGCGCGGGATCCAGGAACGGCGGCTTCTCCGTGGAGAAGCGGCCGCCGGCTCGCTCGAGTCGCGGCTCCGTGACGAAGACCTCGTCCACGAGGCCCATCAGCTCCCGTTCCTCGTCGAGGACCTTCCAGTCTTCGACCTTGGCGAGCCGCTCGGCGAGCGCCTTCGGATCCTTCGCGAACAACCGTTCGTGGACCACCGCTCCCTCGTCGAGGGGGAACGTCCCAAACCAGGTGGTCTGGAGGAGCATCAGCCCGCGATGCGACGCTACGATA
>JBGPGA010000004.1:0-42139 GCA_041483635.1 Thermoplasmata archaeon
GCGCTCGCCATCAAGGCGGCCTACGTCATCCACTTCCTCTGAGCGGGGTCGGCCCCTCAGACCGGGGGACGCGGCGAGGTCGGCGTCCCCCGGAGCCCTTTGCCCGCCGGATCAGGGGATCCGGGGCCGTCCGGCAACCTCGGCCCGAGAGGAATCGGACGAGAGCAGCGCGGGGAAGTCTCCCCAGACGATTGGATGGTCGGCTAGCTTCGTAAGTTCCTCCTGGACGATGTGAGCGAGGCGCTCCGCTTCCGACTGGAGGGTTGTCTCGATGTAGCGGAAGAACAGTGCGCCGCTCGCCGCGGAGCGCGGGCTGTGATGGAACTTCCACATCTTGTCTCGGATGACGCCATGCGTGACGAGGAGCGGATCGCGATCCTTGTCGCCGAGGATTACGACACCGTACGTCTCCGGACTGCGGACGACCTCCGTGTAGACGAAGGGCAGCCAAGGCGAGGCGTTCCACGCTCGCTCGCCGGTGGCTGGGGGGGATGCCATAGGCTTTGCGGACGACGCTCAGGGACGAAGATAGTATTAAAGCCAGATGCCGAAATGTTCTATTTTGCCCCGCGTATACCCTCCGCGAGGCATCCCCCTGGTCCGTAAGTACGTCCGGAAGCGCACCTTCGTGACGCGCGACCGCGTCCTGATCCACCTTTCCTCCGAGGCATTGCGGCCGGAGGAGCTGACCCAGGACGGGATTGCGGCGGCGACCCGCTCGGGGCGGAGCACCCTCACGAAGTGGCTGGACCGGCTGGAACGGAAGGGACTCGTAACCCGGGACCGGATCCGGCTCGCCGGCCATCCGCTCCCCAAATACGGATACCATCTGACGGAGCCTGGGTGGCGGACGGCGACGAGCTTGCGGAAGAACCTTAGCTCTCAGACGGTCACCGTTCGAGCTCCGAGCGTGGGACCGCTCACCGTACGCGTATCTGAGGTGCCTTCCCTGGCTTCGACCCGCCTTGACCTCACGAGCACCCTGGCCTCCGTCCGAAAGGGGCGGATCGACCTCGTCCGAGCCAGTCGGCCGCTGCGGACCCGGGGGCCTGTCGTGTGGGCCGGTGGCACGCGACGAATCGATCGGCTCTTCGGCCGGGAGGCGGAACTTCGGGCGCTGGACGCCTGGTACGCCTCCGAGTCGGAAGTGCTTCTCGTCACGGGAATCGCGGGAATCGGGAAGAGCTCCATCGTCGCGGGCTGGGTCCAAGGACACCCGCCGAAGATCCCCGTCTACGGGTTCGAGATCCACGGTTCCACCACGCACGCGGGCCTCCTCGCTGACTTTGGCGGATTCCTGGCCGCCCTCGGCAAGCCGGGCCTAGCGACCTTTCTGGCCCAAGGGGTCCCCCTCGATCTAGCTTTTGTGCGTCGCCTCTTGGAACGGGACCTCGTCACCCTCCGGCTCCTCATTGTCCTCGACAACGCGGATCAAGCCTCGCGGAATGTCGCACGGCTCGCGTGCGAGCTTTTCATCGGCCTCAGCAAGACGGTCGCCCTGAAGATCGTGCTCCTAGGCCGCAGTTCCCCCCGATGGCTGCACGATGGACGCACCAGCCCGCCCCATCTCGAAGTACTCCCAGTAAAGGGCCTCGATCCGAAGGCGTCCGAGGCGTTGTTGCGCTATCGGGGCCTCGGGCCAGACTCGGCGTTACTCGGAGAGATCATCCGGAAGACCCGTGGACATCCGCTCCTCCTACACCTCGCCGCCTCCACCGGAGCGAGCCGAAGCTCGGCGGTGCAACGTTACCTCAGGGAGGAAGTGTGGGACTCCCTTTCCAAGGAGGAGCGCGCCATCCTTGAGGCCACCTCCGTCTTTAGGAAGGCGGTGAGCGAGCGCGTCCTCGAAATCGTGGCCCGGAGCGATCGGAAAGCACTCGATCGCCTAGTCGAGCGGAACCTGCTCGAACGGACGATTTCGGGCAGCCACATGATGCACGATCTCGTAAGGGGGTTCGTGTGCAGCCAGATGTCGGAAGAAAGGCGTCAAGAGCTGCATGCCCGCGCCGCCCATCCGCTAATGCAGGCGACGGATCCCCGCGAACGCTGGGAGGCCGTTTACCACCTCATCGAAGCCGGACGCGTCACAGAGGCCGCCTCCTTCCTCGACTCGGAGGGCGCTCCGCTCTTGGACAGTGTCGCGGCGGAGGAGATATCCTCTCTCGTTGGTGGCCTGACCCTCGACGAGGCGGACTCGGACGCGTACTGCGCCTTCGCCGAGGTGCTAGGGGACAGCCTCCGCATCCGCGGGCACATCGGACCCGCAATCTTCCAATACGATCACGCCCGTCGCTTGGTCGAATCCTCGCGTCGGACTGAGCGAGTGCCGCGGCTTCTTCGGAAGATGGCCTTCCTCGAGCGGTGCAGGAACCGGTATGCGAAGGCTCTGGGGTACCTCGTCGAGGCGCGAGGTCGCCTCTTGGAACTGAAGGATACCGCAGAGATGACTGAGGTCCTTCGAGAGATGGCCCTCGTCGAGCAGGCTCTCGGGGACCTAAGCAAGGCTACGCGGTACTTGAACGAAGCAATCGACCTAGCCGCAGAGGCGAACGATTGGGGAGGCTTGTCCAGAGGCCTCCTGGCTTTGAGCAGCCTCGAGACGTTCCGCGGTAATCGAGACCAAGGTCTGGACTACGCCTCAGAGGGCCTTCGGGTGGCCCGTCGCGTAGGAAGTCTCACCCAGATGGCCCATGCATACATTGTCGTCGGAACCGCGCTGTCGGAGCTCCGGAGGTTCAAGGAAAGCCTCCATTACTTCGAGACCGGATTGCAGCTTTCGAAGGCGACCGCTAACCTGCGACTCAGCGCCTACGCGACCATGAATCGGACGGGAGCGCTCCTGGATCTTGGACGTTACGACCTCGCAGCCGGATCGATCAAAGAAGCTCGGGGTTACTTCGAAATACTGGAGGAACGAGACACACTAGCCCTCCTAAAAGTCTATGAGGGCCAACTGGAGATGGGGTTCGGCCATTGGGCGAGAGCACAGAGCGCGTGGGAGGAAGGCTTGTCCGGGCTACGCGAGTTCGGTAGCCCAGTCGATCTGGTGAAGGCGCTGAGGGAGGTCGGGGGCTTCCATGCCGACCGGGGCAGGGTCGTGGAAGGACAAGCCTACCTTCGTGAGGCGCAGCATGTCGCCGCGAAAGTCGGGAATTCCGCCCTTATCTCTGAAATCGAGGACGACATACAACGCCAGGGCACATTGGCCGCGGCCAGTCGTAGCGCTTAGTTCGGCGGCTTCGGCGGTGCGCAGGGTGCGGATTTCGTTGCCCCACCTCCCGAACGTGGAGAGGTGGGGGGATACTCAAGCCACCATCGGCGATTGTTCTGTTTCGCCCCGCGGAGGGGACCGCCCTACTTCCGGCGGCTGCGCCCCTTCGCCCGGCCTGCGGACTTGCGGGCGCGGCTCGCGGGCTTCCGGGCCTTCCGACGCGGGGGAGGGCGAGGCTGCTGGCGCACCTGGTAGAGAGCGAGGACGAGGCCGGTGGGCTCCTGGAAGACGATCCACCACCCCATGCCAGGGATTTCGGTCTTCGGCATGAGGATCCGACCGCCCGCCTGCTCGATCTTCTTGACGTCCGCCTCGAGGTCGTGGGACAGGAGGTAGTTCAGGATCCCAGGCTGCTGGTTCTCCATCGGAGTCATGAGGCCGCCGCCGGGCCCGCTGGGCGCCTCGTAGGTCGTATAGTTCATTTCCGGGATCGCGTTGAATTCCCAGTCGAAGACGTCCTCGAAGAACTTCCGGGTCCTCCCCGGATCCGTCGACGCGATCTCGATATGCACGAAACTGCCGGGCTTGTCTGCCATGGTCTTCCTTCCTCCCCACCGAAAGGGGACCCCGCATGCACGACCCGGGTATTTGCCCCTTGCCCCGGGAGAGGATGGTGAAAGTGCCGGACGGCCCCCCTGCGGGCCAGAGGGACGGGTCGAAAGCGGATCACCGCCCCCGCGACAACACCTTCTTAGGCGGTTCGACGGACGTCCAATCACGGGTGAGTAGGGTGCGGGACGAGGTGAGTGCCTCGGCGCCGCGGGAGCCTGCGGCTCTACGGGAACCTGCGAGGCTCACCCAAGGCCGCTCTCTCGGGAGGGTACACGCTCGGCGCCTCGCCGATCTAATCAGACGGCCTCGAGGAGATGCCCCGCGCGGTTTTCCTCGCGGGGGACCCAGCGGAAGCTCACGGGGAGCTCGGCCGCGAGGACCCGCGCCTGCTCGTGCAGGTCGATGAGGTGGGGCTCGCGGACGCGGTACCGCCCCTGCATCTGGTAGACGACGAGCTGGGAATCGCCGCTGACGACGTATCGGCTTCCCGAGCGCCACGAATCGAGCTCCCGCACCCGCCGGAGAAGCCGGATCAGCGCCTCGTACTCCGCGATGTTGTTGCTCCGCAACGGCCCCTGGGCGGAAGGGAGATCCGGGATCTCGTGCACGTGCTCCTCCCTCCCGATGACATAGGCGACCCACATCGGACCTTTCTGCGCGAACTGGTTTCCCTTGCAGGCGCCGTCGAAGAAACAATCGACCGTCCGGCTCGTCGTCCTCGCCACCTCCGCCCGCTAGACCCGCTCCTGCCGGCGGAAGAAAACGTCGATTCGGCCGGGGAGGATGAACACGACCGGGAAGAGGACGAAGATCCCGAGACTCAGGTAGGGATCGACGAAGGTGAGGAGGATCGCGACGACGGACACGCACGGCCCGAGGAGGATCCGGCGGCGACCCGCTCGGATGATCGACGGATCGAGGTCGGCGTCGACGAGGTGGTGGTGGACCGTGGCATACCAGAACGCCGCATAGAGGGAGAGCTGCACCGCAATCAGGTTGAGGCCGTAGGCGACGAGGGTCGACTGGACGAGGTCGAACCGCCCGAGGAGCGCGGTCGTGAGCGGGAGCAGCCCGACGAACAGGAGGAAGACGTTGTTCAGCCAGATCAGGGTGCGGTCCGTGCGGCGGATGTAGTGGAACACGACATGGTGCCCGACCCAGAAGACCCCCATGATCACAAAGCTCAGGGCGTAGACGAGGACCCCGGGCACCAGGTCTCCGAGATCCGCGAGAGTCGCGGTCGAGGGGGCCGTCACGACCGGGACGATCAGGCTGAGGCCGAGGATCGTCATGACGGTCGCGAAGATGCCATCCGTCAGGGATTCGACTCGCTGCTTGCCCAGTCCGGCGACGGACCCCGCGCGCGAACTCATAGGGAAGGTTCGGGCTAAGGAATGCCTGAGTTATAAGGTCGGGCGTCGCGGAACGCCTATTCCTTCCGCGCCTCTTTCGCCTTCGGTCGGAGCTCCGTGCTCCCGCACTTCCGGCAGCGCGTGGCCCGGGGCGCGTTGCGCGCGTAGCACTGCATGCAGATCTTCTTGAGCAGGAGCCTCTTCTCGGCTTCGGGGAAGCGGGCCATGACGGACCGCGGAAGGGCCGGTGGTTTAAGAAGGCTTCGTCCCCGAGCAGAGTCTTTCTAGCTGGGCTTCCTCCGGGGAGCCGTGGCGGCGCGGCCGTTGCGGTTCCGCGATCCGGCCGAGTGGCGGCGGTGGCTCGCGGCCCACCATGCGTCCGAGACGGAAGCCCTCGTATTCATCTCGAAGAAGGCCACGCCGGGAGGGATTCACTACGAAGAGGCGCTCGAGGAGGCGCTCTGTTTCGGTTGGATCGATGGGAAGCTGAGGTCCCATGATGCAGGAAGGTTCATCCTTCGGTTCTCCCCGAGGAAGAAGGACAGCGTCTGGTCGGAGTCGAACCGGACGAGGGCCCTCCGGTTGATCGCCGAAAGACGGATCGCTGCGCCCGGTCTGGCACGAATCGAGGAAGCGAAGATCAGCGGCGCCTGGGACCATACCCTCCGCCCGAGCCGCAAGCCCCCCATGCCGCGGGACCTCCGGGAGCCGTTGCGGGCGGACCCAAACGCGTGGACCCACTTCCGCGGCTGGGGCGACTCGTTCCAGGCCATGAGCATCCGCTGGGTCGACGACGTGAAGCGTGCGGAGACGCGCGAGCGGCGGATCCGCCGCGTCGTGCAGCGCGCCACGGAGGACCCGCGCCCCGGCATCGAGGGATTCTAGGTCCCTCCGCCCGGTCCTACGACGTCCCGCCCCACCGCAGGAGGAGGAGGGCGAGTGCCTTCGCCGTCGCAACGAGCTCGTCGATTGTGACATGCTCGTCCGCCTTGTGAGCCGTGGCGGGCGACGGGCCGATCGAGGTCGTCGGGATGTGGGAGTAGTTCACCAGGTGGACCATGTCGGTGAGGCTGCCGAACCCGATCATCTTCGGGGGAATGCCCAGGTCCGAGAGCGCTCCGGACGCGGTGCGAACGATCGGCTCGTCCTCGGGAATCTCCGCGGCGTATAGGAACCCGCCCGCGTCGAGGTAGGGCGGGTGCTCCCGCATCCAGGGGTCCTCGCGGGCGACGCGATCGAGCATCGCCTGGATCCGCGGGCGGATGTCTTTTGTCGCGGGCACGAAGTCGGACGTGAAGGTAATGTCGACCCGCTCCGGGTACATCACCTCCCACTCGCCCCCGTGGATCATCGTCGGAACGATCACATCCGGGTCGAGGTACTTGTGGCGCGTCTCGGGCCGGGTCTTCCATTCCGCATTCAGCCCGTCGAGAGCCTCGAGGACCTTCACGGCCTTCCCGATCGCGTTCACAGCCCCGCCCTCTTGCCAGGGAGGCTGGGTCATCTCCGAGTGCGCAGCTCGGCCCGTGACGACGATCTTCCCACTGAAGGAGCCGCGGACCGCGACGAGCACCTGGAGGCCCGTCGGCTCCGGGATGATACCCGCGTCCGCGCGGATCCCGCGCTGGCAGCATGCGAGGGTGCCCATCGAGGTCTGCTCTTCGTCCGGCACGGACTCGAACACGAGCGGGGCCGGGAGGTCGATCCCCGCCTGCTCGATGCATTCCAAGGCATGGAGCGTCGCGGCGAACCCGCCCTTCATGTCGCACGCGCCGCGCCCGAACACCTTGCCGTCGTCCACGACGCCGTCGAAGGGGGGATGACTCCAATTCTCGAAGCCCCCCGGCGGGACCACGTCGTAGTGCGCGTTCAGGAGGAGCGAGCGTCCGCGGCCTTCCCGCCGGCCGACGAGGACGGGCATGTTGCTAAGATCTCGACCCGGCACGACGCCAGACCCAGGGAACATCGGCAGCGATGCGGCGTTCGCCTCCCACGTCTCGACGTCAAATCCCCGCGCGGAGAGGCGTTTCGAGACGAACGTCTGGAGATCGCGGTAGTCCCGGCCTTTGGCGGTCTCTCCCATGAGCGGGGTGACCGTCCGAAAGCGAACGAGCCGGACCAGGAGGGCCACGAGTGCCTGTGCCCGCTCCTCAATCCGTTCCAAGACCCGCCGCTCGTCCGGCGTCAGCATGAAATCCCCTTGGCTACCTCGGGAACCGGGTTCCCGGCCTAAGTCGTTGCGGTCCTAGCGGATGCCCGAATCCCATCGGGTGACGGGACGGCGGCGGAGCTGTGGGCACACGTTGATAGCCTCAGGGCCACTGGCTCCACCGAATCCGGAGGAAGGCCATGGCACGAGCGCAAGTCAAGGGATCGGGCACGAAGGAAAGACCGTGGATTCTCAAGACGCCGAGCGGGCAATCGGAGTTCCAGGCGTACCAGGACAACTCTGTCAATCCGCCGGCTCTGGTGATTCGGGCCGGCGCGACGGAGCTGCGGTACCAGCTGTGCTGCCTCGACGACCTTCACGCGATGCTCAAGCAGCACGGGGACTGGATGCCCCTCGGGAGCGCGGACGAGCAGAAGCCCGCGGCAGAGGGGACCGTGGAGGCCTGGGCCCGCTCGCCGAAGAACCCAGTTCGCGGCTGGTATGGCCTCAAGAAGGGGTTGCGCGGCCGCTTCGGGAACTACGTGCCTCCCGTCATGGAAGCCATGGGGCGCGCCGAGGTCGAGCACAACGCGAAGAACAACCGCATGCGAGCCCTGTGAGACCCTCGTCCCTCCCTGGGGAAGGATGGGCTTCTCACGGGCCCTGGTGGGGCGGCACCTGCTGTTGAGAGAGGTCCCGCATCATCGCGTCGTACTGGTCCTTCGTGATCTCGCCGCGTGCGTAGCGCTCGCGGAGGATGTGGTACGCCTCGTCCCCGCGGCCGTAGCCGTATCCGTAGCCGTATCGGCGGTAGTAGCCGCCCCAGCGCCACGGGAAGAACGCAAACCGCAAAAGCCCGAAGAACAGGAAGAACCCGAAGAAGACCCAGATCCACCCGAAGGGGAACGGGAACATGCCGTAGTATCCCCCTGCCGCCGCGGTGCCGGGGAAGACGATGAACATGAAGGAGATCATCGCCGCCACGAACACCGCGAAGATCGCAAGGAAGCCGATTCCGATCCAATGCCGCGCGTGCTGCCGAGGTTCGTTGTACATAGACGGTCCTCCATCACTTCTTGAGCAACGCGGACAGCCGGTCCGCGAGGTCCCTGATGCGTTCCCGGTTCCGGTCGATGCCGGGCCGGTCGCTGCGACTCACGTCTTCGAGGTAGGAAACGTAGCCGGACATCTCGCCGAGGACGCCTTCCACGCCGGGTGTCTGGGGCCCGCGCATGCCCCACGGACCCCAGGGGCCCCAGGGCATCTCCATGGACTGCCGCCCCGTGGCGGTGAGCTCGTACCGGCCGTCCGGCTGCTTCTGGATCAGGCCTTCCTGGCCGAGGGAGTCGAGGAGCGGGTAGATCGAGCCGGGCGAGGGGCGCCACCAGCCCTGGCTCATCTCCTCGATCGAGTTCATGATCTCCGCGCCGTTCTTCGGGCCGCGGGCCAGGATGGAGAGGACCCACATCCGAAGTCCCCGCCGCCGGTGCATGCCGAACATGGTCTGCCTCGTATCGATTATCCGATATCGAATAAGCGATATATGAGCCTGTGGCTGGGAAGCCGCCGATCGCCTTGCCCCTCGGCTCGGCCACAACCCTTACGTCCGCGCTCCCGATTCCATCGGGCGTGAAACTCCCCCGGCTCGATGGCGCGACGCGGCGGTTCTACGACTCCGTCCTTCCTGACGATCCACGAATCACGACAAGGTCCATGTTCGGCGGACTCGGGAGCTTCGTAAACGGGAACATGTTCGCGGGCGCGCTGGGGGACCGGATCTTCCTCCGCCTCCCGGATCCCGATCTGCAGCGGCTCCTCAAGGAGCCCGGGGGCGGGCCGTTCGAGCCCGTCAAGGGGCACACCATGACCGGGTACGCGACCGTCCCGAGAGCGTGGATGGAGAGCTCAGAGAAGGTCCGCGGCTGGGTGGAGCGGTCCGTCGAGTGGGCGGCCGGGTTGCCGCCGAAGAAAGCGAAAGGAAAGAAGCGGACCGCCCGGACGTAGGCGGTCCGCGACGTTTGGACGAGACGACGGGGGGCTCCGGGCGGGAAGTCTCCTCCGGCTCACCCGGCCGTGATTGTGCCGAAGAGACCGTCCGCCTCGTCGTTCGGGCCGGCGGTGAAGAACAACGTGGTGGATGGTCCGTTGTTCGCGGAATCATGTCCGAACTGGAGGGCCCAGAGGCCGTCGATCGCGATCATCTTCCCGTTCCCCAACTGGAGGGCCCCGCGGTACACGAACCGGCCGTTCGCCAGCTCCTGGTACGCGTTGACGTGGCCGTCGCCGAAGTTGCCGACGAGGAGGTCGCCGCCGAAGAAGCCGAAGCTCGCCGGAGCCCATGCGAGGCCCCAGGGAGCGTTCAGCATCCCGCGCTGCGCGACGCGCGCGAGCAGGTTCCCGGCCGCGTCGAACGCATCGACGAAGCCGAGCCCCTGTCCGTGGAGCTCGTCCGCACCCTCTCCCTGCTTCGCGAACGTGACGAAGATGCGCGTGCCGATCGTCTGGATGCCGAACGGCGCGTAGCCGGCGGGCATCATCGGGTCCAGGAAGCCGCCCGATGTCTGCACGGCCTTCCACGTGCGGTTGAAGACGTCGACGCGAGCGTTGTGGAAGTCCGTCGCGTAGAGCTGGGCACCGGTTGCGGTCGAGGCGATCGCGAGCCCCTTGTAGATCGCGCCTGCGGTGGAGGAGTTGACCTTCACCTGGGCGGAGGCCAGGCCCGGCGCCCAGCCCGCGATGGTCCCGCTCTCCGTTGCGAAGATGAACCGTCCCGCCGCGTTCGTCGCGCCGACGGGGAAGCTCCCCGCCTGGCCGTTGAAGACGACGCCCGTGGGCGCCCCGGCCACCCCGACCTGGAGGGCGATCTTGCCGCCCGCGGCGTTGTACAGCGTCGACATGTCCACGCCGTTGTCGGAGACCCACCAGGGGGTCGTCGGGCCCGCGACGAGGCCCCAGGCGTTCGACAGGTTCGCGTCGACGGTCGTCCCCGGCACCCCGTTGTTCGAGACAAGGGGTGTGACCGAGTACATGTTCGGCGACGCGGCCGCGGCGGTCGGAGCCAACGACAACAGGAACGCAACGGCCGCAAGTGCAAACACGACACGACTCGCCTTCAAGTGGACCGACATGGAAACCCGCCTCTCCTCCAACGTCCTTCTTCCGGGAGGCTCATCCCCGCGGAACCGTAGATAATCGTATGCCCTTATCCCACCCAGATGCGAGCCTTCCGCGCAGGAGCGAGTGACCCGCGCGGGACGCGTGGAAGACCAGATGGCGAGCCCTTCGAGCCCGTGACCGGGACGAGATCGTTCAGGCGGCGCTAGGTCGCCGCCTTCGTCGCGACGACCGACTCGCGCTTCCATCCACGCTCTACGGGACCGAGAGTGTATCCGTGCGCGCCGAGCCACGAGCGGATGAGGTCTTTGTGCAGAATCTCCTCGTAAATCAAGAAGCCACGCGGCCGGAGGACCCGGTCGATCTCCGCCAGGGCCACAGGGACGTTCGCGGAGTCGTGGTGGTTCGGGGTCGCGTGGTGGATCGCCACGAAGGCGAGGACCGCATCGAAGGACGCGTCTGCGAACGGAAGGTGGAGCATGTCCGCCGGCCGCAGCTCGAGGGGCGGCGGGATCCCCTGCGGGTAGCGGCTGCCAAGATGCCGTTTCGCAGATTCGAGCTGGTGCGGGTCGAGGTCCGTGGCGACGTAGCGCGAAGGTCGCAGGCCGTCCACGATCCGCGCCGCCATGTCCCCGTTCCCGCATCCGATCTCCAGGAACTCAGCCCCGGCGGGGAGCGACACGTTCCTCACGAGCCAACCATAGATTCGCGCGTTCCGTCGGGCGCTGAACGTGTTCACGAAGAACCGCGAGACCCGATTCATCTCGGCCATGGCCGTTGCGTCTCCTGTCCCGTCGCAACTCCAGACCGGTCCTAGTACTTGGCGGAACCGGGCACGGGTGACCACCTAGTGACTTGGGCGGTCAGTCGCTCGCTGCCTCGGCCGCCGAATGGGGGAATCGGGTGGGCGTGAAATGCATCGCGCCGCGCGGGACCATCCAGGTGTGGATCTCGAAGGAGAACCGACCGGCGCGGACCGCGGGGTCCTCGTCCTCCAACGCTCGGGCCCTGTCCGGAGCGACCTTGAAGAATCAGAATCCGCGAAGCCTGCGGTCCGGCGCCCCCAGGGTGGGACCCGCTGCGAGCGAATGCCCGGCCTCGTGGAGCTTCGCGAGATGAGCCAGATGCTCATCCTGGATCGCATCCAGGGCCGGACCGTCGAGCTGCGGCGCGTCATCGCGCAGGAGCAGCAACACGACCGTGAACCGATCGAATTCCATGCGTCGAAACGGCTGGCGGCGAGACTTATAGTTGACGCCGCCGCAGGAACGCGGAGGCCCTCTTGGGGAATACGCCGCTCTCGCCGATTCCAGGGCGGTCGCGGACGAGATTGCCTGAAACCTCCGCAGAAAGACTATCCCGGCTCGTGCGATATCGCGTCACCTGCGCTCTCGGGGCGCCCTGAGGAGAGACCCGGATGTCCGCGAAATCGAACAAAGCCTTCATTCGCCGCTATTTCAGAGCAATCGACAAGGGCGATGTGAGCATTCTCGAGAAGTACGTCTCCCCCTCGTTTGTCGACCATTCTCCATCCCCGGTCAATTCCCCAGACCTGGAGGGATTGCGGCAATCGTTCTTGAATTCGCAGATGGCCTTGCCCGGATACCACACCGTGGACGATCTCATCGCGGAAGGGGACAAAGTCGTGGCGCGGGTGACCGGATATGGCAAGCACGAAGGCACGTATCGTGGCGTCCCTGCGACGGGCAGGAAGGTCCGGATGACCGGGATCGTGATCTGGAGGATCCGACGCGGCAAGATCGTCGAGCGCTGGTCCGCGAGCCACACGGAGGATCTGATGCGACAGATCCAATCGCCCAGGCGCCCGCGGAAGTAGGCCTGAATCCACCAGCCTCAAACGGGCCGCCGCCTCTAGGGTGGCGTGCGCCGCGCCGCCTCGATCGGACTCGTCCTTCTAGTGGCAGCGACCTCGATGGCCGTGCTGTCGACCGTTCCGCCGGCGACCGCCGCAGGCTCCATCTCGATCTACATGGACAACCTGAACTGGCCGATCGCCCTCGCCTTCTCTCGCGATGGCCGAATCTTCTACGCGGAACGCATCACCGGGGCCCTCCGCATCATCGAAAACGGATTGCTCCTCGCGACGCCATTCTACACCTTGCCGAACACGGACTCGTCAGGGGAACGTGGCCTCCTCGGCCTCGCACTCGATCCGGGGTTCCCTTCGACCCCGTACGTGTACGCGTACCAGACCTACCAAGATGCGGCGAACGGGACGACGTACAACCGGATCGTCCGGATCACCGCAAGCGGGAACGTCGGGGTCTCCGCCGCCGTGATCCTTCGGCTGCCCGCGTTGAGCAGCGCGACGAACCACAACGGCGGGGTCATCGCGTTCGGACCCGACGGGAAGCTGTACGCGACCGTGGGGGAGAACGCGAACTCCGCGTATGCGCAGGATCCGTCGAGTCCGATGGGAAAACTCCTCCGCATGAATTCGGACGGGAGCGCACCCGCGGACAACCCGTTCGTCGGCAACGCCTCCTGGAACCCGCTCGTCTACACGTACGGACACCGGAACATGTTCGGCCTCGCGTTCCACCCCGTCACGGGCCGCGTTTACGTCACGGAGAACGGACCGACCTGCAACGACGAGATCAACGTCCTCACCCCGGGCCGCAACTACGGCTGGGGGCCGAGCGAGACCTGCTCGACGCCACCCTCCCCGCCGTACAACACGAACCAGGACGGGGCGAACCCCGTCCTCCCGATCTGGTGGTGGGGCGGGACGATCTGTCCCACGAACGCCGTGATCTACGGCGGGCCGTACTTCCCCGCGTGGCGGGGCGACCTGTTCATGGGCGACTGCAACTTCAATCGCTTCCACCGGCTCCACCTGGTCCCGCCCGGGAACGACACGGTGTCCTCGGACACGATCCTGTGGACCGCACCAGGCAGCATCGTGGACGTCGAAGTGGGACCGGACGGAGCCATCTGGCTCACGACGCCGACGACGATCTACCGCTACGTGGATGCCGGGCCGCTACCCGTCGCGTCCTTCACCGCGACGCCGGGCACGGCCAACATCGGCGGGTCGATCGCCTTCGACGCGTCCGGCTCGTACGACTCGGACGGGACGATCGTCTCGTACGCATGGGACTTCGGGGATTCCGCGACCGGGAGCGGCGTCACGATCTCCCACATGTACGCGAGCCCGGGGACCTACAACGTCACCCTCACCGTCACGGACAACGGATCGTACGTCGCCACGTCGTACCGACTCGTCTTCGTGACGGCCCTCTCCATCCTCCCGGCGGTCGGGAGTCTGTGGCTCGTTGTCCTCCCGCTCGTCGCGGTCCTCGGAGCCATCTTCCTCATCTGGTGGATTCGACGGAGACGCAAGCCCGAGGGATCCCCACCGCCGCCACCCCAGTGAACCACGCCCACGAGCGGGGATCACGACTTCCCGCTCGACCGCACCATCGTGAGGAGCATCTTGAACCGCCTCGAAGCCCGGACGGCATGCGGCTTCCCCGCCGGAAGGAGGATCGCCTCGCCGGCTTCTAGACGGCTCTCGGTCCCCGCGACCGTGACGATCGCCTCCCCCTCGAGAAGGTGCAGCAGGGCGTCGTACGGAGCCGTGTGCTCGCTCAGGGCCTGGCCCGCATCGAAGGCGAAAAGGGTCACGGTGCCCGCCTTGTCCTCGATGAGGGTCCGGCTCACGACCGAGCCGTCTTGGTACGTGACCAGGGAGCCGAGATGGGCCTTCTTAGCCGGAGGCAGGCCCCCGCCTGCTCCATTCGATTTCTCTTTCATCCTGCTCCGATCCCGGGAGCCGAGTAGGGCTGTGACGGGTAATAGGCATTCGGTCCCAACCCGCCGGACGAGGATTGGCCGCGTTGCCCACAAGATACCCTGAAAGCCTGTCAAGCCATCCTTCCGCGGGCAGACCTTTCGTGGCGACGAGACACTAGGCGGCTGAGCGGTCATGGCGGGGAACCTCTTCGACCAAATCGCGGAGTACTACGACGTGCTCCACGATAACGTCGATTACCCTGCGGAGTGCACCCTTCTGGAGGCGGTCTTCTCGAGATTTCTGCCTCGCAAGCCCGCCTCCCTCCTCGACCTCGGATGCGGTACCGGAAACCACGCCCTGATTCTCGCGAAGCGGGGGTACCGAGTCACGGGAATCGATTCCTCCGCGGGCATGCTCCGAGTGGCGCGCGCGAAAGTCCAGGGCCGCCCTAGCCTCACGTTCCTGCGCGCGGACATGCGACGCTTTGATCTCGGACGGAGGTTCGACGCCGCCCTCTGCATGGACGGGGCGTTCACGCACCTCCTGACCGAGCGCGACCTCCTCGCGCACTTACGAACGGTCCGGCGCCACATGACCCCGGGCGGGGTGTACGCCTTCGAATTCGCGCAGGCCCTGAAGAGGGAGACGGAGGGCCTCGGATGGATCTACCACGAATCCCCCGCGGAAATCATCTGGCTGTACGACCTCGCCTTCGACGGGCGGCGGCATCTCCTCACCGCCGAGAACCGGTTCTTCGCGTTCGACGGGGACCGCATCCGGCGCACGTTTGTAAACAGCTATTCCACGCGCGTCATGTCCGTCCCCGTCCTCCGGAGGCTTCTCTCGCGCGCCGGCATGCGTCTCGTCGGCGTGTACAGCACGGACGAGGGATCCGGACTCCGCGCGCTCCGGAAGGACGACCCCCTCCCCATGGCCGTCGCGAGACCTCGGGTCTGATCGCATCCGTTTCTCAAAGAGAGGAACGGCGGCCACCCGTCTCCTCGCAGGGTCAGTCGTGCTCGAAGACGAGGACCAGGTACGGGCTGCTCGCACCCCCGAGAAACCCGCCGCTCCCCGCGACGCTGGCCATTTCGGACAAGCGCCACCCTCCGGCCACGAACGCGTCCAGTCTCGCCTGAACCTGTTTGGAGATGGCCTGAGCCGATGTCCATCCCGTCGGCCCCAGGACCTCCGCCTTGTACGACACCATGTTTCTCGCCAAGGGTCGCACCGCTCCGTCAGGATTGAAAGCTTTCGGAACGGGGAGACGGCGGAGGACTCAGGCCCCTCCGCTCTCCTCTCGACGGTCCAGTCGCTCGGCCTCTCTGATCATACGGATGCAATCGGGACAGTCGACTCTCTCATGCTCGAAAGTACGATCACCGTCTTCCGCTCCACAGAACGCGTTTCCGTCACGGTCCGCGAGGTGCAGCATGTACCCGCCCCGGAGGTGCGGCCGGGAACTTGTCCTTTGTGGCGTCGCTCCCCTCCTTGGCGAGGGACAGAATCCCTTCGAGCGGGATGAGGAAGTTCGCGGGTCGGTGCTTGAGCTCGTAACGGAGCTCGTAGAGGGCCTTCTCCATCGTCCAGCCCCGAATGATGCGCTGGGCGATGGCTGGGTCGAGCTCGGGGTACAGGCTGGTCCGGGCGAGGTATCGCCCCGAGAAACGCCGGACCGCGGCGTCTTCCCATGCGTCCAGTCGCCCCAGCACCTCCCGCAGTCCGGGGGAAAGCTCGTGCGGGCGCATGGCCTTCAACGCGGCGCGAGGGTCTCCCCCCAGACTCTCTCGCCACGCGCCGTGCTTCACGTACGCGAAGGACCGGGCCATCGTGGCCACATCCCTCAGCGGCGGCAGTTTCGCAGAGCGCTGGCCAGGCAACCGCTCCGGTTCGCCTTCGAAGTCGATGAACAAGAGGGATCCGTCCTGTCGCGACCGAAGCACCTGGCCGAGGTGGAGGTCCGCGTGGGTCACGATCTTAACTGTCCCGACAGAAGCTTCCAAGGAACCCAGCACGCTCTCGATCGCCTTCCGATGGTAGAGGAGGAGCTCCCGACACTCGGAGGCCAGGTCCGCGGGGAGGTCGCGCCCCTCCCCGTGCCGCCGCGCGAGGAGCCGGGCCGAATCCGTGAGATTCCTCGCCGCGATCCGATACGCTGCCTCCGCGTCTTCCGCGGTAAACGGTTCCGGCTGGAAGGGCCCCGGCTTGCGATCGACCAAGGTGTCGTGGAGGGCGGCGGTGGCTTCGCCCAGCTCGTCCGCGAGGCGCAGCGTGACCTGCTCGAGGTCGGTTGACACGGGAGAGGACCGTCCCAGTTCCTCCCGCCACCGTCCGGTTAGATAGCCGAACAGGTCCTCGGCGTCGACCTTCTGCGTCGCCACCCCGAGGACGAGGCGTTCCTCCCCTTGTCCCAGAGAGACCTCGCCGAGGAATCGGGGCGTATGGGCGAATCCTCGCCGGCGAAGACGCTCCAGGATCAGCGGCTCCCGGTTCTGCGGGTCGAGGATCTTGTAGCTCTTGAACACGACCTCCAGGCCCACGGTGGCCATGCGGACGAGGAGGTTCGAGCTGTCGCCTTCGGCTCCTGGTTCCAAAGATCGAAAGGCGCCGAGGGAACTCCCTCGAAAATGAAGGCTGTCCCCCGCGCGGGTAGGGAGCCGGAGTCCCTTTCGCAGGCCCTCCGTGAGGAACCGCGCATAGCTCTCTCGCCGCTCCGCCTCCCCGACGTACCACCGCTCGGCTCCGCTCGACAGCTCGAAGGCGTCGGGATCGAGCCGCGCCAGGGCCACCGAAAGCGGGAGATGGAGCAGGACCGAAGACGGGCCCTCCCTCGCGAGAACGAGGATGAGCACCAACGTCTCGGTGCCGGATGCGGCAAGCAGAGCGGAGTCCCGCACGACGAGTTCCGAGTGCGTCCCCACCGTCTCGCCGCACCACCGGCGGGAACGGAGCCAGGCACGGAAGGCCGCGGAGCGTCGCACGGCGTCATCGAGGATCCGCACCACGTCCTCGAACCGAGGCGGCATCAGGTCAGCGACCGGTACAGCTCGAGGGTCTTCGCCGCGATCCGGTCCCAGGTGAAATGTTGAAGGACGCGGCGTCGGCCTTCCTTCCCCATTCGCGCGGCGAGCGGAGGGTCTTCAAGCAACCTTGTGATCGCGCGTCCGAGCCTCACGGGATTGCCCGGGGGCACGAGGAACCCCGTCTCCTTGTCGACGACGACCTCCTTGATGCCGCCCACCCGGGTCGCGACGACGGGCGTCTCACAGGCCATTGCCTCGAGATTGATGATCCCGAAGGGCTCGTAGATCGAGGGGCAGGCGAACACGGCGGCCTCGTTGTAGAGAGCCACGAGGTCGGGATCCTGGAGCATCTCCGGAATCCAGACCACGTGCCCCATGCTCGAGAGCGCGCGGCGGAGGTCCTCCTCGATCGCCGGGGTGTCGGGCTTCCCGGTCACCAGGACGAGGGTCGTATCCTCGGGCATGTATTCCATCGCGTCCAAAAGGTCGAACACCCCCTTCTGCCGCGAGAGCCGGCCGACGAACAGGACGAAGGGCGTCCGGATCCCGAAGTTCGAGACGGTCTTGCTCCCCTCCCGTGGGGTGTACTTCTGCGGATCGACGCCGTTGTGGATCACGGTGACTCGAGAGGCCGGGATATCGTAGCACTTCAGGATGTCCCGCTTCATCTCACGGGAAACGGCCACGACGGCGTCGCAGGCCTCGAGGCCTTCCTTCTCCATCCACGAGCTCAGTTCGTAGCCCGCCCCGAGCTGCTCTCGCTTCCAAGGGCGCAGCGGCTCGAGGGAATGGACCGTGGCCACGAGTCGGCAGCCGTAGATGCGCTTCGCGAGGGCACCCGCGAAGTTCGTGTACCAGGTGTGGGTGTGGACCACATCGGCGTCGATCGGGTCCGCCACCATGTTCGCGTTGAAGGAGAAAATCTCGAGGGCCTTCGCGACCCGCGGGTCGGGGGAACCCAGGCCGCGGAGGGTCGGGCGGTAGCGTCGCACGCGCACGCCGGGGATGCTCGGCGGCGGCCCCTCCTCGATTGTCCGCACCTCGACGTCGATGAGCTTCGCCAAGGAGGCCGTGACGTATTTCACATGGACGCCGGCCCCGCCGTAGATGTTGGGCGGGTATTCCCAGCTGAAGACGGTGGCCTTCATCCCAGGGCGTAAGCCGGCTGAGCGCCGATGAAGATTCCGGTGCGCCCAGCCCAGGGTCTCACCCCCTCGATCAGGACGGCCGGTGCTCGCACCACGCAGGGTTCTCCCACTGGCCGTGGACCTCCCCCGCGATGTGCCCCGTGTCCGCGACGACCTCTTCCGGACGGACCCGGGGGATGTCGATGCTCGGGGGAAGGCGCTCTCCGACGGCGAAGAGGGCCGCGCGCTTCACCACGTCGTAGGGAGAACGGTCCGGGACCTCGGACTGGAGCGACTCGAGCCACGCTTCCTCCGTGGTCTCCCAGCCTTCGAGGCCCTGCAGGGTCCCGAAGCTCCACCGCGCGAACCCCTCGGAGAACTCGATGAGGGCCGCCCGGAGGAGCCGCAGGAGCCGCGTGGAGGTGGCCTCGTCCCCCGCGCGGCGGCTGGCTTCCGCCATGTCCACGAGGGAGTGGGCGAGGCACGCGACATTCTGGAACGTCACCCGCGTGTCGGGGTTGTCCCAGAAACGGGGGTCCGAGCGGAGGCCCATGAGCATGAAAAGGTAGCCGCGGGCGACGTAGCCCGCAAGCTCGAGGTCGACGCGGCCTCCGAGGATCGCGCTCATCGCCGCCTCGACGTCAAGGTCCGCGGCGGAGGTCCCACAGGCCAGATAGTACGGCCGGAAGAGGTGCCGGCCGTACGCGACCGACAGGTGACGCAGCGTCTCCGGCGGCTTCACCACGCCCTTCTCCTTCAGGGCCTTATGACCGGCGCGCCGCACGACGGTCTCGATGCGCTCCGAGGCGAGGGTGAAGGCGTGCTTCCACAGCTGGGACATCCGCCGGCCGCGGTGCATCCGAGGGACGACGAGCCCGCCCTGGCGAAGCAGCCCCGTCCAGCGGGTGTCCGAGGTGTGCCCCGACTGGAGGTACTCGTCGTAGTCGGACCAGCTCGAGAACTCGACCACGGGGACTGTCTCCAGCCCCGAAGGGGGCACGGGCGCACGGACCTCCGCTCCCTGCGCGCGCAGCGCCTGCACGATCGTCTCGAAGCGCTCCGCCTGGGCCGGGTTCGCGAGGAGAGACTCCAGGTCGCTCGCGACGAAGACGTGCCCCTTCCCTCGGGACAGAGCCGCGTGACAGAAGTCGGAGGCTCCCGTCGGGCCGAAGGCGAATTCCGAGCTGAGGGGGTGGTCTCGCCCCACCGCGGCGATCCCCGGTGCTCCGTCCACAACAGCCCATGCGCTGGCGGCCTTGCCCGGGTCGGAGAACTGCCGCCCGTCCAGGAGGAGATGGACCGCGTGGGTCAGGTCCGGGAGGCCGTCCCCTCCGACGGCGGCTCCCCGCGCGACACGCAGGTAGTCCTCGATCGTTTCACGCGAGAACGCGGCCTCCGGCAGCCAGAGGCCCGGACGGGCCTCGGGGCGCCCCCGGAGGAGCGGCGCATAGAAATCGATCATCAGATCGAACAGGACCTCCCGCTCGAACCGATGGAGGTGCGGGAGGATCGGGTGGAACGGAGGCGTGAGCGCGAGGGCGGCCGACCCGCCCTCCAAGGAGCTCCGAACCCGGTGAAAGGCGTCGGGGTCCCGCTGGAGGAGCCACACGAGGGTCTGGGGCTCGATGTCGACCGACGCGGCGCCTGCGGCCCGGTCCAGGACCGCCTGAAGTCGGCCGTATGTCTGGAGGACCGCGTCCGTCCAGTTCCGTCCGGAGAAGCGGTCGGCTCCCACCGCATGGGACACGGGCGACACGCGCTCCTCCCAGGACTGGGACTTCAGGGGATCGGGTTCCCGCCACCGGACGATGTCCCCGGGCTGGTAGCCATGGAAGTGGAAGGAGACCGTCGTCATGGGCTCGCGGGCTCCCCCGCCCACCACCCCAGGTCGATCTCGGGGAAGAGGGAGTCCCGCTCCTCGAGCTGCGAAAGCCGCGCGAGGTCCTCGGAAGAGATCGGCCCCTCCGCGGTGCGCTTCGCGAGGCGCAGGAGCCATTCGAACGTCTCGAAGTGAAGCTGCGCTCGCGCCTCGGCGTAATCGTGGGCCGCCACCGTGGTGATGAGGAAGGGCCAATCGGAGGCCTCGAGGAGAAGGAGCTCGCGAGCGAGCTGTCTCAGGATCCGCTGGCTCAGGGCATCGGGAGCGGCGCCGGCGGAAGCCAGAGCCTCCGCGAACGCATCCTCCGCGCGGTAGATCAGCTCCCACACCCAGCGGGTCCCGTCGTTCAACCAGACCCAGTGGTGGCCGCCTTGACCCCAGGAACCCTCCGGGAGGCTCACGACGGACCGCGGGGGATGCCGCTCGAGGTACTCGGACGCGGTCCGGGTGTCGACATCGCCCCGCAGGTCGCGGAGGACGGCCTCGAGCCACGCAAGGCCCTCGAACCACCAGTGGCCGAAGAGCTCCGTGTCGAAGGGCGCGACGACGACTCCCGAGCGCCCCGTGCGCTCCCGCTGGCTCGCCAGGGTCTGCCGCACGAGCCCCGTGAAATGGTCCGCGTGGGCTCGCACCCGGGCCTCCGCTTCCTTCGGCTCGTAGGGGAGCTTCGCCTCGAGCGGCAGGCGCCGATCCGTGATCCGCCAGTAGCGCAGCCCACCCGTTCTCTTCTTCCGGTGGAACTCGAGATACGCCCCGTCCCCCGGGTAGCCGTAGTCCGCGCTCCATACCTGGACGCTCGTACCCGGATCGCGGGCGAGGACGGCGACCCGCTGGCGGCCGCCCTCCGCCAGGAGGGCGTGCGCCTCGTTGGGCGAGAACCCTCGGGCGGGAGCCGTCGCGTCGAGGCGCCTCTCCTCGAAACGATCGTCGTAAGTGCCGAGAGGGACGCCGCCGGCCACGAGATGCGTGTCCACGAAGAAGTACCGCAGGCCGTGGCGGGCGAGCACGTCTTCCAGGCCAGGCCGAGTCCAGGATCGCCGGGGTCCGACCGGCCTCGACCAGGGTCCGCGGGGCCGGTACGCGCACTCGGGGAGCCACACGCCCCGCGGGGCACGCCCGAAATGCCGACGATAGGAGGAGATGCCGCATCGGATCTGCGCGGTCACGGATTCGTCGCGGCCCAGAAGCGGCAGGTATCCATGGGTCGCGGCGGAGGTGATGATCTCGATGAGGCCCGCATCCTGAAGGCGGCGGAATCCTGCGAGGATATCGCCTCTGAGGCGTCCCTCGAAGTCGGTCCGGATCGCCCGATAGAACGAGGACCACGCCACGGCCAGGCGTTCCGCGGGCGCGTCCCCTTCCGCATGGAAGCCCTCGCGGTCCCTCTCGGCCTGGCCCTGCCGTTCCTCGAGATAGGCCAGGAAACCTTCTCGGAACCTCGGGGAGGCCAGGCTCTCCGTGAGCACGGGGGTCATGCCGAGGGTCAGGCGGACGTCCGGCGTCTCGGTGGAAAGACGGCCGAGCATCCGCAGGAGGGGCACATAGCACTCCGCGGCGGCCTCGTAGAGCCACGATTCCCCGTGGGGCCACCGCCCGTGGCCCAGGACCCAGGGAAGATGGGTGTGGAGGACGAAGACGACGGATCCCATCGGCCTGTCGACCATCCTTTCACCCTACGAACGCTCGCGCCGCGCATCGCCCGGGACTCTCCGGGCGGCTCGGTGAAGACGCTACACACATTTGAATACGCGACCCTGCTTTGGGCCGCCGGATTCTATGAAAGTCCTTTTTGCGGCGGCCGAGGCGTACCCCCTCGCGAAGGTCGGCGGCCTCGGCGACGTGGCGGGGAGCCTGCCCAAGGCGCTCCGGTCCCTCGGCCATGATGTCCGGATCGCGATGCCCCGGTACGGAATGATCCGTGACACAAAGGAGGACCTGGGCGCCTTTCCCGTGCGCATCGGCGGCACCAGCGAGGAGGCGCATTTGCTCACCTCCCGCATCGACGGCGTACCCGTGTACCTCGTGGACAAGCCGGAGCTGTATGACCGGCCGAAAGTGTATGAATACGAAGACGACGGCAAGCGCTTCGGCTTCTTCTGCAAGGCGCTCCTCGATCTCTTGCCCGCCGCGGACTTCTGGCCCGATGTGATCCACTGCAACGATTGGCATTCCGCCCTGACCCCCGCGTTCCTCCGGACCCTGTATGCGGGGGACGAGCGCTACCACGGCATCCGGACGGCCTTCACGATCCATAACCTCCAGCACCAGGGACTCTTCGGCCGGGATCTGTTCGGATGGACGGGGCTGCCGCCGGAGTCGTGGGGGCCCGAGGGCATCGAGTTCTACGGACAGCTGAACTTCATGAAGGCGGGCATCGTCTACGCGGACCTCGTCAACGCGGTCAGCCCCACGTATGCCAAGGAGATCCAGACCCCGGAGTGTGGGTACGGCCTCGAGGGTCTCCTCGGCTCTCGCGGTTCCAAGCTTTCGGGCATCCTCAACGGGATCGACTACGACGTGTGGAACCCGGCCCGGGACGACCAGCTTCCCCGCACGTACACGAAATCGACGATCGCCCGGAAGGCAGAGGACAAGCACGCCCTGCAGGAGGAAGCGGGGCTCCCCGCGGACCCGAAGGCGCCGCTGCTCGGCATGGTCTCCCGGATCACGGGACAGAAGGGGCTCGACATCCTCCTTCCCGCGCTCCCCCGCATCCTCGAGCTGGGCGCCCAAGCGATCATCCTGGGCACGGGGGAGAAGAAGTACGAGGATGCCGTCGCGGAGCTCGCGAAGGGCGCGAAGAACCTCGTGGCGTACCTCAAGTACGACGAGGCCCTCGCGCACCGGATCTACGCCGGTTCGGACTTCTTCCTCATGCCCTCCAAGTTCGAGCCCTGCGGGCTTGGGCAGATGATCAGCCTGCGGTACGGGACCGTGCCCATCGTGCGCGCGACGGGCGGACTCGTGGACACGGTCACGGACGTGGCACAGGACGCGAAGAAGGGGAACGGGTTCGTGTTCTCGGACTACACACCGGAGGCCCTCCTGGACGCGACGCGGCGGGCGCTGGAGTTCTACCGCGGGCGGCGTGGCTGGAAGGCGTTGCAGCTGAGGGCGATGGCCTCGGACTGGTCCTGGAAGCGCTCCGCGGCCCAGTACGCCCGTTGGTACGAACGGGCGCGGGGCGCCTAGGGCGCGTCGTTCATCGGGGCCGCCTAGCCCCGCAGGATCGAGGCCGCGTCCTCCGGCATGACCGGGTTGATGTAGAACCCCGTCCCGCGCTCGAAGCCCGCGGTCTCCGTGAGCCGCGGCGTGATCTCGAGGTGCCAGTGGAACTTGACCTCCTTGCGGTCGCAGGGAGAGGTGTGGATGTAGAAGTTGAAAGGGGGATCGTCCAGGATGTGATACAGGCGTCCGAGCACGTCCTTGAGCATCGAGGCAAGCGGGGCACGCTCCGCGTCCGTGATGTCCTCGAAGGCGTTCTCGTGGGACTTCGGGAGGATCCAGGTCTCGAACGGGAAGCGGGCGGCATAGGGCGAGATCGCGACGAACGATGGATTCTCGGACACGATCCGACGCTCCTCCTCGAGTTCGGTCTCCACGATCTCGCAGTAGATGCACGAGCCGCCGGTGGCCTCGTAGAACCGATGGAGCGCGTTCACCTCTTCGAGGAGATGGCGCGGCAGGATGGGGGTCGCGATCAACTGAGAGTGGGGGTGCGAGATCGAGGCGCCGGCCCGCTCCCCGTGGTTCTTGAAGATGAGGATGTACTTGAACCGCTTGTCGTGCGTGAGGTCGACGTACCGCTGCTTGTAGGCCGTGATTACCTCCTGCATCTGGAAGTCGCTCAGGGCGGAGACGTTGGCCTGGTGCTCCGGCGTCTCGACGATGACCTCGTGGGCCCCGATTCCATTCATGCTGTGGAACAGCTGGGTCACATGACGGTGGAGCTCGCCCTCGATCTGGAGGGCGGGGAAGGCGTTCGGGATGCACCGGATCCACCATCCCGAGGAGTTCGCCGCACCGTCCTTCCGGTACGCGAGGATCTCCGGCGGCGTCATCGCCTCGTGGCCGGGGCAGAACGGGCACTTCGCCTTGTCGGTGGGACGCGTCTGGGTGTGAAAGTCCGTGGGCCGCTTCGAGCGAGCCGGGGAGAAGACCACCCAGGTGTCCGTCACGTAGTCCTTTCGGAGCTCGGGCATGAGGACGCCTGCAGGGGACGCCTGTCGATGAAGGCCTCCGTATTTTAGGGTTGTGCCGCAGTATTTCTGCGGGAGAAAAGAAGCGCCCATCTTCCGGGACGGGGTCGTCCCGGTCGAGGTTTGTTGCTGGTCACGGGAGGAACTTGACCTGGGTGCCCAGCGCCTGGGACGGGAATCCGCGGTCCCATCGGACCCGGACCGCTCCTCTCCGGCCGTGGCGTGCGACGACGCGGCCGAGGATCCGAAGGCCGTCCGCGCGGAGCCATTCCACCCGGGCTCCCAAGAGCTTCTCCGCCTGCTTCGGATCGGCGACGTCCACGATCGTCTGGTAGCTGTCCTGCTTGAACTTGCTCTGGCGGAAGGCGGTCACCGTTCCGGACATGGGGGCCTTCGCCATACGGACGGTCCCACGGCCCCATTCCCTATAAGGGCTTCGCATGCGCCGGGCCGGGGGCCACCGTGCGTCCCCGCCGCTGCGGGGAGATCAGTGGAGGAGCCCGTTAGACTTGAGCTCGGCCATGATCTTCTCGACGGCCTCATCGACATCGGATGGCTTGCGGGCTCCTGTGCAGACGAGCTTGCCGCTGCCGAACAGGAGGAGGACCACCTTCGGCTTGTCGATGCGGTAGACGAGGCCCGGGAACTGCTCGGGCTCGTACTCGACTTGCCCCAAGCCCAGAGTGATCGCGACCGCGTTCAGGTCGATCTGGGCCCCGAGGTCCGCCGTTGCGACGATGTTCTGGACCTCGATCTCCGGGTTCTTCTTGACCGGGATGCCCGCGGCCTGAATCTGCTTCGCGACGAGGTCGATCGCCGTCTTGACGTGCTCGAGGCTCTTCGCTCCCGTGCAGACGACCTTGCCGCTCCGGAAGAGCAGGGTGGCCGTCTTGGGCTCCTTGAGGCGGTAGATCAGGCCGGGGAACTGCTCGGGCTCGTATTCGGCCCCGCCGAGCACGTGGGCAATCGCTTTGAGGTCGAGCTCCTCCCCGAGGGAGGTCGATGCGACAACGTTCTCGATTCGGAATTTGGCCAAGGGAAGACCTCCGGGGACCGGGATCGCGGACGCCGGTGCGGTCGGATGGTCCGGGACTTATGTGGTCCCTTATATAGTTCGGTCCGCCCCGCAGACCCCGTTCGCAGGCCGATTCGTCTCCAAATCAGCGTGGCGGGGACGGGTCCGTGCGCCGGATCAGGCCATTTGAAGCCATTTCTTGAGGAACTCCGTCTGCACCCGGCTCGCCTCGTCAAAGAGCTCGCTCGGGAAGTAGAGAAGGCCGAATGGACGAGTCCAACCTGACGACCCAATCCGCTCCACGTGCCCGCTCGCAAGGCTAAAACGGAAGCGGGAGATGAGGGAGAGCGTATGGCGGAGGCGCTTCAACGATGATGGAGACGCCGATCCTCGTAGAAGAAACCCGGAGCGGGATCCCGGTCCGAACGCTCGGTGCCACGGGCGTGAAGGTGTCCGCGATCGGGCTGGGCGGCTGGCACATCGGGAGGCCGGAGCTCTCCGAGGAGGAGAGCATCCGGATCATCCGCGCCGCGATCGACGCCGGCATCACCTTCCTCGACAACTCCTGGGACTACAACGATGGGCGGAGCGAGATCCGGATGGGAAAGGCGCTCCGGGACGGGTACCGCGAGCGGGTCTTCCTGATGACCAAGATCGACGGGCAGACGAGGGAGGCGGCCGCGGAGCAGCTCGAGGAGTGCCTCCGGCGGCTCCAGACGGACGTGATCGACCTGCTCCAGTTCCACGAGATCATCCGGATGGAGGACCCGGGCCGGATCTTCGCCCCCGGCGGCGCGCTCGAGGCCGCGATCGAGGCCAGGGAGGCGGGGAAGATCCGCTACATCGGCTTCACGGGGCACAAGAGCCCCACGATCCACCTGAAGATGCTTGAGGCCGCGGCGAGTCACGGCTTCCGCTTCGACACGGTCCAGATGCCCCTCAATGTGATGGACGCCCACTTCGACAGCTTCGAGAAGCGCGTGCTTCCGGTGCTCATTCGGGAGAAAATCGGGGTCCTGGGGATGAAGCCGCTCGGCGACCGGCAAGTCCTCGAGAGCGGGACCGTGACACCGATCGAAGGCTTGCAGTACGCATTGAATCTGCCGACGAGCGTCGTGATCACCGGGTGCGATTCGATGGAAATCCTCGAGCAGGCGATCCGCGCCGCGCAGACCTTCCGGCCGATGAAACGGGAAGAAATGGAAGCCCTGCTCGCGAAGAGCGCCCGAGCCGCGCAACACGGGCAGTTCGAGCGGTACAAGATTACGCACGACTTCGACTCGACCGTCGCCTATCCGCAGTGGCTCGGGTGAAAGGAGAGCCCAACGGCATCGCAGCGGATCTTCACTTTCGGCGTCCTCCCTTCGATAGCGTGATGTATAATCTTATGTATAACTAGATCCATGCAAGAGTCCGTGATTGTCAAGCTGAGACGGTGGGGTAACTCCCTGGGACTCATCGTGCCTGCCCGCTCGGTGCGGGAGCACGGGCTCCGCGAAGGGGATCTCGTGGACGTCGAGCTGAAAGGAGGGGCAAGCACCCTCGAGGACCTGTCGGGGACCATCCACCTCCGGACCGACCTAGACCGGCTGATGAGGGAACTCAAGGAAGGCTGGGACGATCTCTGAGTACTTCTACGACTCCTACGCCATCCTTGCCGGCCTGCAAGATGCGAAGCTCCGGCCTTTCCTGAGGCCGGGTCGCGGCGTGACGACGTGGCTGAACCTGATGGAGGTCTACTACGCCCTCCTCCGGGACGGGGAGACGGAGGCGAAGGCGCGGGGGGTCGTTCAGGCGGGCCGTGGATACCTCCTCGAGTTCTCCCTGGAGGACGTCCTGGACGCGATGGCCTTGAGGCATCGATGGCGCCGCCGCGGGAAGGCGATCTCGTATGTCGATGCGATCGGATTCCACTTGGCCCAGAAGCACGGGCTCGCGTTCCTCACAGGAGACCCGGCCTTCCGCCGCATCCACGGGGTCACCTTCGTGCGATCCCGCGCCACGCGGGAGGGCGGACCGTCGGAACGGGTCTAGGCCGGCCCTTGTGCGAGGGTTTCCGGACAACGGTGAAGCTGCGTCCGCCAGCGGCCCCAACGCTCCCGAGTCCCGCCCCCGTGCCGCCTCCGCACCCTTATCCGCTCCGCATGGTTCGGGACGCCGAATGGCCACGGCCGCCAGTCAGGCAACGCACGAGTGGGAGATCCCGCTCGCAATCGCGTTCATCATGCTGTGCTTCGCGGGGAACAGCGTGATCACCCGCCACCTGATCGTCGGGGGCCTCGCGTCGCCTTACCTCCTGACGACGGTGCGGTTCGCGAGCGGGTTCGGGATGCTCCTCCTCGTGAGGGCGGCCGTGCCGGGCGCGAAAGCGCTCCGGGTCGGCTCCCGTCGCGACCTCCTCGGAGGCGTCTACCTTGGGGCCTACGCGTTTGCGATCTCCTTCGGCTACGCCTTCATCCCCGCCGCGGCGGGCACCCTCGTGTTCTATGCGTTCGTCGTGCTGACGATGGCCCTCTTCGGGTACGCGCACGACGGAGACCGGCCGACGCCGCGGGCCGTCGCGGGCCCCGCCCTTGCCGTCCTTGGGGTGGGGATCATCACGTTCGGTGGGATCCGGGACGTGACCCTTCCCGGGGTCGCCTTGATGGCGGCCACGGGGACATCGTGGGGTCTCTACTCCGTCCACGGTCGGGGCTCGCTCGATTCCCAGGTGTACACGTTCTCCACGTTCCTCGTCGTCGGCGCGTTCTCCCTGGCCCTGGCTCCGATCCTCTGGATCGCTGCCCCGGACGCCCTGTCAATCGCGCTCGCGTGGGATGGCCTGGGACTCGCCCTGTTCATGGGCATGATCAGCACGGCCCTAAGCTACATCCTGTGGAACGCGACCCTGCGGCGGATCCGCGCGTCCCAGGGAGGGGTCGTCCAACTCACGGTCCCGGTCCTCGCATCCGCCATGGGCATCCTGCTCCTCGGGGAGCACCTGACCGCCACCCTGGTCCTCGGGGCGGCCGCGGTCCTCGCGGGGATCTACCTGGACCGCGTTAGGCCCCGCTAGCCTCACGCCGCCGGAGGGACATTCTGGTTGAACCGGAAGGCGTTGCCCCGGTCGTACTTCGCCTTGATCTTCCGCAAGCGCGGGTAGCTCCGACCGAAGTTAACCGACGCCTTGTCCTTGTCGTCCTCAGACGCGAAGTTGATGTAGCCGCCCTTCTCTGAGTAGGGCTCAATCGCCTTGTAGTAGTCTCGAACCCAGCGGATGTTCGCGTCGTTCTGCGCGGGGTCGGGCCACATGCCGGCGATGACCGTCGCGTACTTCGCGTCCCGGTGGCCGAAGGCGGTCGCGTCCGGCTTGACATCGTGCACGGCGCCGTTGATCGGGTAGATGTGGACCGTCGAGTTCACGACGGGGACCTTGGGGCCATGGGCCATGTGGGCCGCGATTGCCTCGTCCGTGAGCACCTTGACGAAGGCCGTCTTCCAGTAGTGCTGCAACCCCGGCGGCACGAGCCCGTCGAACGCGCTGTTCAGCGCCGGATAGGGCATCGGGCCGAGGTGCTGCGCGACGATCTTGGCCGAGTCGAGCAGGGGTGCGAGGACCTTCTTCGCCCGGTCCGCCGGTCCGGTCCAGCACGCGACGATCGCGCAGAGGGTGTCGCCGTGGCGATCGGCTGGGATGAAGGGTAGGGGCGGGGCGATCTGCCACGCGAAGAAGGCGCCGAGCTGCCGGGGCGCCTTCGTGATGTACGCGTCGTACGCCCGGAGCACGTCCTCAGCGTCCTCCTTCTCGAAGAACGTGACCCCGCCGACGATCGTGTTCACGGGGTGCAGGCGGAACTCGAAGTTCGTCACGACGCCGAAGTTGCCTCCCCCGCCGCGGAGGGCCCAGAACAGGTCCGGATGGGAGCGCGGGCTCGCGGTCACGAAGGAGCCGTCCGCGAGGACGACGTCCGCGGCGGTTAGGTTGTCCAGGGACAGCCCGAAGCCCCGGGTCAGGTAGCCGATGCCGCCGCCCAGGGTCAAGCCGGCAATGCCCGTGGTCGAGATGATCCCGCCCGTCGTCGCGAGACCGAACGCGTGGGTCGCGTGGTTGAAATCGCCCCACGTGCAGCCGCCTTCCGCCCACACGGTCTTCGCCTTGGCATCCACGCGGACGCCCTTCATCCGACCGAGGTCGAGGACCATCGCGCCATCGGCGGTGCCGAAGCCGGGGACGCTGTGGCCGCCACCCCGGATGGAAATGTTCAGATGGGCCGCGTGCGCCGCCTTGACGGCGGCGATGACGTCGGCTACACCCGTGCAGCGCACGACGGCCGCCGGCCGCCGGTCAATCATCGCGTTGTACACCTTGCGCGCCTCGTCGTAGCGTTTGTCGCTCCCGACGATGACCTCTCCCCGAACCTGGCCCTGGAGTTCTCCCGCTAGCTTCTCGTCCACTCGACGCACCGCTCCCCTGATTCTATCTTCGGGTAGCCGAAACCACCAGATAAAGGCCACGCCTCCCCGCTCGCCGGCGCCGCCGATCTCCGGGACCTCGAAGGCAGCCCCGGAGCGTCAGGGACTCGGTCGCGGGAAGGCTTATCCGCCATCGCGGCGTCCCGGCCGCCGGACCAACCGAGGGAGAGGGGTGATCAAGGTGGAGAACCGGCAACGAGCTTGGAGCCCGGAGTATCGGACCCGTGTCGCGTTCCGCGTGCCGCTCGAGTTCGCGTTCGCCTGGTGCACGGACTATACGCCGGAGGATGCGAGCCTGGAGGGGGAGTCGTACGAGCGGAAGATCATCGAGCGCACGGCGCGGCGGGTCGTCTTCGAGGATCTCGAGGAGTCCAAGGATGGGTGGTTCTGGTCGCGGGACGTCGTCACCCTGCGTCCCCCGAGACGGTGGCACATGGACGGGACGGGCAACCGCAGGGACGTGACCGCGGACTATCTCCTGACAAGCCTTCCGGACGGGCGGACCCAGCTCGAGCTTCGCTGGAGGCGCCAGCCGAAGGGACCCGAGGCGAAGAAGATCACGAAGGCACGGCGGGAGGCGGACACGCTCCGCGCGTGGAAGCGGTTCGCGGCAGCGATGGAGCGGGACTACCGGGGCTCGACCCGCCAGTGAAAGAATCGTCCTGGCACAGAGGCGCTGGACACAGGGCCCACTAGGCAGATTTCCGGGGATGACGTTTTCAGTGTCAGGATGACTTAGGGGGCGACTCCTCCGGGTTGCTGGGTCTGGTCGTGAGCCTCGCCGCGTTGACCCTGTACCCACCCGGGATCCAGTTCGCAGGGTTTTGGGTGACCGCGTTCGTTTCCGCATGGATCCTCTACTGGCCGCTGTACCGGTGGCACAAAGGCCTCCGGTGGAAGACGGATTCGCGCTGACCGCATCGGGCCTTGGAGAACCTCACAGCTCGGGGGACGTTCCGCCGTCGGACCGCTGCATCGCATCGTCCCAATAGAGCGGGAGCTCCGCTCCACGGACCCGCCAACGCACGAACCTCGTCAAGCCCATGAAAGGGCGGAGGCGTTCCATCGCCTCGACGTGCGGGGGGGCACGCACGAAGGCCGTGAGGGCCTCCTCGTCTTCCCACACGGACAGGGTCCAGAACTGCCGACGAAGGAATCGGACGCGCATCGAATAGCCGACGACGCCTCGGGTTCCCCTAAGCTGTCGGAGGATTAGCCGGAAGTAGTTGCCGAGGCGGAGGAGGCCGCGCCACCGCTTGAGCGGCAGGTAGGAGAGGAGGGCCAGGTACTCGCGCTCCGGGTCGGGAAGCCGGGGTGATTTCCAGGGCATGTCGGGAATTCGAGACTCCCCCGCACCGGGCCAGGGGGAGCGCAGGCCAAAAGCGTATGGTCGATCGCTCGAGTCTTCCTTCCGCTGCGAGGCAGCGCGAATCCGGGAGTGCGCCTGGGTGCTGCCCGGTTCACGCGGTGTATTCCAAATAGGGGCCCACCCTTGCCCGGACAGTGGCCGCGGGGCCTGCCGGGGCACCGATTTCCGGGGGAGACGAGCGAGGCGACGAAACGCGCTCCGCCGTCGAGCTCGACCACGCGAATTCGAACCGCGGGCTGACTGTGGGCCTTGCCGGGACGTCCGTCGCGATCCTCACGTTCGCCCTGTTCTTCCTCTTCGACCGGTCGCAATCCGGCGTGTTCGATCCGTTCCTGTTCCGAGTCACGGTGGGGGACCTCATCGCCTCCATGTTCGTCCTCGGCTACTCGGGGACGTGCTATTATTGGCAGATGGAGGCGCTCCTGAGGCGGCCGTCTTGGGCGGCCGGGTACCAGCGGTGGGCGGACGGGCTCTTCGTCCTCGGCCTGATGCTGCTCTTGGCGGCCCCGTTCCTGATCCTCATCACGGTACGCCTCTGGGATGTCGGCGCCCTGGCGCTCGCGCTCTGGCTAGTGATGCTCCTCCTGGTCGCCCGCCGCCGGCCGGTTGGGCATTAAGGTCCACCGGTCCGGACGGCGAAGGCTACCGTGCTCCGAATCGATGCGTTCGATGCGGCCGTTGGCCTCCGCCCACCGCAAGAGGCGCAGGAAGGCCTGGGTCTCCGCGCCCGGGGACATGGTCTAGGAAACGGCGCGGAGCTTCGAATCTCTCAGGGTTCGCGGGGCCCCATCCGTCGGGGTTGGTGGGAAGGCGGTGGACGTGGACGCAATTCGCGTGTGCCATCGTGGCTTGCGTCGATGCCGGAGGGCGTCCGCAGTTCGGCGCTCGTCCGCGAGTCCAGCCTGACGCGTTGCTGGTCCCGGTACGGCCGGTCCTTGATCACGCCCGCGAGCCAGTACGTGTCGCCTTCCTTGAGGTCCGCGGAGGACCAGGACGTGAACGCGAAGCGGCCGGTTGGGGTGGCGAGGACGCCCGACTGCCGGATGCCGGCCGCCGTCTGACGCTCGCTCAGGGGATAGAGCTGCTCAACGTAGAAGCTACCGGAGAACTGCCAGCCTACGGGAAGGTGGGAAGGGTCCGCCGTCTTGAGCGCAGCGCTGCTGCCCTCAATCTCGGCAATGTACGGGGAAGGAAGGCCTCGCCGTGCGACCAGGTGCAGCCGCTGGATTGCCCGGGTGATCGCGACGTAGAAGAGCCGCCGCTCCTCGGCCTCGGCGTTCCCGGCGCTCCGGCGCACGGGCTCGAGGACGTCGGGGTTCTCGACTTTGGAGGGAAAGCCGAAAAGGTGGTCGCTCGCGTTCACGACGATCACCACGTTGGCCTCGAGCCCTTTGGCCTTGTGCGCGGACAGGATGCGGACTCCGGGAACACTCCGACCGGGGTTCGCCACGGGGATCCCACCTCGCCGGCACGCCTCGATCAGGTCCTCGAGGAGATGGTTCGTGCGGCTGAGGACGAGGACCTCGTCGGGTTTGGAACGCTTGAGCTCTCCTTGGATCAGGCGAAGCGTGGTGCTCACGATCGCCGCATCGTCGTCCGGGGCCTCGTGCAGGTGCGCTTCGCCCCGCTCACGGCGGAAGACGACCACATGCTTGGGCACCTGTTTCGCATTGTGAGCGATGAGTGCGGCCCCCGCCTCGACGATCACGGCCGGAGACCGGTAGTTGACGTCGAGCATCGTCGTGGATGCGGGCCCGAAGTAGGACTCGAAATTGACGATGTAGTCCAAGTCCCCGCCCGCGAAACCGTAGATGGCCTGCCAATCGTCGCCCACGGCAAAGAGGCGAGCTCCGGTGGCGCCCAGGAGTGCCTTCAGGAAGCGGGCCATAGCGGCCGAGGTGTCCTGGAATTCGTCGACGAGGATATGCTGGAACTTCGGCAGCGGATTCGTTCCGCCCTCCAGGATCTCTGCGGCGCGATGAAGCATGTCGGAAAAGTCGATGCGCTCCTCCGCCGCGAGCGCGGCCTCATACCGCTCAAGGATCGCGATGCCGAGGAGGCCGAAATGATGGACGCGGGGCGAGACGCCGCGGAGATGCTCTCGAATCTCGTCCGGGCTGCGTCGCAGCTCGCGAGCGTTGACGATGAACTGCGCGAGGAGCTTCTCGATCGCGCTGCCGATGTACTTCATGTCGCCAAGCGCCGTCTGGAGCTCCTCGAACGTCATGAGCCGCAGACCGATGCCGGCCGCGGTCAATCGCTCTCGGAGCGCGGCCTCCAAAGTCCCTTCCGTTCGCTCGTAGTCGTAGAACTCGAGGAGAAGCCTGCCCGCGAGGCGGAACTGCTCCCGCTTCCACGCCATCCCCTGCTGGTACTCGGCCGTCGAGGTCTTCCATCCGGCGGGCACCTGGCCTTGTCGGTTGACACCCCAGTATTCAATCGCGGCCGCGGACTCAAGGAGCGTGAAGTCGGGGTGGTAGGCGCCGCGTCCTCCGCTGACCTGAGCCCAGGAGGCCTTGGCTTCGTACTTGTAGGGGACGTGGTGGATGAACAGGAAGTCGGCGATGATCCGTTCGCCGAGGGACCGGACGTGCTGCCCGCGGAGGCTGCGATAGGTCTGGTCGCCACCGACGGCGGGAGCGCGCTCGTCCTCGTTGCGGTGAAAGTGGAGGAGGGCGTTGATGTAGAGCTGAGCGAGCTGCGGGTCGCGGGCTTCGCGAGCGTCGCGCAACGCGGCTGCGACTAGCGAATCGGTCCACCGGTCATCCGCTACACTGACCGGTCCGGACAGGGTGGCCTGGACGACGCGCTTGCCGAGCGCGTGCAGGGTCGAGATCATGACGCCCTCGCTTCCGCGATCGGCGAGAGCCACGCCCATCTGCTTGAGGCGATCCTGCATTTCCTCGGTGGCCTTGTTCGTGAACGTGACGGCCAGGATGTCGTTCGCCGGGACCTGTCGCTCGAGCAGGAAGCGAATCCGTCCGACAATCGTCCGGGTCTTGCCTGAGCCCGCGCCTGCGATGACCAAGTTGCGTTCGTCGTCCTGAACCATCGCCCTTTGCTGGGCTTCATCGGCCTTGAGTTGATCGACGAGCAAGCTCGAGTGCTCCGCGGTTCTGCGTTGGACGTATGCCTCGTTGTGCTCCCTGAGTACCTTTCGGAACTCGTCGGTATGACGTACAACCTCCTGCAGCCGGTCCCGCTCCGCAGGGTCCCGGCTGCGGCGAAGCACCTTGACGATCGGTGGCAAGTCCCGTTCTGCGAGTTCGGTTGCCTTGGCTTCGAGAGGTCTTCGGACACGCTCAGGGATGTAGTCGCCGGTGCGGGTGAAACCCTGCAAGGCACTTACGCTGTCACGGAGATCGCTAGCCGCTTGGCCCAGAAGGATCCCCGCTTGTCGCACCTGCCGTTTCCGGTACCACAGAATCCCGGCGACGCCCAGCGCGGCGGCCGCCAACACCGGCACGAGCAGTAGCGGGTCCACACCCTCCCCCGGGTTCGAAGGAGGATAACTGGCAAACGCCTAAAAGGAACGCCCGAAAGCCCGGACGCTCGGAGGCGACCCTGGTTCACGGGGAGGCTTCACGTCTCGATGCGCTCGACGCGGCCGTTCGACTCCGCCCACCGCAGAAGGCGAAGGAAGGCCTGAGTTTCCGCTCCACCGAGCGCAATCGTGTCTCCACTCCGGTAGACACTACCTGTTTCCCAATCCTTGACCACGCGCAGCACCCGGTACCGAGGTTTCGCCTTCACCGCCATGAACTCGGCCATCTTCGCCGCGGCCCACGAATCCTTGAACGTCCCCCGGAACACGGCGAGGCGCTGGTGCGCGATGATCGCGATCTCGCTGCACACGTCGTTCAGGAAGCTGCGGTTGTGGCTCACGACGAGGACCATGCCCTCGTAGCCCTTCAGGGCCGCGGCCACGATCTCCTGGCTCTCGATGTCGAGGTGGTTCGTCGGCTCGTCCAGGACGAGGAGGTCGTAGTCCTGCGCGATGAACTTCGCGAGGGCGAGACGCGCGCGCTCTCCGCCGCTGAGCTGGCCGACGCGTGTGTGGACGGCATCCCCGCGAAACCAGAAGCGGCCGAGGAGGCCGCGGGCCCACCCCTCTGGCGGGGGCGGATGGCGGACACTTCGGATCTCCTCGAGGAGGGTGCGGGAGAAGTCGAGCTCCTCGGCCTCCTGGGCGAAGTAGCCGATGTTCAGGTTCTTGCCCCGGAAGACGGACCCGGCGTCGGCCTCCTGGCGTCCGATCAGGACCTCCAGGAGGGTCGTCTTGCCCGCGCCGTTCGGTCCGACGAGTCCGACCTTGTCCCCCTTCCCCAGCTCCAGGTCGGCGTCGGAGAAGAGGAGGCGGCCGCCGTGGGACTTCGCGACACCCTCGAGGCGCACGATGCCCGAGCCGGCGTTGCCCGTTCGGAAGGAGAGGCGGAACGCCTTCGGCGCGGTCGGACCGGCTTCCGGCGCCTCGCGCCGCATCTTCTCGACCCGGAGCTTCCTCGAGAGGACCTGCTCGTACACCTTGCGGCTCTTGAACTGCTCGATGATCGCGAGCTGGCGCTTGAGCTCCTCGCGGTGACGGTGGCGCTGGGCCTCCCGGGCACGTGCAATCGCGTCGCGCTGCACGCGGTAGTCGGAGTAGTTCCCGACGTATTCGAGGGTGCGGAGGTGGTCAATCTCGATCACCTTGTCCGCGATCGCGTCGAGGAGGAACTTGTCGTGGCTCGCGAGGAGGACAGCCGCGTCGATCTCGAGGAGGAACTCCTCGATCGTCTCGATCGTGTCGATGTCCATGTGGTTCGTCGGCTCGTCGAGGAGGAGGATGTCCTTCTCCTTCGCGTTCGCGAGGGCGCGCGCGGTGAGGACCTTGGACTTCTCGCCGCCGGAGAGGGAGCCGAAGGTCTGGTCGAGGAGCTCCTCGCCCACGCCCAAGTCGTTCAGGATGGGGTCGTTCACGATCACGCTGCGGCTTCGGGCGGCGCCCAGGGCGACGTGGAGGGACTCGTAGCGGGCCATGCGGGCGGAGGCGTCCGGGGCGTCCCAGGCGTCCGGCCGCGCCATCCACGCTTCGAGGCCGGCGAGGTCCGCTTCAAGGCGCTGCGTCTCTGGGCTCGGGGCGGAGAGGACGTCCCGAACGACGGTCTCCGGCGGGACGTTCGGGACCTGCGGGAGATAGCCGTAGCGCAGACCGGGCTTGAGCACGAGATCGCCGAGGTCGGGCTTCGTCTCGCCCGCGAGAAGCTGGAAGAGGGTGCTCTTGCCCGCGCCATTGGGGCCGACCAAGGCGACCTTCTCGCCCGCCTGGAGGAGGAAGTCCGCGTGCTCGAGGACGAGGGTGCCACCCCAGGATTTCCGGAGGTCGCGGCCTGCGAGGATCGGAGGCATGACGGCAGGAGCCATCCCGTCGTCACCGATTAGGCTTCGCCCGTTCTTGAATACCCGTCACGAGGATGCGCGCAGCGGAGGCGCACTTGCTCCGAGCGAGCCCAATACATACCGTCCGACAGAGGGAACTAAGTACGTGCTGTGCTACTCACGAGCACGGCAGGGTGTGGGGAGTGTCGACATCAGAGTCTGAGCCAGCCGGCGAGAGTCCTCAAGCTCCTAAGTTGGAGATTCCCGCCGCCGGGAAACCGAAGCGCCGTAAGATCTTGATTGTGACCATCGTGGTGGCCGTCATCGTCATCGCGGCGATTTCGGTGTGGGCTATCATCTATCTGGGGACAGGGTCGCTCAGCGTCAGCTCGACGAGCCCCTTCGTAGCCGCCAAGAGCGCAGCGAGCTTCCAGGCCGTCATCACAACGCCGGCCTTGGTGAGCGCGGGGGCGGTCGGATGGCAATTCGGCGACGGCACCAACACGAGCAGCGCCGCGACGGACGTGGGCCATACCTATGCGTTCCCCGGGAACTTCTTCGTCTTCGCGGCGTCTTCGCTGAGCAACGGGAAAGCGGTGGACAACTCCATGTCGCTCTTCCCGATGCAGGTGGGACCCGCCCCCGTCACGGATCCTAATCCATTGGGTGAGGCCTCGGCCTTAGGCACCTTGACGGTCAACAAGACGGGCTCGTCAACCGGCGCTCCGTTGATCGCCGCGGGGGGTTCCATCCGCTTCCACGCCTCCATCCATGTTGCGCCGGACTTCGCTTGGTCAGACGAAGTGAACAGCATCACCAACGAATGGTACAACTACTCGTGGACCGTCACGAGCCTGACGATTGACTTCGGCGACGGCTCTACCCCCTCCACGAACACGTCCACGCCGTTCGACGAGACGGCTACGGGCTACCCCTACGAAGTGACCCACCAGTACAACACCGCTGGACTCTATGCGGTCACCCTTTCTGTCACGACCCAGAACTACTCCTTCCACCAGGTTGACGGCGTTCCCGCCGAGCCCACCTCCACCCCGGTCTCGCCCGCGCAGACCCTGACCACGACCGTGGGCCAATCCGTGGCGGTAGGCAACTACAAGCTCGTGAGCTACAATCAGAACATCGTCAACCCGGGCACGATCGTGAACATGGAAGCGACGACGGGAGGGACGTGGACCCTCGACCCATCCATTAACTACGTGGGATCGGAGCCGATCATCAACATTTACCAGACCCTCCTGGCGTATAACTACACGTCGACGACCGAGTTCGTGCCGATCATCGCGGATTCAATCCCCACGGTCGCGAACGGCGGCATCAGTGCCGACTTCATGAACTACACCTTCCACATCCGACAGGGCATCAAGTTCTCCGATGGGACGCCCGTCACGCCGTGGGATGTGAAGTACTCCTTCACGCGCACGATGCTGTTCGTCGCCGGGTCGCCGCCGACCCCGGGATGGCTCATCTCGCAGTTCCTCATCCCGACGGACGCGGATGGCAACTGGCTCTTGAGCTACGCCAACGTGAACGGCGCCGTCTCCATCGACAACTCGAGCCAGACGGTCACGTTCCATCTCGTGACCCCTGCCCCGCCCGTCGTGTTCTACGAGATCATCACCAGCACCCTCGGGTGCGGCATCGCGAGCCACACGTGGCTGGAGAACGTGGGACCGAAGATCGTGTGGTCGGACGCCGGCTTCTCGGACTACCAGAAGTACGGCGAACTCCAGAACTGGGTGAGCGCCTGGCGCAACGGCGCGGTCGGATCGGGGCCGTACATGATCGACTACGTCGCGAACCCCGACGCCATCGTGCTGAAGGTGAACCCGAACTTCACGCCGGTCCCCGGCGATCCCCAGCCCACGGTCAGCAAGATCGTGATCCAGTACGTCGCGGACGACTCGACGCGGGAGCTCTCCCTGCAGACGGGCAAGGCGGACATCGCTACGATTTCGTCAAGCCGGTACGCGGTGGCGTCGAGCATGGCGCGGCAGGGCTTGATCTACATCCTCCCCATCCCGTCGATGACCCTGTATTGGTGGAATTTCAATATGGAGATCTACCAGAGCGGCACGCCCCAGAACCCGTACGGGAACAGCGTGCCGCCGAACTTCTTCGTCGATCTCAACATGCGCAAGGCGTTCTTCTACGCCTACAACTTCCAACAGTACATCAACCAGATCTTGGGCAACGGGGTGTACAACACGAAGTTCGGGGAGCTGTACAACGGGATCATTCCGAACGGCATGCCCGGCTACGTGAACTACTCCTCCATGGACACCTACAGCATGACCCTAGCCCACCAGTACTACAACCAGACCCAGTGGGTCAAGGACCGCGGCTGGGCCACGTCCGGGTTCACGCTCGCGCTCAACGTGGGTCAAGAGGACCCGATCGCCTCGGCCGCTGCGACGATGTGGGCCCAGAGCTTGGAGCAGCTCGCGCCAGCCGGCCAGATCCACATCACGACCAACCCGATCACGGATGCGGAGGTCACGGCGGACGCGGTGCCGCATGCGAATCCGATGGCCATCTACTCCGTGGGCTTCGGGTGGGCCCCCGACTACCCCTGGCCCACGGACTACACGGTGCCCATGCTCCTGCCCGGAATAACGTACGACACCCCCTATGGCGGCTACTACACCGCAACGAACGGGTTCAACATCGAGTACTTCCAAGGCGACGCGAACGGGACGGGCCAAGTCGCGAACATGACGAAGATGCTGAACTGGATCGACGACAGTACGGGTGCCAACGCGACGAACCTGGACCTGGCGTTGTGGGAGTCCCAGCAAGCGAACCTGATGGGAATGAACCTGACCTTGTACGTGCCCGAGTTCCAGCTGTTCAACCATGTCTACTACCGCACCTGGATTACCGGGATGGAGAAGGAGGCGAACCCGTTGCTCGGCGGCCAGTGGCTGCTGTACGCCTACCTCTCCAAGCCGTCGGGCGTCGCGTCGTCCTCCGTCCCCTCGGGCACGTCCATCCTTGGATACCTCATCGTGTCGGGGCTCGCCGGCCCGCCCCTGATCGCCCTCCAGGGCACCCGGCGGTCCCGGACGGATTTGAAATGGAAGGAGGATTAGGGACCTCACTCCTCAACGATCTGCCGCTTGGTGCGAGGAGGCCAGAGGCGACGGTAGAGGCGGTACTCCAGGAAGGCCAGGAAGCCGAAGACGACGACGAGAGGGGGAACCGCCCAGAGTGGCTGCCCGGGCAGGAGGTCCAGGACCTGAAGCGGGGTGAGGACATCGAGCGCCAGGCAACCGACGACGTAGAAGCCTCGGATTGCATCCCCGAAGACGTAGACCAGTTCGGGATGGCGGCCGGCGATTCCCTGATCGTCCTCGGGTTCGTCCGGCTCCTCGGTGATGACCACCCGCGTCATGCAGTCCTCCCGGCGTGGCGGGAAACGTCCCGGTCGCTTCCGCGCCCATTCGTGACGGGCCTCATAAACGTGCGGGAACAACTGCGAGAACGCAATGCACGCATCATCCGCGACCCGCAGAGAGGGGAGGTGAGCCGGTGCGCCTGAGCCTCTACATCGCGCGCAGGCTCGTACTCCTGATCCCCACCCTGATCGGAGTCACGATCATCACCTTCGCCCTGAGCCACGCGGCCGGGCCGCTTTACTCGGCCGCGATGTACTGCAACCCCCACCTCCCCATTTCTTGCCCGGAACAGGTGAAACCGATCATCGAGCACTACCATCTGGACGATCCGATCCCGGTGCAGTATGTCTACTACCTGAACGCCCTCGTCCGTGGGGACTGGGGCTTCACCTCCACGAGTCTCTTCCAGGGCACAGTCGCCGACGCGACCATCCTCTTCTTCCCGCCGACGATCGAGCTCGCCGTCGGAGCCACACTCCTCGCGACCCTGCTCGGGATCCCCACGGGCTCCATCTCGGCCGTGAAGAAGGACAAGGTCCCGGACCACGTCACGCGCATCGTGGCCCTCGCGGGCTACTCTGTCCCGTACTTTGTGCTCGCCATCTTCCTGCAAATCCTCGTTTCGCGCCTCTTGCCCACCTGGCCCATTTACGGAATCTACGACGCGAACGTGCTCAGTCCGAGCACGAGTCCCTGGGCGTTCTCAATCTTCGAGGGGGGGTCGCAACTCTATCCGCAGCCCACCCACATGCTCGTCATCGACGCCGCAATCCATGGCGACTGGCGGATCTTCTGGGATGCGCTGGCCCATCTCATCCTCCCGATTGTCACCTTGGCCTTTGGAGTCCTAGGGGTCATCCTCAGGATGATCCGGTCTGGCATGGTGGATTCCATGAACCAAGACTACGTGCGGACGGCATGGGCGAAGGGTTTGCCCAAACGCGTCGTCATCGCGAAGCACGTCCGACGAAACGCGCTTCTACCTGCGACGACCGTCATCGGTCTGCTGTTTGCGTACCTCCTCGGCGGCGTCGTGCTCGTCGAGGACGTCTTCGCATGGAGCGGCCTGGGACGCTGGGCGACAGCGGCCATGCTTCGTTCCGACAGCGGGGGCGTTATGGGCTCCACTCTTATCTTCGCGCTCGCCCTCGTCTTCACAAACCTAGTGGTCGACATCGTCTATGCGCGGCTGGACCCGCGCATTACACTGTGAGGGTGGGAATGGCGGCCGTTGACGTGGACAGCTTGCGGGAGGCGCGACGGGAAACGGGTGCCCTCCGTCGCAGAGCCAGCGAGTACGCCCTCATGTTCCGCCTGTTCCTCCGGAGCCCGCTGGCAGCCACCGGATTTGTGATCCTTCTGATCTACGTCGCAGACGTCGTCTACGTTCAGTTCTTCATGGCCAACCCGGACCTGTTGTCGACGAACTTCAACGCGACCATCCCCCTGGCCCCTTTCTGGTGGCCCGGCGGCACCGCTGCAGGTGGCTGGATGGGCACGAGCTATCCGGGCATCGACCTGACATCCGGAATCCTGAAAGCCATCCGCACGGACCTCATCTACTCGACTCTCGTCGTGATTGTCGGAGCCCTCATCGGGAGCCTGATCGGCCTCTATGCGGGGTATCGAGGGGGGCTGTTTGACGAGGCCCTCATGCGTGCGACCGACGTCACCTACTCCATCCCCTTCCTCATCTTCGCCATGGCGGTGGGTTTTGCTTTTTACCAACGGACCTTCCTAACCGTCAACATCGTCCTCCTGATCCTCTGGTGGCCGCCCTACGCGCGCCTCGTACGAGCGCAGACCCTTTCCGTGAAGGAAATGAAATTCGTGGAGGCGGCCAAGATCGCCGGGGCATCGGACGCGCGCATCATGATGCGGCATGTCCTCCCGAACACCTTGGCGCCCGTCTTTGTCCAGGTCTCACTAGATCTGGGCGTCGTCGCGCAGGTTTTCGCGGCTTTGAATTTCATCGGATTCAATTCCGGGAATCCCTTGCTTCCTGAACTGGGTAATCTCATCCAGAAGGGGTGGAGTGGTGGCTTTCTCAGCTATCCGTGGACCGTTGTCCTCCCCAGTCTTGCGCTCTTGATCTTCACCATTGCC
>JBGPGA010000005.1:0-40046 GCA_041483635.1 Thermoplasmata archaeon
CTCCGTCGATGAAGATCTCGATGTCAGCCGCCGCCTCCGATCTCAGACTCACCAGGTCAATCACCTCCACATCTTCTCCGACCGTGGAATTCCATGTGAGGGCAGGCGACGCTCAAACTTCGGGCGTCCTCCAGTTTGGCTTCAGCGTGGCGTCCGCCACCTGGTACCTCAAGTTCACGGGAGGTGCCATCACCCTCACCACTTCCGTGGGAGGCACGATTCCCTGCGGGTCCTACTCCGCGAACACGTGGTACACCGTCGGCATGCAAGAGTTTCCATCGACCGGCATGATCTACGTCGACCTGAACCGGGCGCAGACCTGTTCCCAGACAACCGGAGGACTGGCTGCGACTGCCTTCAGCATTGAAGCGACCAACCCGGGCGGAGGGAGCCACAGCGTATGGATTGACGACCTCAGGGTTGTCACGGGCTTGGCCGTCATCAATATCAACGGGCTCCAGACGGGACAGATCGTCGACACCGTCGGGCCCGACGGAACGATCCTTTCGAGCGTGGAGCAAACGTCCGGCACGTTGCAGATTGCGGATCCCGCATCGCCCCTCGGGAGCTGGAACAACCCAACGGCGGGCGACTTATCTATCCTGGTGTACGGCACGGACGGCACGCTCGAGTACGCCTCGCCGCGTACCGATTTCTCCGCGGGCGACACCTACACCTTTGTGCCCTCTCAGACGTTCGAGAGCCGCTTTGTGAAGACGAGGTCAGGGTTCGATTACTACGATCAGACCATTCTGAATGCGCCCATCGACATGGGAGGACAGACGGGAACCTGCTGGGACAGCGGAGGAATCGCGTGCGGATGGAGCTCCACGGGGACCGGATGGGATGGCGCTCACTACTTCCTCCCCGTCTCCCCATCGCAGGGATGGGCGCACCCGCTCGGCTACACTGCGGACGTCGACGACGAGTGGGTGACGGGACTAAACAAGGGCCCTGTTGATACCTCCAAGTACCTGGTCACGTACGCCTACATCCCCTCCGCGAACTTGGCCCTTTCCAGGGAACCGCTCGGAATCGGCCTTGGCATCCAGACGTCAGCGAGCAGCGCGTTCAGGAAGGCGCAATGGGGAATGGACTACACGCCGGGGGCCTCGGCTGGCAGACCTGCCGGAGGCATCTCGTCGACATACAAGGGGGTACTTCCGATGACCACCGGCACAACCTCCGTCTTGAAGTTCGTAATATGGGAGGGGGACCCGTTCTTCCAACTTCTCAGCGGCAACACCATCACTGGCCTGTACTACCAAGTGGACGGTGGACAAGCGTATTTCGCGGGGACCAGCATCGGCGCCTCCGATAGCGACTCGGTTACGATTCTGGATGCCAATGGGCTAACTGTTTCCATCAACAGGGCGTACGACGACACACCCATTGTCTCCTCCGCCTGCCTTGCCACCTGCACGATCTCCTTGTATCCGATGGTATCTGTATTCCCCATTTCAGTGAAACTCAAGGTAACCGACGTAAGCGGGAACGTGCTATACTACAGTGCACCCGTCACGGTATGGGGCGGGGACGTCCTCAACTACATGCCTGGGCAGCTCGCTGCATCCCTCTTCTACGACCAAGGCAGCAGCCCGATCATCCCATCGACGACCATCCACAGTGGGGAAGTCGGCCAGCTTACGCCTCAAGCGGATTGTCCGAACGCGCTCGCCTGCTACGATATGGAGGCCATTTCATCTTCCACGGATAGGATGACCTACGCTGGGACCGCCGTGCTCTCCGGTCAAGTCGTGGACCTCTCGGGCCGCCACAATGATGCGACCCTCGCCAACGCGAACTACATACGTTCCGCACCCGTCTCGAGTTCCGCGTCCGGCCTCGGTCTGATATTCGACGGGAGCCAGGCCAGAATGCCCTTCACAGCGGCCGGAGTCAACACGGCCCCGTGGACCTATGTGACCGTGTCCTTCTGGATGGATTGGACCGGGACCACGGGCCAGATGCCCTTTGGTTTTCATTCGTACGCGCTCTGGTTCTCGTCGGGATACTTCGGATTCACCACGGGGAACGGAGACATCCAAGGAACCTCGAGCGCCGGATTGTCGAACAACCTCGTCCACGTGGCGGCAGTGTTCAGGAATCAGCAGGTCCTCGGAGACAGCCTGTACATCAACGGAGTCCAGCAGACGCTGGTGAATCAGGGGAACATTTACAACAACAACGCCGCCTTCGCGACGACCGACGCCCAGATTGGCGGGTGGTCCAATGCCAGTGGAGGGCGCCTCTTTGGAGGCGTGATCGACCAATTCGCAATCTACAACGGCCAGCTGACTTCACAGCAAATCACGGGTCTTTACCGATCCCGTCTCCCGAACGCCGCAGGGACCTTCTATCATCCCGACCAGAACGGATTCCCCGATCGGGCGCGCACGACCCTGAACGGCCAGTTCGTCGAGACCGTCCTCGCGCGGGACGGATACGGAAACGTCGTCGCGTCCTCCCTAAACGGGAACCAAACCACGTACGAGTACTCCGCCTGGTACGGCGGCGCGCACCTCACGGGAGCGACCCGACCGGACGGGGCTGCGACGTCTTACTCCTACGACGCCTACAGCGGCAGTCTTGAGTCGACACTCGACCCGAACTGCCGCCTAAGCCGCTACGCGTACGATAGCTCAAACCGACCCACGCAGGCTGCCGCCTATGACTCGGACAGCGCGACCGTCCTATGGCTCGACATGTCCAGCGCCTCTGTCATCAACGGCCAGGGCGATTCGACTCTCAGGGACGTATCCTGTCACTTCGGATCCGCCGCGATTTCGGGTTTGGGCAGCAATTCCTTCGTGCGCGGCCCCACGCCGCTTTCCGGGATGGCCGGTGGCTTCACGGGCGGCGGTAGTTTCACGCAGGTCGCCGACTCGGGCCTCATTGACTTCAGCGGGAGCAACGGTCATCTCACCCTGTCGGCCTGGGTCAACGTGGCCACCTCGGGCCAGGAAACCGATTTCATTCAGAAGGCGAATCCTGAGCAGGGCCTCCTCCAGTATGCGCTGCTCGAGGATTCGGGCAACCACCTGGACTTCGCGATCGTCCACGGAGGGGCCACCGCGTCGGCGGCCACGACAATGACGCTGACGAGGAACGTATGGTACTTCGTCGCCGTGACGTACGACTCGACAAACGGCGTGACTTTCTACGTCAACGGGACATCCGTACCGGGGTCCACGTTCACGGGGACGATCGATTCGGTCGCAACCCCGTTGTACGTACCGGGGGTGACCTTCGGCCACGGAGGCTACGCCGAGACACTTGTGGGGAGCATGGACGAGGCGAGGATCCAGAACCGCGTCCTGTCGGCGTCCGAGATCTCGGCGATGTACCTCGGGACGTACAAGATGCTCTCCTCGGGGAGCACGGCCTATGACGATTCCACGTTCCCGAGCGTGACTACGTACGATGCGACCGCCGTGCCGAGAAGCCTGTACTTCGACATGAGCACGATGAAGGTCGGGCAGTCCAATTCGGTTGAAGACTTGTCAGGAAGCGGGAATAACGGTATAGAGACCGGGACTGCGAACGTTGCCGGAAAGGTCGGAAACGCAAGGTCTTTCAATGGTACGAGCGACCATATTAGTGTTTCCCGCTTCATCGCACCCGCCAAGGCGTTCACTTTCGCCGCATGGTTGAACCCGAGTGTCGTCAGTACGACCACGCACGCAATATTCCAAATCGGATCGTGGAACAGCGCGGGCACTACGGGCGCATGGATTGGCGATGCGAGCGGCGCGAACATCATCTTTGGCCGGTCCTCTCCAGACACTCAGATACGGTCGAACGTCGCGCCAACGGCTGGGGTTTGGGTCCACGTTGCCTTCGTGTGGGACGGTTCTACGATGTCGATGTACGTGAACGGCGTGAAACAGTCTCAGACGGCAACTTTCACGGCTCAGCTTTCGGGCGCAACGTTGGACTTGGGTGCTCTAGCTCTCCCGCTCAACTACTTCTACTCCGGTGCCATGGATGAAGTTCAGGTTTTGCCCATCGCGCTGACCGCCACGCAGGTCTCAAACCTCTACAGCGGTTACACACCGGGCTCCGCCAGCTTCGATCCCACGCACCTGTCCCGGACCTACTTTGACGGCCTCGGCCGCCCCGTCAGAGAGACCGCGATGGATCTCTACGGCCACCGGCTGACCACCGCGCAGTCGATGGGCTGGGACGACCAGCCGACCCTCTCGTTCCTGACGACGGGACAGTACGCGACCTACCTCTACAGCTTCATGGGCATGGCGGAGCAGACGGTCGCGCCCAAAGGGCTTTCCTCCATGATGCAGATGGCCCTGTACTCGCAGCGTGAAGTCCAAACGGTCGACGGGGACGGTCACGTCGGCTACGCGCTGGCTGACGCCCTGGGCCGGACCGTGCAGTCCGGCGTCCTGAATCCCTCGGGATCCACGTTTAATTACACCCTGACGGCCTACAATGCGCTCGGCCAGCCGACGGCCGTCGACGTGTACTCCGGCGCGGCGATGGTCCAGGGGACGACGTCCTACTACTACAATACGGCCGGCCTGCTCGTCTACGAGGTCTATCCGGACGGCACGAGCCAGTCGCGGACGTACGACGGAGACCTGCGCCTGTCGACCGTCACGGACCCGATGGGGCGCGTGGCCACGTATACGTACGTGAGCACGAGCGGGCAGCCCGGATTCAAGATGGGATGGGTCGCCAACGTCGCCTTCAAGAACAGCGCCTCCGCCACGACTTGCTACGCGGTCGTCTACACGTACGACGTCACTGGCGATATCACGCGAATTGCGAACGGCACGGCGCAGTCCTGCGGCTCGAGCACGCTGTCGTCGACGACAGCGACCGTCAACCGGTACTACGACTCCCTCTATCGCCTCTGGAACGAATCTGTGTTGGTCGGCTCGACGAACCTGACGACGAATGAGAGCCTCGATGCGGCGGGCCGCGTGACGAGCATCAGGTACCCGCAGGGCCAGGGCGTCGCGAACTACGTGTACGATCCCTTGGGCCGAGTGCGGCAGGTGAACTTCAACAACAGTGAGTACGCCAGCGTGCAGTACGATGCCTACGGTCGCTTACTCAAGACCTGGTACTTCCAGGCCGGAACGAACACGAGCGAATTCGAGAATTACTCGTACGATGCGATGAACCGCATCACCGCGGTCAGCGTCCTAGGGACCACGAACCTCATGCAGCTTGTCTACCGGTACGACGCGGCCTCCCTCGTCACGTCGATCTCGGACAACCTGTACCCCGGGGGCACGTCGAGCGTCAAGACGGACACGTTCCGCTACGACGGCAACGGCCGGCTCATCTACACGAACGGCCCGTTCTCGACCAAGGCGTTGCTGAGCAACGACGATCGGACAGGGTTTTTGAACTACTCCTACGACGCCCTCGGCAACATCTTGAAGCGACAGGACAGCGACCTGGGCACGTGCACGAGCAACTGCTTGTGGACGTCGTCGCAGACCGTGACGTACACCTACACCGGACCGTACGACCAGCTCACGGCGACGACCGGTGCGAAGGCCGAATCGTTCACGTACAACGGCCTCGGCTCGATGACCTCGAGGAGCAACTTCGCCTACGCTTTCGACTTCCAGCAGCAGCTCATGCAGACCAAGAGCACAACGCCCGCATACACGTACACGTACTCTTACGACGGGACCGGGCGGAAGGTCAAGGAAGTCGACGCGATGGCGTCGACGTACACCCTGTACTACGGGTACCTGGGGCCGACGCTCGCCTACGCGTTCAACACGACGGGCTCGAAGGGCACGGTGTTCGTCTACCTTGGCGACACGCTCCTGTTCCGCAAGGACTCCAGCTCTGCCACGGCCCATCTCTACGCGACGGACCTGTCCAAGAACGTCCGCCTCGTGTGGTCGTACGCTTCCGGGGTCGTCGTCGAGGGCAAGTTCCGCTACAAGCCCTTCGGAGAACCGGCGACGCCGATCGCGACGCCGTCCGCCGATCCGCGCTTCCGCTACGCCGAGCAGGCCTACTCGTCGCCCACGAAGCTCTACCAGATGGGCGCGCGCTCCTACGCCGCGGACCTCGGGCGCTTCACTAGCCGCGACCCGGTCGGTGGCCACGGCTACGCGTATGCCCGCGATGATCCGATTGCGTTCTGGGACCCGAGCGGATTCGATGCATGGTCGTTCTTGGCCTCGGTCCTCGTAGGCGCCGCCGTCTTCGCGGGCGTCGCCTTCGCATGCGCGGCAACAGCCGGGGTGGGATGCCTGGTCGCGGGTGCCATCTTAGCGGCGGGCGCAGGCGCCCTAGCCGATGTCGGGATCACGTCGGCGAGGGGAGGCCAGGTCACCTGGGGCACGGTCGGCGAGGGTGCCCTAGGCGGCCTCCTCGGGGCCGGCGCGGCTTTCGGTGCGATGTTCCCCGAGGCGGCTATGGCCGGGTTGTCGAGTGTGGCCTCCGGTGTCAGCGAGGGCCTCGGCACGATCGGCGGAGTCATTGGCCTCGGCGCAGCGGAGGACGTTGCGAATGATCTGGATGCGGAGCCGCCGACCGTGCCCGTGTCAATTGCTCAAACTGGGGATGCTGACAGCATGGGCGCAATCGCGCGAGACGAGGGGGTGATATTGCGTGAAGAGCCTACCTTCAAGAGCCCTCAGGAGGCGATGGTTGCGAGAGACTACCTTTACCCGACCTCGAACGACGTCGAGTACGAACCACTGGGAGGGCCTCAGGACGTGCATCCCAACGTGGGCGTAGGACCACGGGTCCCAGATTTCTTGGTCGGTGACGGGCCTTACAGAGGGTACGTCGAAGTTGGCGGAAAGGTTGAACTGAATGGTGCGCGTGCAGGCCAACTTGAGGGGCTCGCCTGGTTGCATGACGTCACCGGACTACCGGTACACTTCTTCTACCAAAGTGCATCGGAAGACTTCATTACCTATGCGAGGGAATTGGGAGTCCAGTTGCATGAATTCTAGAGAGAGACCCCAGGATTCGTCCCGAACGGTCTGCGTTACGGTGGACAGTCTCCAATCACTGCATAACGAAGAGAGAATTCGGGGCCTAGTATCGCTGTTGCGCTCGGAAGTGCCTGAGTATCTCCCTGACATCGTCCGAATCCCGCTAGGCAGGTCTCCGCTAGACATTCGCTCGAGGAATCTAGGACCGCTGAGCGACGATACCATCCAGCGAATGCTGACCGCAACGACCGACTGGTGGTTGAACCATGTGGAGCTTGCGCAGAGGCGACCAGGAAACGCAAAGATCCTCCTTCACTTCGGAATAGGTAGGTCGCCCTCAAGACCCTACGACTTCGCAATGCTGTGCCTTCCCCGTTCGGTCGACCCTGAGCTCAAGAGCCGAGGCAGGTTGATTGAGCTCGCCTCGAGAGCCTTCGAGACGTGTTCCGGATTCTACGGCACCATTGGGACTGGAAGGTCGCAAAAGTGGACGACGGATGACAAAGGCCTCAAGAGTAGCGTCCCGACCGACTTCTCGAAAGGGCTACCCCCGCCTCAATGGGCCACGTTTCTTGGCCAAGATTATGTGGATCTCATTGGCCTGGAGAGACTCAAGCGGGCACCGTGCTACCGGTCGACAGAACTGCCCTCTGGTGGCGTACTCATCGTGTTGAGTGAAAGCCTGCAACAGTTTGAGAGTGATCCCTTGCGGGCGGAAGAAAAGCGACGTGCGCTGGAGGACCACATCGGTCATGAGTGGTTCGCCTACATCGAGCCTGGAGAGCCGAAGCGCATCTTACAGCAACTTGCGCTGCCTCGACAACGATAACTAGGCAGCCGTCACCCATTCGTGTGAGGCGGCCCTATCCCAACGCGGTGTTCCATAATCATTGACAGGGAGTCGTCGAGGGCAAGTTCCGCTACAAGCCGTACGGCGATCTCGCCAAGCCGCTCACCGCGCAGAACCCCGACCCGACGAGGTTCAAGTTCGCCGAACAGTCCTACTCCCCGTCTACGAAGCTCTACGCGATGGGCGCACGATTCTACGCCCCGGACCTCGGGCGGTTCACGTCCCGCGACTGGCCTCCCGCTCGCTGTCCCCCGGCAACCTGTGCCGCGTCAAAGGGCCGTTTGAGTAGAGCAAACATATTCGGATTGGAATAGTCTCTATTCCTCAACTCCCTCTTGGAGAAAAGCCGTCATTCGACGGGTAACAAGGCACCGGTAGATTCAAGCCTTGAGTCGCGAGGCCGAAGCGGCGCGACCGAACGCATCTGCCCCTGGAGGAGCACTCGGTTGTCTGCTCACCCTAACGTCTTTATCGCCGGACCCGATTCGCGGCGCGGATGCAGACGCGGGAGGTCAAGTGGTGGGGGTGGGGCTGGGACGACCGCTCCCGGCCGGTTGAAGGCTCGCCGGTGCTGTGGGCGTATCTCCAGCAGCGCTTGAAGATCGATCCGGCCATCCATCGAGCCGTGCCGCCGATCGGGGCGGTCCACATGCCCCCGTCCCTCCTGTCACCGGATGAGCTCGCGGAACTCGAGAAACTAGTCGGGGAGGGCAATCTCTCCGAGGAGCCGCGGGACCGTATCGTGCACGCGGTGGGCCGGAGCTACAAGGACCTGGTCCGCATCCGGACGGGGACCCTCCTCCGAGCACCCGATGCCGTCCTCTTTCCTGAGGATGAGAACGCGGTCCGCGCGGTCCTCGATCTGGCACGCCGCAGGCGGTACGCGGTCGTGCCGTTTGGCGGCGGCACGAGCGTCGTGGGCGGGGTCGAGCCCCTCGCCGACGGGACGTATGCCGCCTCGTTGACCCTCGACCTCCGGCGGATGCACCGGGTCAAGGAGATCGACGAGCATTCCGGGCTCGTCGTGGCCGAGCCGGGCATCCGAGGTCCCCTCCTGGAGGAGGCCCTCGCCGCGAAGTCCCTGACGCTCGGGCATTTCCCCCAGTCGTGGGAGTTCTCGACCCTGGGCGGCTGGGTCGCCACGCGCGCGGCCGGAGGCCTCTCGAACCGTTACGGTCGCATCGACGACCTCGTGGTCGGTCTGCGCCTCGTCGCCCCCGCGCGGACACTCGAGGTCCGGCCGCTTCCGGGGAGGGACCACGGCCCGGACCTGAAGGAGCTCATCCTTGGGTCCGAAGGGGTCCTCGGGGTCATCACGGAGGCGACGGTGCGCGCGCACCCGCTCCCGCAGGTCCGGCGGTTCTCCTCGCGGCTGTTCCATTCCTTCGAGGAGGGCCTCACCACCCTGCGGTCCATGGCCCGCGACGACGCACTCCCCGACATGGCGTACCTAAGCGACGAAGAGGAGACCCGCTTCATGGCCGCCGAGGCGGGCGTGGGACCGGGAGGGGCGGGCGGGGCGATGGGACTAGGCCTCAAGCTCCTCGGCGTTCGCGGATATCGGATCGACCAGGGGAGCCTGCTCCTCATGGGGTTCGAGGGGACCCGCGACCGCGTCGCCCACCGGCGGCGCCGAGCGCTGCGCCACGCGCGTCCCGCCGCAGGCCTCGGCGGGGGACCCGCGAAACGGTGGTATGCGGAACGGTTCGAGGCCCCGTATCTCCGGGACTCCCTCCTGGACCACGGGATCCTGATCGACACGGTCGAGACGGCGGCTTCCTGGTCCAACCTGCTCGGCGTCTACCGGGGCGGTGGCAAGGCGCTCCAGGTCGCGCTCTGGGAGCAGGGCGGTGCGGGGCTCGTCCTCTGCCACGTCTCCCACGTCTACCCGGACGGGGCCTCTCTGTACTTCACCTTCTTCGGCGTCGCGCGTCCCGGCCAGGAGGTGGCGCAGTGGGAGGAGATCAAGGATGCGGTCACCCGCGCGATCCTCGACGCGGGCGGCGCCCTGAGCCACCATCATGGCATTGGCGCCGACCACGCGGCCTACCTCGGCCGCATCGTCGGGGAAGACGGCCTCCTCGTCCTGCGCGCCCTGAAGCGCGATCTCGACCCCGAGGGGATCATGAATCCCGGGAAGCTCGTGGGAGCGCGATGAGCGCGGACCTCTCGGCCCGAGGGCGCGCGTCGAACCTGGCGCGCATGCGAGGGGAGATGTTCGACCTCCTCGTCGTCGGGGGCGGAATCGTCGGCGCGGGGATCGCACGGGATGCCGCGTTGCGTGGGTTGAAGACGGCCCTCGTCGAACGAGGCGACTTCGCCTCGGGCACGAGCAGCAAGACCTCCCGACTCGTCCACGGCGGGTTGCGGTATCTGAGGAACTTCAAGATCGGCCTCGTGCGCCAGGCCGTGAGGGAGAGGGACCTCCTCTTGGAGCGAGCGCCCGGCCTCGTGACTCCGCTCGCCTTCACGATCCCGGCCTACGAGGGCCGGGGCTTGGGGAAGACCACTCTTCGGTTCGGCCTCTGGGTGTACGACTTCCTATCCCGAGACAAGGTCCTTCCCCGGAGGCGGTGGCTGACGACGGGCGACGTGAAGCGCCGCGAGCCGAAGTTGGCGGAGCAGGGCCTCGGCGGGGGCGGCCTCTACCATGACGCCCTCACGAACGACGCGCGGCTCGTCCTCGCGGTGATCCGGGCTGCGGCCGACAAGGGCGCGATTCCCGCCAACTACGCAGAGGTCACGGGACTCCTGCACGAAGGCGACCGGGTGTGCGGGGGATCGATCCGAGATCGGATGAGCCAGGATACCTTCGAGCTGCGTGCCGCAGCCGTCGTGAACGCGACGGGAGTCTGGCTCGATCGGCTCCGGTCGATGCCGCCCGGCTCGTCGACCCTGCGACCTACGAAGGGAATCCACATCTTCCTCCCGCGGAAGAAGGTCGGAAACCGGGAGGCGGTCGTCCTGAGCGCGAAAGAGGACGGCCGGATGCTGTTCGTTCTCCCGTGGGGGCACCTGACCCTGGTCGGCACGACGGACACGGACTTCCGTGGCGATCTCGACCAGGTCGTGCCCGACGGTCAGGATGTCGCCTATCTGCTGGACTCCGTGAACGACGCCTTCCCCGAGGCGCATGTCGGCATGCAGGACATCGTCAGCTCGTATGCCGGACTCCGCCCCCTTCTCGGCGAAGGGAAGGCGGCGAAGGAATCGGACATCTCCCGGGAGCACGAGATCTTCGAGGACGCGGACGGGCTCCTCTCTGTCGCGGGGGGAAAGCTCACGACCCATCGGGCCATGGCCCAGGAGGTGGTCGATCGGGTGTGCGTTCGCCTCGCGCGGGGAAAGACGTGTTCCACATCCGAGGCCGCCCTCGGCCCGAGGGCGGGCGCCGTCGACGAACTCCGGGCCCTCGGGGTTGAGGAGACCTTCGCCTCGCACCTCGCTTCCTGCCATCCGATCGAGGACATCCGCCCGTGGATCGGGGAGCTGTCTTCGGAGGCGCGGATCGAAACGGACCTCCCGTATCTCTGGATCGAGATCAGCATCGCGGTCGAGAACGAGATGGCCTTGACGCTCGAGGACGTGATGGTCCGGAGGCTCGGACTCTTCTACGAGTCGCCCGACCAGGGGGTCACGGTCGCGCCCGCGGTGGCCGAGAGGATGGGCTCCCATCTCGCGTGGGACGCACCCCGCAAGGACAACGAGCTCCGGGCCTACCGCGAGCTCGTCGCGAACCATCGGCGGTATCGAGAGGGCCATGATCGCTGACACCGTCTTCATCGTGAATCCGGTCTCCGGGAACGGCCGCACAGGCCGCCACTGGCGGGGCTACGAGTCATTCTTCCGGAGGCATCTCGGCCAGGGGTTCGAGGTCCGCGTCACGGAGGAGCCAGGCCATGCGACCACCCTCGCTCAGGACGCGCTCGTGAACGGCGCCACGACCATCGTGAGCGTCGGAGGCGACGGCACCCTCAACGAGGTCACGAACGGGTTCCTCGACGGGACGGGCCGGCCCTGGAATCGCGATGCCCGCCTCGCCGTGCTCTCCCTGGGCACCGGGTCCGACTTCATCAAGACCCTCGGGGAGACGCGAAAACCCGAGGACCTCGTCCAGCGGCTTCGCGAGGACCGCGTCCGGGTCATCGACGCGGGACTATGTCAGTACACGGTTGCGGGAGCGCCCCGCTCGCGCTACTTCATCAACGTCGCCGAGGTCGGCTCGGGCGGCGCGGTCGTCGATCGCGTCAATCGCACGACGAAGGTGTTCGGGGGCAAGATGAGCTTCCTGATCGCGATCCTGCGAACCCTCCCCCGCTACGAAAACACGGTCATGGCGTACGAAGCCGACGGCGGGCCCCGCGTCACGGCGACCCTGAACGACGTCGTCGTCGCGAACGGACGGTTCTTCGGCGGCGGGCTCCAGCCCGCGCCGCACGCGGACCTCGCGGACGGCCTCTTCGATGTGGTGGCGATCGGGGACATCGACTTCGGGACGACCCGCAAGAACCTCTCCCTCCTCCGCGACGGGAAGCACCTGGATCTGCCGTACATCACCTGGTTCCGCGCCAAGGAACTCGTGACCCACACGGGCCAGGAGATGATCGACCTGGACGGGGAATACGTCGGAAGAGGCGCCCAGCGCTTCGAAATCATCCCGCGGGCGATTCGCTTGGTCGACTGAGGAAAAAAACGGATAGCCCCGGGCAGATTCGAACTGCCGTCGCGAGGTCTCCCCTCGGACCCACGCGGGTCCGATCCAGAGCCTCGAATCATTGGCCGCTAGACCACGGGGCTGCGAGCGCGATTCAACAGGGAGGTCGTATTTTGACTTTTCCTACTGAACGGCCTCGCGGAGACGCTTGAGGACCCAGTCCTTCTCGAGCACGGCGAGGAACGGGGCGGCGCGGGGCCCCCGCTCCTTGCCCAGGAGGACGAGGTACAGGTCGCGGAAGAACCGGCTCGTGTCCACGGGCAGCTTGCCGACTTTCGTCAGGGAGACCATGGACTCCTTGATCGATTCTTCCGTCCACTCCGCCTTCGCCGCCTTGTCGAGGTAGGCCCGGAGCGCAGCCCGATCCCGGTCGTCGAGCGCGGCCGCGACCTCCGGGGTCAGAGACTCGAGGAGGACGACCCGGTTCTCGGGTACGTACTTCTCGACCCACATCCGCGACTGCTCCAGGCGGCGGGCGACCCGCGCCTCCTCCCACTCGCTCAGATCCGTATCGAGCAACCCCGTGTCCCGCATCCGTCGCAGGCACCACGCGAGGCGGTCCGCCTCGGGGCTGATCTGCGCGAGGAAGGACGCGTGGCGGTAGGAGAGCTGGAAGGGTTCCTCCTTCGGGACGGAAGCGAGCTGCGCGAGCTCGTACGATCGCGCTTGGTCGTCCTCGTCGCCCTCCCGCTCGTCCGCGAAGAAGAGCTGCTCCGCGCGGTCGTACGTGTCATGGAGGCCGTCCACGCGGGACAGGTCGAGGACGATCCGACGCTGGATCGGAGTGAACGCGTACACGTAGCGGAGGACCTCCGGATCCCCGATCTCGACCCACGCTCTCGGGGTGAATCCGACGAAGTCGGACGAGCCCATGTCGCCGAGCTCCTTGCCGCGGTCCGACTGACCGACCCACTCATAGGGAATCCCCATCGGAGCGCGCGTCTTCAGGAGGGTCTCGCAGACCTCCTTGCATGAATCGCGCGAACCGCCGGGCGTCGCGTGGTCCTTGCCGAAGGGCTCGATGTCCACCTTGTAGACCTTCCACAGCGCGGCCCACTCGAGCCGCCAGTTGAGCTTGCCCTTCTCGAGGGCCGACGTGCCGCGGTTCCCGCACTTGGGGCAGTCGTACTCGACGCTGGTCCCCCTGATCGCGATCGTCTTCGCGCCGATCTTCCCGCAGTGCTCGCAGAAGGCCTCGAACGGCAGCCAGCCGGGCGGGTACGGATGCCGCTCGCGGTACTTGTTGACGACCGCGCGGACCTGCTCGGGGCGGGAGACGAGGTCCCGCACGACGGCCTGCATCTCCGGGTTCCGGTACGCCTCGGTCGTCGTGACGATCCGGATGTCCGGCGTGAAGCGGTCCAGGACGCCGCCGAAATCGACCCAGTAGTGCTCGACCCAGTTCTTGTGGCATCCCTTTGGGTCGGGCACGTCGATGAGCCGTCGGCCGATGTACTTCTTCCCTTCGTCATCGGGGAACTGGGAGAGCTGGCCCTCCTTCGACTTCCATTCATCCTGCGTGTACAGGACGAGGCTCTGCGTGGCCCGGCGGCCCTCGTCGCGGAAGCTCCGCGTGAGGAGCTGGGCCAGGGTGATCTCTCCGCGGAGGCGGCCGACGTGCTGGAGCCCGCTCACGCTCAGCCCGCCGTTGATCACGAGGTCCTTCTTGTCCCCGACGTACGCCTTCGCATCGAGGACGAGCTCGTCGTACCAGTGGGTCAGACGGATCGCCCGGGGTGCAGGGAGGAATGCCCGTGCATAAAGGTTTGCTGGCCTCCGTCCCGGTGGGCCCTCAGACGATCGCCCGAGCACGGATCAGGGCGCGCAGCGGCGTGCCGTCGAGGTCGTCGTGGCCTGTCTTGTTCACGAGGACGACGGCGAGGACCGGAGTGCCTCCCGAGGCGTGGATGTCTGCGATGGTCGCCTTGAGCGTCTCGCCGGTCGAGATGACATCGTCGACGAGGACGACCTTCTTGCCCTCCACGCTCGCGTAGTTCGACGAGAAGGCGCCGCTCTTTCCGTGCCGCTCCTGGTTTGGCCGATAGATCGCGAGTTCCTTGCCGAGCTCCTCGCTGATGACGGTGGCCAGGGGAATCCCGTTGATCGCGATGCCCACGATCGTGTCCGCGTCAATCGATCGTTTCTCAAGCTCCTCGAGGATGATGTCCGTCATGGCGGCACCGACGAAGCCGATCCGGTTCCCGAAGACCCCGAGGGAGCGCCACCCGATCTTCACGTCCTTCGGCGGCTGCCCACCCTTCACCCCGCGGGTGACGAGCCACGTGACCGTCTCGGAGGACAGGTGCAGCTCGTCCGCGATCTCCTTCTCCGAGAGGCCCTTCTCCTTGTACTCGAGGGCCTTCTTCGCGATCGCATCGATGCTCTTCATTCCCTCTCCCTTCGTTGCGCGCGATGCGGCGGCTTCGATATTAAGCTATCGTCATGGCCGTGGCGTGAGGGCCCCGCGGGCGCCCGGAAGAGACCGAATGAGAGGCTTCCGTATCCCCGTTCAAGGTCGTCAAGCCACCGCGCGTCGATGCCTCGCCCGGAGGGATTGTCTTCACCCTCCTGGGCGTCAGCAGCGACAAAGAATTCGCGGGTCGCCGATTGCATGGGCGGAGGCGGGATGCGGCGGGGCCCCCGAATGACGCCTCCGCGGACGAGAGGGTACGAGCCAAACCCTTAAGACCGCAGGATTCCCGTGGATGGGCCTCATGGCGGAAGACGAGACCACCTTCTACCTCCTGATCGTCGTCGCGCTTGTCGCGGTCCTAGGTGTCGGGCTGGCGGCGGCGAGCTTCGCGACCCAGCAATCCATGGGCGGCATGGTGGGCATCGGGGGCAACGGGATGATGGGGTCCGGCGGCACCACAGGGACAGCCGGTCCGGGCACGTTCGAGTGGGCCGTCCTGCTTGTTTCAGCCGCGTTCTTCCTGCTTGCCGTTATCCTCCTGCTCCGGGGACGGATGCCGAGCCCGGCCACACCCGTGCCGGCTCCGACGAGATCCCTGGACAGGGCCACGCCGAATACGGAGCCTGCCCCGATGCCTCCGTCGGCCGTTGGCGTCACGTCACCGCCGTCTCCGCCCTCCCCCGCAACGATTGCGGAGCCCACGCTCGTGAAGCTCCTCGACGAGGACGAGCGTCGCATGTACCTCGAGCTGCGAGACCACGGCGGCCAGATGTTCCAGCGGGATCTCGTGGCCCTGGGGATCTTCTCGAAGGCGAAGGTGACGCGGGTCCTCGACAAGCTCGAGGCGAAGGGGCTGGTCGTGCGCGAGGCCCACGGGATGACGAACCGCGTCCGGCTGGTATCCCAGCCGACGAAGTGATCCGCGGGGCGGTCGTTCCAGGTTCTTGAAATCGGTTTCATACCGTTTCACGGACCTATCAAGGGCTGTTGCATCCCATCAGGGGCTAGGAGGTTTCAGACATGAAGACGGGAATCCTCGTGGCGGTCGCGGTCTTGGCCCTCGCCGGCCTGGCCGTCGCTGCGACAGCAGTCTTGGCTGCACCCCACCCGACCAGCGCGAGCGCGCAGGGTGGCATGGGCAGCGGCATTATGAACGGCGGCAACGGGATGATGGGTGGCCAGTACGGTGGCATGATGGGCGGCAGCAGCTGCGGCTACCAGGGCAACTACCAGTCCTGCCAGCAGTACATGTACGACCACAACGACACGAACGGCGGCTGCCCGATGATGGCCTGATCTTCGCGCTCGACGGGGCGGACGGCCCCGTCCCCTTTCGTTCAGAGCCCTTTCTTCCGCAGCTTCTGCAGTTCCCGCACCTTGTATTCGAACAGCTGCCGCATGTACCGCATCGGGATCGAGCCCGCGTACAGGAAGGTGTCGTGGAAGAACTTGTCCGAGTACTGCCTGCCGAGGCCTTTCTTGACGTCCTTCCGCAGTTGTAGGATGAGGTATTTTCCCGTCAGATAGGAAAGCGGGTAGGCGGGCGTGTACGAGTAGCGCTTGACCTCGCCCACCGCACCAGGCCGTTCGAAGCCGCACTCCGTCACGAGGAAGTCCACGGCCTCGTCGAAGGTCATCCGGCCGCAGTGCAGGTCGACGTCGATGATGATGCGCGCGGCTCGCCAGAGCTGGTCCAGCATCTGCGCGAAGCGCGTCGCCGGGTCGTCGCCGAACCCCTTCTCCTTCATCATCGCCTCGCAGTAGTGCGCCCACCCCTCGACCGACTCGACCGCGCCGAAGGACATGAGCCGGGCGAGGGACGGATTCAGGTTCGCGCAGGACAGCTGGAGGTGGTGCCCCGGATAGCCTTCGTGGACGGCCGTGTTCCGCGTCCCGGCGTACGAGTTCTCCTTGAGCATCTCCGGCTTGTCCTCGTACGGCGTGACCATGTAGAGCCCCTCCTGGACCGGGTCGAAGCGGCCCGGGGAGTTGTAGGCCGCAAAGGGGATCACGTGCCTCAGGTACGTCGGTGTCTCGATCACACGGAGGACCTCGTTCGATGGAATCGTGGCGAGGTCATCCTCCAGGATGAACCGCTTCGCGTCGTTCATCGCCTTCGCGGTGTAGTCGAGGGCGCCCTTCCAGTCGGCGGGGTGGTCTCCTTTGACGGCCTCCTTGGCCGCCTCCACGCTCGAACCCTTCTTGATCTCCTTCGCGAGACGCTCGAGCTCCCGCCGGCTCTCCCGCAAGTACCGCTTGCCGAGCCCGTAGACCTCGTCCACGGTCAGGCCGAGCTCGCGGAGGGCGAGCAACCGACGGAATTTGGCGGCCCCGATGCCGACGCGCTCGACCGCCTTCGGCTGGAGCTCGGTCTTGATCCAACGCTCCTGCTCCGCGAGGGCCTCGCCGGCCTTGGCGATCGCCTCCTGGAGGCGCGCGAATTCGGGTGAAGACAGGCTCGCCTTCCCGGCCGCCTCGATGATCCGGAGGAAGCCGGGTGTCTGCTGCGTCGATTCGAGCCCAATCTCCACCCAGAGCCGGTTCGGGGCTCGGACGCGGCTCTTCGTCTCTCGAAGGAACTGGGGCGCGCGCTCGAGCCGGCCCGTGATGCTTGCCATGCGCTCGGGCAGGGGCGCGAAGTTGCGCATGAAGAGGAGGAACAGGGAATTCCCCAGGTCCTCCGCGCCGCTCGGGCGGGACTCCCAGATCCGTAGCGTCTCGTTCTGGAAGATCCAGAGGCGCAGCGCGTTCCGAAGGACGCCGAAATCGATGCGCCTCCCGGGGGAGAGAGACTTCTTGTCGAACCCCTCGAGACGCTCGAGGGCCTCCTTCGCCTTCCGCGTCTCCTTCTGGACGGCATCGTAGGTCCCCCTGGGGAGCAGGTGGTCGTAGCGGTGGATGCCCACCGAGGTCGCCGTGAGCGGGTCCCACTCCGTGTACCAATCGAAGATGTCCTTGACGAAGGCGTCGAACTCCGCATCGGACACGGTCGGCGGGAAGGGACTTCGCGGATATAGGGTTGCTCTCAGAGCTCGATCCGCCGGCCGTCCTTCGTCCGCCGGTACGCTCCGAAATCGCGGGAGGCCGCGAGCTGGGGCCCGCCGAAGATGGGGCCATCGACGCACACGAGGCGGTCATCGAACGCACAGGCGTCGCAGATTCCGATCCCGCACTTCATGTACCGTTCCAGGGACGCCTGGACCTTGATCCCGCGCTTGTTCGCGAGCTCGACCATGAGCTTCATCATCTTCTCGGGGCCGCACGTCAGGATCTGGTCGAACTTGTGCTTCTCGAGGAGACGTTCGGCGAGGGAGGGCACGAAGCCGTGGAATCCGCGGCTCCCGTCGTCCGTGGAGACGTGGACCTCGCCCGAGGCGGACGCGCGGTCCACGAAGAGCAGCTCCTCGGCGCTGCGCGCCCCGACGGCGGTCGTCATCGCGGCGCCCTGCTGGGCGAAGGCCTCGATCGCCGCGATCATCGACGCCATCCCGGTGCCTCCGGCCACAGCCAGGACCTTCTCCCCCTCGAGCTTGAACGAGTTACCGTACGGGCCCCGCACGCCGATCCGGTCCCCGGGCCGGAAGGTCTGGAGGGCGCGCGTCGAGTCGCCGTACGCGTGGACCGTGATCCCCTTGACGGGGCCGAGGTAGGAGAGGGCCATCGGGAGCTCGTCGTGCGCGGGAATCCAGACCATGACAAACTGGCCGGCCGCCCCGCCAAAATCGGCCCGGAACCGATACGTCGTCGTGTGGTGGCTCTCCTTCACGATCTCGAGGAGGGGAACGACCTGCATCCTACTCATGCGCCACCCCGACCGCATCCGCCACGTTCTTGAATCCGACGTCCTCGAGGAGGGAGCCCATCTCCTTCGTCACCCGCTCGAACACCGAGAGACCCTGGTCCACGATCGCGGTCCCGATCTGGACCGCGCTGGCGCCCGCCATGATGTACTCGAGGGCGGCGTGTCCCGAGTCGATCCCGCCGACGCCGATCACGGGGATGTCCACCTTCTCGTAGATGTCGTACACGGCTCGCACGCCGATCGCGCGAATCGCGGGACCGCTGAGGCCGCCGTAGCGGTTGGCGAGGATTGGCATGCGGAGCTCCGGGGAGATCGTCATGGCCTTGACCGTGTTGATCGCGACGATTCCGTCCGCGCCCCCTCGTTCCGCCGCGACGGCGAAGGAGGCGATGTCGGCGACGTTGGGGGAGAGCTTCGGGAACACCGGGACGTCGACCGCGTCCTTGACCGCGCGGGTGAACTCCTGCACGGCCTCCTCGCTCTGTGCGATCTCGGTCCCCAGCCCCTTCGCATGGGGGCAGGACAGGTTCATCTCGATCGCGGGGACCCCGGCCTCGGCCATCCGCCGCGCGACGAGGGCGTATTCAGCCGCGTCCTTCCCGTACACGGACCCGACGACGACCGCCTTGGCCGCGAGCGCCTCCTCCAGCTCGGGCAGGAACGCCTCGATTCCTGGATTCGGCAGGCCGACCGCGTTCAGAAGCCCGCCGTCAATCTCGACAACGGTGGGATTCGGGTAGCCCTCGCGCGGCTCCGGACCGATGCTCTTCGTCACGACGGCCCCGGCGCCCGCGCGATATACACGGACCAGGGAGCCACCGGTCTCGTCCAGGAATCCGGACGCGAGAAGGGTCGGGTTCCGCAGGCGCACGCCCGCGATCTCCGTCCGGAGGTCCACCATCAAGGAGGCGGAAGAAGCGGAACCCCTAAAGGCTTTGCGTCGGGCCCGGACGGAGCGGAGGTTCCGCGTCGCCGCTCCACATCGCTCCCAGGAACCTTTATCTCGAAACGGCCTTCTTGGCAACTCGAATGCGTCTCGCAGACCTCGGGCTCGATCCGCGGATCGTCGAGATCCTCAAGGGACAGGGGATCGAGGAACTCTATCCACCGCAGGCTGCGGCGATCGGCCCCGCGCTCCTGGGGGAGAACGTGGTCCTCGCAATCCCCACCGCGAGCGGGAAGTCCCTGGTGGCTTACCTTGCGATCCTCGCGTCCGTCCTGCGGGGCGGCAAGGCGCTCTACATCGTTCCCCTCCGGGCGCTCGCGGCGGAGAAGTTCGAGGAGCTCAAGGCGTTCGAGGAGGTCGGATTGAAGGTCGGCATCAGCGTCGGGGACTACGACTCCCCGGATCCGACCCTCGAGAAGTTCGATGTCATCGTGGCAACGTCCGAGCGGGCCGATTCCCTCCTGCGACACCGCCTCAACTGGCTCCAGGAGCTCACCGTGGTGGTGGCCGATGAGGTCCACCTAATCAACGACGCGGACCGCGGGCCGACCCTCGAGGTCACCCTCGCGAAGCTCCGCCAGGTCAACCCGAAGGCACAGGTGCTCGCCCTGAGCGCGACGATCAAGAACAGCGACGAGTTGGCGCGTTGGCTCGAGGCCGAGCACATCAAGAGCGACTGGCGCCCGGTCCCGCTCAAGGAGGGCGTCTACCACGACGGCCTGGTACATTTCACGGACAACTCGATCCAGGAGATCAAGGCGGGAGAAGACGACCTCACCGGGCTTGTTGAGGACATCGTCGGCTCCGGAGGCCAGGCGCTCATCTTCGTGAACACACGTCGGTCTACGGAGGGCCTCGCGAAGAACTTGGGCGCATACATGAAGCCCCGCCTCACCGAGAAGCAGAAAGAACATCTCGAGAAGGTGGCCGAGACCATCGCGCGGGAGCAGGACGAACCCACATCGATGGCAGCTCGGCTCGCCAAGTGCATCGAGGGCGGCGTCGCGTTCCACAACGCTGGGCTCACGAACGCTCAGAGGGCCATCGTGGAGAAGGAGTTCAAGCGACTACACATCCTATGCATCGTGGCGACACCGACACTAGCGATGGGCGTGAATCTCCCAGCCCGGCGGGTCATCGTCCGCGACCTGAACCGCTATGACCTGAACATGGGCCTCTCGCCCATTCCCGTCCTCGAGATCAAGCAGATGGCGGGCCGCGCCGGGCGACCGAAGTACGACACGTACGGCGAGGCCATCCTCTTCGCGAAGGACATCGACGACGTGGACGAGTTGATGAACGAGTATTTCCGGAGCGAGCCCGAGGCGATCGAGTCCAAGCTCGGTTCGGAACCCGCGCTCCGGATGCACGTCCTGGCGAGCGTCGCGACGGGCCACGTGCGGACGGAGGAGGACCTGTTCGCGTTCTTCAACCGCACCTTCTTCGCGTTCACGGGCGACGTGGCGACGATTCACGGGAAGATCCGCGAGGTCCTCGATTTCCTGGCGAAGGAGGAGTTCATCACCCGTCAGGACGGGTTCCTCAAGCCCACGTTCTTCGGCAAGCGCACGTCCGACCTCTACATCGACCCGCTGAGCTCCGTGAAGATGCGCGATTCCCTTCTCTCGACGAAAGATGGATCGTTCTACCATCTGTGGACGATCTGCTCGACGCCGGACATGCCCAAGCTCTACCTGCGCCGTGGCGACTACGCCTGGGTCGAGCAGAAGATCGAGCAGGAGGACCTCACGTTCCCGGTCGAGGACTACGACTTCTTCCTGGCTGAGGTGAAGACTGCGACCCTCCTGGACGACTGGATGGCGGAGCGGACCGAGGAGGAGGTCACGAAGAAGTTCAGCATCGGCCCCGGCGACGTCCGCCGGCTCACAGACCAGGCGGAGTGGCTCCTGTACTCGATGGCAGAACTGGGGAAGATCTTCAACAAGAAGAAAGTCCGCACCTTGACGCGCCTCACGATCCAGGTTCAGTACGGCGTCAAGGAGGAACTGCTGGAGCTCATTTCGCTTCGGGGCGTCGGGCGAGTGCGAGGTCGGGCCCTCTTCGCCCGCGGCTACCGCACTCTCAGGGAATTGCAGAAAGCGGACCCGAACGACCTCGCGCGCATCCCGAGCATCGGACCTGCCCTGGCGAAGAAGCTCAAGGAGCAACTCGGAGAGACGGTCGATGTGAAGGCGATCGCGGGCCAGGCCGGCCTGGGGGATTTCGGATGAGCCACTCGATTGCAGGCGCCCGGGGCGTCGTGAAAGACAGGGACGCGGTCCTTCACCAGGCCCAGGCGTGGGCCTCGGCGCGGGATTCCGAAGTCCTGCTCGCCGACGCGTCCGTGGTCTTCGGTCGCGACCACCTCGAATCCGCGGCCCTCCACGCGGAGCGGGCGCGGGACGCGAAAAGGATGGCCACCCGGTCCGTGTCCATGGAGGCCCTGCTCTACCTCGCCGCACAGCGGCAGGTCGCCGATGCGATCCGGATCGCGGGGATCAAGGACGGTACGGAGGCCGTGGCCCTCATCCTCTTCGGAGCCGCGTCGGTCGACGACTTGGTGACGATGCTCGCCTGGGCCCGCGACGACGCGGTTCTCGAGCCAGACAAGAAATCCCTCCGCATGCTCGGACTGAGCCGCACCGCGGAACGCACGGTCGCGCCTGAGCGAGCCACGGAATTGGCCCTGGAGAAGACGGCCCTGGTGGACCTCGACAAGTGAGGACGCGACGGGGATCGCGCGGCTCTCACGGGATGACAGGTCCCCGGTTGACGACCACGTCACCGACAACAGGAAGACGAACCCGCACGCGAGCAGCCACAACAGGCCGAGGTTGTAGGCCGTCTCCGGCCACGTCTTGGGACCGCATTCGAGAACGTGTCGTTCTGGGTCAGGCGGGAAATCCCTCCGCCACCTCGACTGACGGCCCGACCGCTGAATGCTGTGTCCATAGAAGTGCGGCGGCCAGGATTTGAACCTGGGAACCCCTGCGGGACGGGACCCTAAATCCCGCGCCGTTTCCATGCTTGGCTACCGCCGCGCGCGGGGCACCGACGCGTGCCTACAAAAGCTTCTGGTTGGGGAGCTGGCTCGAGCCCATGGGAGGGTCAGAGGATGCCCGCGATCAGATACAAGAGGATGAACAGCCCCGCGATCCCCAGGATTCCCAGCAGCACCACCAGCCAGCCGCCATGCCCGACCCACGCGGGGTCATCGCGCAGATCGTCCGGATCGTCGATCGAATCGCGCTGACGCTCGGTCTCGCGGTCCCTTGCGCCTTGCAGGATGGCCTCGGGAATCATAGGAGGAGGCGGAACGTAAGGCATACGGGGCGGTCCAACGGCAGGCCGGACCTTGAATTTGCCGCAGGTGTGCCCGTGTCGAGGAAAAGGTACATGGCCCGCGGTACCTTGGTGGTCCCGATGCCTTTCGAGCGGCTCCCCTTCGACGCGGAGTCGTACCTGACCGACATCCGGATGTTCCAGCAGGACGGCTTCGGGGCCGTCTACCTGATCGACGACGAGCGCAAGGCGATCGTCGAGACGGGCACGTCGCACGAGGTCGAGCGAATCATGGAGGCGGTACGGGCGTTCGGCCTCAAGCCCGACGAGGTAGACGCCCTGATCGTCTCTCACATCCACCTCGACCACGCGGGGGGCGCAGGCTTCCTCTTAGAATCGATGCCCCACGCGAAGGTGTACGTCCACGAGCGCGGATACAAGCACCTCGTCGACCCGACCAAGCTCGTCGCGAGCGCCCAGTCCGCCCTGGGCGCGGAGGCCGCGTACTTCGGCACGATGCGCCCCATCCCTCCGGACCGCCTCATCTCCGTCCACGACGGACTGACCCTGGACTTGGGCAAGCATGAGCTCCTCTTCCTCGACTCGCCGGGCCATGCGCCCCACGAGCTGACCATCCTCGACCGCCGCAATGGGTGCGTGTACACCGGCGACGCGGCGGGCCTCTACTTTCCGGAAGACGAGATTCTCATGCCCGTGGCGCCCGCACCCGCGTTCGACCTCGAGAAGAATCTGCAGACGTTCGAGCGGCTCTTGAGCCTCGAGCCTCGCGCCCTCCTGTTCAGCCACTACGGCCCGCACACGAGGCCCGAGGAGGCCATCGAACGGATGATGGCTCTGTACCCGGCCTGGTCGCGCATCGTCCGAGAGAAGCTGGCCACCGCCGGCGAGGATGGCATCCTGCGGGAGATGTACGACATGACCGTTCGCGGCCCGACCCACTACTCGAAGGAGTTCCTCGAGCGGCGCATCCGCACGAGCATCACGGGGCTCGCCGACTACCACGCGAGGATGGAACATGCTGCCCCCCAGCGTTGAAGAATCGATCCAGGGGATCGAGGAGGACCACACGAGCGGCGCCTCGCGGATCGCGCGCCTCGCGATCGAGACGCTCGCCCTGCTCGTCGTGGAGGAGAAGGGGCGTCCCGATCCGGCTCATCTCGCCGAGGCGGGCCGACGGATCGCGGACGCGCAGCCCGCCATGGCGGTCGTCCACAATGTCGCGCACCTCTTCACCCAGCTCGTCAGCGAGGGGCACGACCCGATGGCCGTGCGGGCCCAGTTGCTCTCCGAGCTCGACACGGCCCGGGCGCGCATCGCGCACACCTACCTGAAGATCGCCCCGGAGGACGCTCGGATCGTGACCGCGAGCTACAGCGACAATGTGCTCGCGTGTCTGCAGGCGGCTCACGAGAAAGGGCGGATCGCCCACGTCACGGTCCTGGAGGCTCGGCCCCTGCTCGAGGGCCGATTCATGGTCGTGGCTCTCAAGGAGGCGGGCATCCCCGCGAGTCTCGCGCCGGACGGCCTGGGGCCCGGGCTCGTGGCCCAGGCCACCGGGGTCCTCATCGGCGCAGACAGCGTCCTGAAGGACGGGTCGGTCGTGAACAAGATCGGCAGCTACGGCCTCGCTCTCGCCGCGAGGGAACACGGGAAGTCGTTCCACGTCGCCTGCGAGACGCTGAAGTTCGATGCGAGGCACGACGCGGCCTCGTGGCCAGGTTCCCCCGCGATGAACCCGCGCGAGGTCTGGGACAATCCTCCCGAGAACGTGGACGTGGTGAACCGATATTTCGAAGTCGTGCCCGCGAACCTGGTCACGATGTTCGTGACGGAGCGCGGTTCGTACGGGCCGGACATCATCAAGACGATGATGGCCCAGTCGAAGTCCTAGGATCCGGCTGGCCGAAAACGAGCAATCCGCACCGTCGGAGCGTGTTCCAACGGACAGGCGGCATAATTGCAGGCCTCAAGTTCATATAGCGGCGCCTATAACAGAGTTATAGATAACATGGCCCAACAGGAGTTGCACATCGTCCTCGTCTCGAACGATCCGCAGCGCGCGTATCCGGCCTTCCAGCTCGCGATGGGCGCGGCCGCGATGGGGAACAAGGCCCGCATCTACGCGACGACCGCAGGACTCGACCTCCTCAAGAAGGGAGCCGCGGACAAGATCCAACTCCCCGGCTACCCGCCGCTCGGTCAGGTGCTCCGCGACGCGATCAAGTACGGCGCGGAGGTCTGCGCGTGCGCCGCGTCGGGCGAGATCCTGAGGAATCAGGGCATCACACCGGAGACCGTCGAGCCGGGCGTCAAGCTCGAGGACATGATTGGCTTCCTGAACGGCGCGCTTCCCGCCGCCAAGAACGGCGGCATCGTGACGTTCATCTAGACGAGACGATGACCGAAACGGAGATCGTCCAAGCCATGCCCGAGGTCCTCGACACCCGCGGGCTCATGTGCCCGTACCCGTACATCCAAGCACGGAAGGCGCTCGAGTCCCTCCCGCCCGGGTCGCATCTGGAGATCCTGACGGACAGCGAGCCCACCGCGGTCTCGTCCATCCCGATCCTCTGCGAACAGAATGGCTACTCGTTCACGAGGGCGAAAGAAGGGGAGCTCTGGCGGCTCGACGTACGCAAACCGTGAGCCGCAAAGGTTCATTCGACTGCGATTCCTAGGTCGATCCGATGGACGTTCCGGACGACCAAGGCGACCACGACCGCATCCGGGACGGCCTACGGCTCTTCAACGAGGAGCGGTTCTTTGAGGCCCATGAGGTCCTCGAGGACGTGTGGCACCGAGAGCGGGGTGAGCCTCGGACGTTCCTCCAGGGGCTCATCCAAATCTGCGCGGCGTACCATCACTTCCAGAACCGGAACTACGCGGGCGCCGCCGATCTGCTCCAGCGGGGGATGGACAAGATGGAACGCCACCCCCGCGCGGATCTGGGGTTCGACGCGCCGCTGTTCCTCGCAGCGGTGAAACGGGACCGTGAGCGCATCCGCGACATGCAGACGGGACGCGCGCCCGAGGGACCAATCGAATTCCCGAAGATCCCGGACCCCGACGCGTGACAGGAGGAGGGGGACGGCCCGTCTTGGAGCCCATTGCCATCGAACGCACCCACCTCGCGGACGGTATGCTCGAGGATCTCGATGGACTTTGCGCAGGAACGCCCGATCCGGAACGTCTAGAGGAACTCCTCCATGAGCTCCTCGGAATCGTCTACGCCCAGCGGTTGCTTCGTCGGGTTCCCTTTCTTGTATGCGGGCTCGAGGTCCTCGTACGTCGGGACCTTGTCGTTCCGGTAGAAGAGGCCCAACGGAATCCGGTCCCGCTGCACGACCGGCCACTCCAGCGCTTTCATGAACGCGGCCTTGAGGTCCGTCGGGTCATGGCCCTCCTTGTTGAGGTCGTAGACGCGCTTACGGAAGAACTCGTACGTGTTGATCTTGTTGTACGTGACGCACGGTGACATCGCGTCAATCAGGGAGAACCCGTGGTGCTCGATGCCCTTCGCCACCAGCTCGGACATCTGCTTCACGTCCCCGCTGAACGCGCGTGCGACGTAGGTCGCGCCGGTGGACAGCGCAAGGGCGATCGGGTCGATCGGGTTCTCGATGACGCCCACGATGGGCGTGGACTTCGTCTTCATGCCCATCTCCGAAGTGGGCGACGCTTGGCCCGTGGTCAGGCCGTAGATCTCGTTGTTCATCACGATGTACGTCAGGTCGATGTTGCGGCGCATCGCGTGGATGAAATGGCCCACGCCGATGCCATACCCGTCGCCGTCGCCTCCCGTGACGATGACGTGGAGGTCGGGGTTCGCTAGCTTCGCGCCCTCCGCGACGGCGACCGCTCGGCCGTGGATCGCGTGAAATCCGTACGTCGACAGGAAGTGCGGCAGGTTGCTCGAACATCCGATCCCGGAGACGATCAGGACGTTCCAGGGCTCGAGCTGCAGGTCGGTGAGGGCGTGCTGGAGCGCATTGAGGACGGCGTAGTCGCCGCAGCCCGGGCACCAGGTCGGCTTGATCTCGGATTTGTAGGTGTCCATCTCGAACTCGAGTTTCATGCGACCACCTCGAGGATCTTCCCCGCGATCTCGCGACCCGTGAAGGGTTCCCCGTCGTACTTCAGAAAGGACGCGTTCGGCTTGTAGCCGGTCTCCGCGCGCATGAGACGGGAGAACTGGCCCGTGTAATTGGCCTCGATCACGAGGGTCCGCTTCACGCCTTTGAGGATCTGCAGGGTCTCCTCCGCGTGGAACGGGAACAGGCTCGGAAACTCGAGGGAGCTCACCTTGATCCCCTCCGTGTCCTCGAGCTGTTCGATCGCCTCGCGCGCGGGTCCCCAGGTCGATCCCCAGTGGATGAGCGTGAGGTCCGCGCTGGGCGATCCCCAAAGCTCGGGCGGGGGCATGTCCTTGCGCAGGCCCTCGAGTTTCCGCATGCGCTTCTCGTGCATCTTCCGCCGTTCTTCCACGAACTCCGGCAAGCCCGCCAGGATGTCCGAGATGAGCTCACCGCCCTCCGTGTGTTCGTCCGTCGCGGCGATGTACTGGTAATCCTTCGTGCCCGGCAGGATGCGAGGGCTCACACCCGATGGAGTGTAGGCGTACCTCTTGTACCGCCCTTTGGGAGCGCCGCCGTCCGCGGCCATCAGTCCACGCAGGATCGGGACATTGAAGTCGAGCTTGTCGACGGTCCGGAAGCCCTCCCCGAGATAGAGATCGGAGAGGAGCAGGATAGGCGTCTGGTAGACCTCCGCGAGGTTGAACGCCTTTGCGGTGAGGTCGAAACACTCCTGCGTGTTGCGTGGCGCGAGGATCCCGCGGGGCCAGTCGCCCTGGCCCGCGCCGAGCGCGAGGTTCAGGTCGCCCTGCTCCGTCTTCGTCGGGAGACCCGTGGAAGGCCCGCCCCGCTGGACGAGGATCGCCACGAGGGGCGTCTCCGTCATCCCCGCCTGGCCGAGCGCCTCGACCATCAAGGAGAAGCCGCCTCCGGAGGTCGCGACCATGGACCGCACGCCGGCATGCCCGGCGCCGATTGCCATGTTCATCGCCGCGAGCTCGTCCTCAACCTGCTTCACGACGACCCCGTGCTTCGGGCCGTGCTCGGCCATCCAGTGCAGGATCGACGACGCGGGCGTCATAGGGTACTGCGCGTGGAATCGGACGCCCGCAGCGAGCGCGCCGAGGGCCATCGCTTCGTTCCCCGTCATCAGGTAACGAGGCTCGTCCGTGAAGGGGATATGCAGGTTCAGGGAACCACCGGCCCTCTCGACGGCCTCGGCGCCGAGCCGGGCGGCGCGGAGGTTCTCCGCCACGACCTCGGGCTTCTTGTCGCCCCAGATGTGCTGGAACGCGGACTCGACCTGACGGAAGTCCACGTCGTAGAGTCGGACCGCGGCTCCGAGCGCGACCGTGTTCCGGACGAGGGCGTTCGACGTGATCGTCTGGGCGAGCTTCCGGAGCGGGATCCCGAGGAGCCGGACCCCTTTGCCGACCTTGGCGGCGTCTGGCTTCACGGAGTCCGAGTCATAGACGATGGCCCCGCCTTCGGGCACATAGCCCTGGTGCACGTCCATCGTCTGCTGATTCAGGCAAACGAGGACGTTCGGGTCGGTGCCGTGCGACAGGACCGGCTCGCCGCTCCCGCGGACCTGCGTCCAAACATGGCCGCCGCGGATGACGCTCTGATACGAGGAATACGTCCACACGTGGAGGCCACTGCGGGAGCACATCTTCGCGAAGCTCTCGGCGGTGGACGAGACTCCGTCGCCTGCGGCGCCGCCGATCCGAAATACGATCTCAGGAGTAGGCATAGGACCACTTGCCGTGCCCCGGTACGGCCCTCAGATTCGCTTGTTCGTCTTCAGACCGCCGCGCGTTAAAATAGTTTTAGGGTCAATAAGACTGGGACAGGGTCCACGGACGGTCAGACGCAACCCTTTTCCTGACCCCCGCGTTCTGTGGAACCCGTGATCCCGTGAAGTCCGTCCCGGAGCTCCCGAACCACCCGAAACCCCTGGGCCCCTATTCCCACTGCGTCGTCGCGAACGGCCTCGTCTTCATCAGCGGTCAGACACCCCTCGCTGCAGGAGCGAAGGCAGGCGAATGGGCCGCCCCGGACGTGGGGGGCCAAGTGCGCCAGTGCCTTCAGAACATCCAGTCGATCCTGAAGGAGCTGGGCCTGACGATGGCCGCGGTCGTGAAGACCACGGTCTTCCTGACGGACCCAGACGACTTCAAAGGCATGAACGAGGCGTACAAGGAGTTCTTCCCCGAGGAGCCGCCCGCGCGCTCCACGGCCCGCCTGGGGGTCGCCCTCCCGGGGCTGCGGGTGAGCGTCGAGGCTGTCGCGGCGTATGAGCCCCGGGAAGAGGAATGATCGGCGAGTTACCACGGAACGGTGGTAACCGGCCATCAGGGCCCTTGCACGGCGATCGTCCCCGTACACATGTGTACGAGCAACCAGGAACTCGGCGCGAGGAGTTACCACCAAACGGTGGTAACGCGCAGCTCGGATGCGGTTTGGCCGTACGGGAGATCAAAGGCCATCGTTACGTCTACTTCTGGGCGTACGAGGAACGGACCTGGGGATCCAAAAGGAAGTGGACCTACGTGGGCCCGACGACCCGAGCGGCAACCCGCGGCCGGGCGCGCGACCTCCTCGTGGCCTACCACCAGCATGTCCGAGTGGAGATCGAGCGCCGAATCGCGGCCCTCCAGATCGTGGCGGCCCACGGATGCTGACCCCACTCAGAAGGTCATCCGGGCCAGGGTCTTCGTGGCCTTGACCCCCTCAACGGAGCGGATGTCCCGGACCACGATGTTGCCGATCGTGTCGAACGAGTCCGCCTCGACCTTCGCGATGAGGTCGTATTCCCCGAAGAGCGGGTAGAGTTCGACGATCTGCGGAAGCTTGATCAGCTTCTCGTAGACCTCCTTCTCCCGGTTGGGTTCGATGTCAATCAGGACAAAGCCGATCGCCGTGCGGCATCCCTGAACCCGCGGTAGACGAGGCCTCTAGATAAGCATTCCGTATCGACGTCCCGGCAGCAGGTCTCAGGAGGAAGTGCGGTGCAGCGGATGCGTCCGAGATGGTATCAATTCCGAGCTTCTGAACTGAACCTAGAAATAGGCTCACCGAAATTTGGCGGGACACGCAGCGACGGTCGGTTGACCTCGGCGAGCCGTTCCCCACCCTGCCCGTCGAGACGTTGCGAGACTGGTACGTCACAGTGTGCGGGGGCTGGTCGCCCGACCTGCGACTGGATCAGATCGGCATCAACCGCCAGGCCCTCGAGGCGAATACCTCCCTCGATCCCGCGGTGGATCGCGTCCGAGTGACGATCCTTGGGCACGTGCGACGGCCCATCCTCATGGACCGCCTCTTCGAAGTCGTTCCCCTGGACGAGGCCCATCCCGGCGCCCTGCGGCATTCCCCAGCCGGGGAGGCCGTTTTCCCCGAGGGAGATGAGGTCCTGCGACCCGCCGCCGCGCCGCAGCCCGGCGAGCCGGTCCTGCTGAACAACGTCGTCCGTCGACTCGCCATGCTCCCGAGCTCGGAGGAGTTCGCCCGGATCCTCCAGGATGCTTTCCGGCGGGTCACGGGCTCCGAAGGAACCAACAGCTGACGCGGATATCTCCCGCGCATGGTTTTTATCGTCGCGCCGTGGTCCGTATCTCGATGCGAATCGGAGTCATCGGGGTCCAAGGCGACGTGAGCGAACACGTCGACGCGGTCGCCCGCGCGATCCAAGAGTACGGCCACGCCGGCGAGGCGTTCGCGGTCCGCCGCCGCGAGGATCTCGACCGCGTGGACGGGCTGACGATCCCCGGCGGGGAGAGCACGACAATCTCGAAGCTCCTCGTCAAGCTGAACCTGTTCGACGAAATCGTCCGCCGAGCGACGGAGGAGCACATGCCCATCCTCGGGACGTGCGCGGGCTGCATCCTCCTTGCGAAGGACGGCGGCCCCCAAGCCAAGAAGACGGACAGCCAGCTCCTCGCCCTCATGGACATGGCCGTGGACCGCAACGCCTTCGGCCGCCAGAAGGAGTCCTTCGAGGCGGACCTCGATGTGGTCGGACTCGACAAACCGTTCCATGGCGTCTTCATCCGCGCCCCCGCGATCCTCCGGACCTGGGGTGCTTGCCATCCCCTCGCGCGCTACCAGGACAAGATCGTCCTGGCGAGGCAGGGCCACCTCATCGGAGTCGCGTTCCATCCGGAGCTGAGCAACGACTTCCGGATCCACCGTTGGTTTCTCGAGCTGTTCTAGAGGAGGACCAGGGCGAGGGCCGCGATAGCCACGGCCCCGGAGAGGGTCACGTAGAGCGCGGGCCGGAGCACGGCCATCGTCGAGTTGATCGATGTGGTCAGCCGCGAGGCCGTCTGGGGGCCGAAGATTCGAAAGTCGGGCACGTCCCCGCTGAACGGGGCGACCTCGACGGGCTCCAGGTTCGCGACCGCGTCGCGGACCGCGGCCTCCGCGTTCGAGAGGATGGTCTCCGGGTCGAGGACCGCTCCGACCGCGTTGAAGCCGTCCATCGTCAGGTTCACGGAGTGGTTGTCCGTCGTCAGGGCCTCGGACTCCTGGACGAGCCCCGCGATCCGTGCGCGGACGGCGTCCCGCATCCCGGGCACCATGTTGTTCCCGTCGAAGAGCACGTACGCGGTGACCTGCCCGTCCACCTCCAGGACGAGCGCCTCGATTCCGCGGGCTCCGAGGCCCTGGTCGGGGGTGCAGAGTTTGGACCGGCGAGCATAGCCGACGCGCGGCGCGCCGGTCGGCGCGGCGAGGGCGGCCTGGGTGGCGGCCTTGGCGGACTCGATGATCTCGTGGCTCCCCTCGGAGCCGAACAGGGTGAGCCCGGCTCCCTGCTCGAGGCAGTTGTGCGCGTCCACGAAGATCGCGTCCTGCGCGCCCGCGAGCTTCGCCTCCTGGACCGCCGCGTGACCCGTCGCGCTGTCGATGTCGTCCGTGGGGTTCGGGGCGAAGGACGCGGTCAGGAGGACAGTGTCCCCGAACGATTGCGCCAGGGTGGTCGCCCGCCCGAACCCGGCTCGGCAGGCCCGTCCCGCCCGCGCCCCGTAGCGGGCGGTCGCGAGGAGCGCACGGACCGTTTCAGAGACCTTGCGCACCTCTGCGGTCGTCGCGGGATTCTCATCGTGGGTCGTCGGGCCGTGGGCCACGAGGACGTTCGGCGTGAGGTCCGCGAGTCCCGCGGCGACCTTGCTCGGCAGGTCGCTCCCGCCGACCACGCCCATCGGACCGGGATGGACCGTCGGCGCCACGAGCAGGGCCTTAATCCCTTTCGCCGTGCGATATGCGAAGCCCGCGACGCGGATTCGCGCGGGGACGCTGATCGAGGCGAAGAACTCCTCGAGCTCCGCGACCCCTTCGTCTTCCATTTCCCCGTAGACGTCCAGCGTGGACCGGAGCAGCTTGAACCCGTCCGCGCCGAAGGACCGGAGGAGCGGGCGCTTCGCGATCTCCGCGTAGGCGACCGCAGAGAGGAAGAAGATTGTGAGAACCAGGAGGGAGAGGACGAACGTCCAGAGGCCGAGGGGCACCCAGAGGGCGAGGCCGACCAGACCGAGGAGCGGGTGCAGGGAGGCCGCCGGGAGGGAGCGCAGGTGCTGGGAGTGGGAGGTCGCAGAGAGGATGACTTCGCGGGTCCAGAGGATTCCGCCGTACGCGAGGATCGTGACCTTCAGCGTGACGGCGGGGTCGAACGCCGTGTTTCCGAGCACCGCGAGGATCGTGAAGAGTGAAACCGCGACGACCTGGAACGCCCCGAGGAAGATGAGGCCCACGAACGAGAGGAGGAAGGAACGGCGGAAATACATCCGCCCGCCCAGGGCGAGCGCCGCCGGCTTCGTCAGGAAGGCCGCGGCATAGGCGGGCAGCGCGATCGCGAGGGTCCCGATGGCGACGCGCGTCCCGTCGATCGCCGGATAGACGAGCAGGTACGCCTCCATGATCGAGAAGGCGAGGATGGGGAGGATCATGCGCCGGGGCCTCGGGGCCGTGAACAGGCGGCGCGCCATCCGGGTCGTCTCCGCGTGGCTCTCCGCGACCGTCTTCGGGAGGAAACGATCCATCAGCCCGCCTTCACCGCCGCGATGATCCGTCGGAGCGTGTCTCCGTCCTTCGCGCGCTCGACGATCGTGCCCGTGACGACGATGTCCGCGCCCGCGCGGGCGACGGTTCCTGCGGCGTCCGCCGTCCGGATCCCGCCGCCGACAATGAGCGGGATCTCGAGGGCTTCGCGGACGGCCCGGATCATGGGCGCGGGCACGGGCTCCGGTGCTCCGCTCCCCGCCTCGAGGTAGACGAGCTTCATCCCGAGCATCTGGGCCGCGAGTGCGTACTCGACCGCATCCTCCGGCCTCGACCGAGGAATCGGATCCGCCTGGCCGACTTCCCCCGCGCGCATGCCAGGCTCGACGACGAGGTACGCCATCGGGATTGTCTCGAGTCCCCACTTCTTCACAAGCGGGGCCGCGCGGCGCTGCTCGCCCACGATGAGCCGGGGATCGCGGCTGTTGAGGAGGCTCATGAAGTAGAGCGCGTCCGCATGGCGCGACAGGTTCGCGGCGCTCGCGGGGAACAGTATGGTGGGAACCTTCGCGGCCGCCTTGATCGCGAGGACGGTCGCATCGACCTTCCCCTGCGTCACCCCAGTCGATCCGCCGATCATGATCGCGTCCGTCCCGCTCCTCGCCGCACTGGCCGCGATCCGCCCTGCCTGCTCGGCGGACTGCTTGTCCGGATCCAGGAGGGTCATGTGGAGTCGCCCTCGGGTCCGGCGTTCGAGGAGGGATTCGTACACCGTCACAGGAGTCCACCCGCGAGGAAGGCGATCAGGGCGACGACCATCGCGTACTTCGTCACGCGCTGGGAGCGCGTGGGCCGAGCCGCCGAGTAAAAGGCGGCGTAGATAAACATTCCGTCCGCGGGCAGGACGAGGATGAGATAGGGCCACGGAAGGACGTTCACCATCCAGGGCACGACGCTCAGGAACGCGCCCGCGACGAGGGCCGCGGCGGCCACGCGGCCCGCGGGCTTCGCGCCGATTCGCTGCGGCAGGGTCCGGCGATCGACGTCCCCGGCCCTGTCCTCGATGTCTTTCGTGATCTCCCGGCCCGCCGTCGTGAGGAATGCGAGCAGGGCCAGGATCCCGGTGCGGAACAGCGGGGTCGGGTCGCCCCGGAACACCGCGAAGCCCGCGAACAAGAACAAGGAGCCGACCAAGTAGGCGATGACGACGTTTCCCGGCGCACCGCGGCGCTTGAGTCCCGCCTCGTACGCATACATGAGCCCCGCGTTGAGGACGACGATCACGAAGCACAGGGGGGCCGCAATCGTACCTAGGGCGGCCGCGGCGATGAACGCGCCCACCGCATAGTTGCGCGCTTCGCCGACGCTGAGGGCCCCCGTGACCAGGGGCCGATCCGGGTGGTTGACCCGGTCCGTCTCCCGATCGAACAGATCGTTCAGCGCGTTCCCGCCGGCGGTGGACAGGGCGGCCGCCAGCGAGGCGTAGAACAGGGGCCACGCATACGTGCCCCAGGCGTCTCCGCCGACGGCCACGAGCCCGCCAATCACGACGCCGACCGCCGACATGACGCAGTTGAGAGGACGCGCGAGCCGGAGGAATCCGGGCATTCCGCGGGCGCGTAGGGGCGGCGCGATAATAATGATTCCCTGGGGACTTCCACGGAGCGGGTGGGCAGGTTCTTGAGGAATCCACCCATGTACCTCCGAGGAGCGAGATGTCGACACCCGAAGTGGCGGCCACCCCGACATCGACGAGCCCGGTCCCGGACGCGGCTCGCGAACGGTCCTTCCGCCTCGTCCTCGTCGGCCTCGTCGTCCTCGTCCTAGGGTTCACGGCGGCCCTCCTCGGAAACGGCCTCTATCCGTGCGTCCCCGGAGTCGGGTCCGCGATTGAGCCGCCCCTCACGGACTGCGCCGTCGCCTTGTCGCCGTGGGGGACGCTCGCCTTCGTCGGCCTCGTCCTTGCACTGATCGGTTACCGGCGCGTCGGCTGAGCCGGATTCCGACCGCGGACGTTCTCAGCCCTGATTATCACGAACGGACAATCGCAACGCTTTTAGTCCTTCCGTCCCATGCAATTCCCATCCCACCGGTACCGCAGGAGTCGGAGGCTCCTGCCGCCGGCAGCGCGGGTGGGATGCCATCCATGACGCCGCAGAGAGAGGGGGTCGGGTTCCTCCGTGCCGGCAAGGCACGGCATGCAGAGGACGCCATCTCACGCTCGGAGGACCTCGTCGCCGTCCTCCGCCTCACTCAGGCAGACCTCCAGCCTGCGGAGGACTCGCTCCGGGTCGCCCGGGACCTCTTCCGTGCGCATGAATTCTCGAAGGCCCTCGCCGCCGCGCGCAAGGCGGAGAGCCTCGCCCTCACCCTCGACGAACGCTTTGCGGCGTACCACAAGGCCGCGGCAGATCTCGAGATCCGGATCGGAGAACTCCGGCGGATCGGCCTCGACACGCACGAGTTCGAGGCCGCCCAGGCCCGGGCCCGGGAGAAGGTGGGGACCGGAGTCCTGGAGAACGGGTCCGTCGTGCCGAACTATCTCGAGGCGCGCGTGATCCTGGAGCGCGCCGCGCGGGAGGGCCGCGACCTCCTCGTGCGGGCGAACACGGCCTCGAACCGAATCTTCCTCGCGGAGATCGCAATCACCGCCCTCAGCGATCTGGAGGGGATCGAGAATCCCCGCGCATTCGCCGAAGGCGCGGTGAACGAGCTCGAGCACGCCCTCGAGGAGGCGACCCGCGAGCTCGCCCTGGGCCACATCGACGGCGCGACGCGCATCGCGGCGGGGATCGAGACGCGCGCGGACCGACTCCGGTCCGTGTACCGGGAGACGGGGCTGACGCTCGACCGCGTCGACGCCCGCCTCGGAGAGCTCCGTTCCGAGGGGATCGTCACGGACCGCCTGGACCGCCAGGTCGCCTACGCGCGCGACATGCGAGCGAAGGGGCTCCTGGAGCCGTGCCTGGAGATGGCGGAACGCCTCACGGAGGATGCCTCGCGCCTCTCTGAGAGCCATGCGAGAGCGGTCACCGGCCTTCAGGACGCGGAGGTCCTCTACTCTCGCCTCTCGCGGGAGGGCTTCCATTCGTATGATGCCGATGCGGCGCTCAAGGACGCTCGGCGCGCGCTCAAGGAGGGGAACTACTCGCGCACCCTCGAGCACCTCGAGCGGGCCCACGGGGCCTTCGTCCGGCGCCGCAACGCGAGGGAGGCCCTCGCGAAGTCGCTCACGGAGACCCAGCACCGGGTCGAGATGCTGAGGTCGGTCGACTTCCCGATGCTCCCGGACGTCCGGGAGGTCCTGACCCGCGCGGAGCGGGAGTTCCGCGAAGGCAACTACTCCGGATCGAGCGAGGACCTGCAGATCGCGACCGTCCTCCTTGGACATGTCTCGAAGTCCGGCGCGCTGCCGGAGCGTCGGCCTTAAGCCCTCAGCCCCGTTCCCAAGGCCGGATGGGTGAGCACTACTCGAATGCGAGACCGTCGTCTCCGCGCCGCCCTGCGGAGCGGTCCGTCCGCGTCCGGGGCCTCGAGCTCCGCCTCCGAACGGACGCGGGGGTGTTCTCCCGCGGCGGACTCGACCGGGGGACGGAACTCCTCATCGAGGCGCTCGCGCTGGGCCCGTCCGAGCTCGTCCTCGACCTCGGATGCGGGACGGGAGCCATTGGGATCGCCGCCGCGAAGCTTTCCTCGAGCGGCCACGTCGTCCTGACGGACATCAACGAGCGCGCGGTGCGCCTGGCCCGGGAAAACCTTCGGCACAACGGGGTGACGAACGCGGAGGTGCGGCAGGGAGACCTGTACGCGCCCGTCGCGGGAATGTCCTTCGACCATGTTGTGAGCAACCCGCCGATCCGCGCCGGTCGGGCGGTCGTCGACCGGATCATCTCCGAGGCGCCCGCCCACCTCCTGGACGGCGGCCACTTGTGGCTTGTCGCCCGCACCCGGCAAGGGGCGGAATCCCTTCAGAGGCGGATGGCCGATGCCTTCGGGCATGCGAAGATCGTGAAGCGGGGCAGCGGGTACAAGGTGCTGCGGTCGACCAAGGGGGCGGGGCCATCGTGACGAACGACGAGGACGTGCGGTTCCGGGTGGCCGCGCCCGCCGACGCAGCGAATCTGCTGCCGCTTTTCAAGGCGTTCTACCGGGAGTACTTCGAACTCGAGACCCTCGACGACGTCCGCCGGCAGATGCGGACGACGGCGGCGTTCGACACGGTCGTCCTGGCCTCGGCCCGCGGAGGCCCGGCCGGCTTCGCGAGCCTCCGGCTCCTCCCCCAGCTCGAGACGCGCCGGGTCCACGCGGAGCTCTCGGACATCTACGTCGACCCTGCGTACCGCCGGCTCGGCGTGGGCCGCGGCCTCACGCGGTTCGCCGAGGGCCTCGCGCGGGACCACGGATCGACGCGGATGCACCTCATCACCGGACTGGATGACGAGGGTGCGACTGCATTCTACGAGGCCCTCGGATACAGGGGCTTCGGTCGCGCGATGAGTAAGGAGCTCGGGGGTCGGACGTGAGCCCCCCTCGCATCCTCGGTCGGGCCCAGTGGAAGTACTTCCGCCACCCTGGGACGGACCAGGCGACCCTCTCCTCGACGGACAGCGGGTTCCATCTCTCCGGTCGCGCCCACCTCCGCTTCCCGGAAGGACCGACCACCGTGGTCTATGCGATCTCCTGCGACCGGGCATGGCGTCCGCGGAGCGCGCAAGTGAACCTCCGGCATGGGCGTGAGAAGCACTTCCTCCACGTCGAGGTGAGCGAGGAGGGCACGTGGGAAACGGATGGCGTCGGGAGGCGAGACCTGCGCGGACTCACGGATGTCGACCTGTCCGCGAGTCCCTCTACGAACACGCTCGCGGTGCGGCGACTCGACCTTCCGGTCGGCGGCGCCGCGGAGATCGAAACGGGCTGGATCGTGTTCCCGGACCTCGAAGTGCGCCCGGTGAGGCAGAGGTACACCCGCATGTCAGAGAACCACTACCGCTACGAGGGGTTGCACAACGGTTTCAGCGCCGAGTTCGATGTGGACGAGATCGGCTTCGTCGTCCACTATCCTGAATTCTGGGAGCGGGTCCCGCTCTCGACGCCGCAACGGCGGAGGACGCCCTCCGGCCCGCGGCGAAGACGCTCGTCAATCCTTAAATAGCTCCTGGAGTTTGGGACACCATCCTACCCGGGGATTGTTGAATGCCTGAGGATGAGGAAACCCCTGAACCAGAGGCACCGCCCTCGCCGTCCGAAGGCAAGAAGCCCGAGAAGCCGAAGAAGGAGAAGAAGGACGAGAAGGCGGAAGAGCCGAAGGCCAAGGCGCCCAAGAAGCTCGAGGGCGTGAAGGAGGACTTCCGTTACATCGTTCGGATGGCCAACACGGACCTCGACGGCACCCGGTCCGTCGCCTACGCCCTCACGGCGATCGACGGCATCGGGATCCGCGTCGCGGAGGCCCTCGCCGACAACGTCGGCGTGCCGCGATACGACCGCCTTGGGAACCTGTCCGAGCAGCAGACGGACCAGATCGAGGAGACCCTGACCAAGCTCGGGGAGACCTTCCCCGACTGGATGGTCAACCGACCCCGCGACCAGGAGACCGGGCTCGACCTCCACTCCTTTGGCTCCGAATGGGGCCTCCGCGTCCGGGACGACATCAACCGGATGAAGATGATCCGCTCCTACAAAGGCGTCCGCCACGAGACCGGACAGAAGGTCCGCGGCCAGCGCACCCGCAGCAACGGCCGCACGGGCCTGACGGTCGGAGTCACGAAGAAGGCGGCGCTCGCAGCCCAGGCCGCGAAGAAGGAGGAAGAGGGCGGCAGGGCGAAGAAGGAAGAGGCCAAGCCGGCCCCGGCGGCGGAGAAGAAGGAGTGATCCGTTGGGCGATCCCAAGTTCTCCCGCGCGCACTTCGAACGGCCCTCCCATCCCTGGGAGGCCGAGCGCATCAAGACGGAGAACGAGCTCCTCAAGAAATACGGTCTCAAGAACAAGAAGGAGCTCTGGCGCTGCCAGTTCACCCTGCGCAGGTTCCGCCAGCGGGCGCGGGAGCTCCAGGCGCTCGTCCGCACGGGGAACAAGCAAGCGGAGAAGGAACGCGAGCAGCTCCTCCGCCGCCTGGGGCGCCTCGGACTCCTGCCTCTCGAGGGGACGACCTTGGACGACGTGCTCGGCCTCGACGTGGAGGCCCTCCTCTCGCGACGCCTCCAGACCCTCACATTCCTCAAAGGGCTCGCCTTCACCCCGCGCCAGGCCCGGCAGTTCATCGTCCACGGACACGTGTCCGTCGAGGGCCGCCGCGTGACGATCCCCGGCTACCTCATCAACCGACAGGAGGAGAACGCGATCATCTACGACGAGCGATCGCCGATCGCGAACGACCTCCACCCGGTCCGCCAGGGAGCCCAGCCGCCCGCCCCGGCCGCGGAGCCCGAGGCGGATGAGGGCGAGCCCGGACCTGCGGCTCCGGCCGGACCCCAGGTCGAGGGCGCGAAGGGGGCGGGAGCGTGACGAAGTGGGGGATCGCGCACATCTACGCGTCGTACAACAACATCATCATCACGCTCACGGACATCACCGGCTCCGAGACGATCACGAAGGCGACGGGCGGCATGGTCGTGAAGGCCGCGAAGGACGAGGCCTCCCCGTACGCCGCGATGAAGGCCGCCGAGCGCGTCGCGGATGCGGCCAAGGAGAAGGGCATCGACTCGATCCACGTTCGCGTCCGAGCACCGGGCGGCAACCGTTCGAAGAGCCCGGGCCCGGGCGCGCAGTCCGCGATCCGCGCGCTCTCGCGCGCGGGGCTCCGCATTGGCCGGATCGAGGAGGTCACCCCCGTGCCCCATGACGGCACGAAGCCCAAGGGAGGCCGCCGCGGGCGGAGGGTGTAGATTCCATGAAGGCGAAGGTCCTCGCGCAGAAGGAGGATTACATCAAGGTCCTCCTAGAGGAGACGGAACCTGCGTTCGTGAACTCGCTCCGGCGCATCCTGATCGCGGACGTCCCGAAGATGGCC
>JBGPGA010000006.1:0-38887 GCA_041483635.1 Thermoplasmata archaeon
ACGAGGCGAACATCGATGAGATGTACAAGCTCGGAGCCCAGGAGCGCCTGCGCGAGCTCGAGATCTACCCGACCTTCGTGGTCACGGGGAACATGCCGGTAGTCCTCAGGGAGTCCCTCCTCCCCAAGGCGTTCGACATGGGCGAGCACACCGTCGAGCGGTCCCTCGAACTGTTCGGCGGGATGATCGGCCCGTTCTGCCTCGAGACGATCGTCACAGACCGGCTCGAGTTCAAGGTCTTCGAGATTTCGTCGCGGATCGTCGCGGGGACGAACCTGTTCATCTCGGGCTCGCCCTATGCGGACATGCTCGAGCCCGGGATGTCTACGGGCCGCCGAATCGCGCGGGAGATCCGGGTGGCCCAGAAGCGCGGGCTGCTCGGCGAGATCCTCACCTGAACGACCCGGGACCGGCCATCGCCCGGACGAGTCGTTTCGACGGGAGATTCCCACGGGAAAACACTTTTATGGCGTCCTTCGGCTTGGCGGAGGTCCATGGCGGACGACACGACCAACATTATTGTCGTGGCCCTCGTGTTCGTGATGATTGCCGTCACGTGGCTCGAGCTGCGCTACATGAGGCGTCGCTCGAAGAACCGCAAGCAGCACATCGCGGCGCGTCCGGAGCAGCTCCAGGACGAGGCCCACAACGCGCTCGTCACGACCCGTGCGATCGCCGCCACGATGGCCGAACGGGGCGGGGTGCAGAGCGACGAGGTGGCGTCCCTCCTGCGGGAGGCCCAGATGGCCTACAGCCGCCGGAACTACCGCGTCACCCTCGATCTCACGAAGCGGGTCAAGGATCGACTCGTCTCCCTGCGCGGTCAGCAGGCGTCCCAGGGGGATCTGACTCAACTCGACGCGGCGCCTGTAGATGCGTCCTCGATCGAGCCGACGACGAAGGAGATTCTCCAGAAGGAATACCCGCCGAATCTCGTCCAGTCCAAGTTCGCGATCTCGGTCGCCGAGGCCTCCATCGAGTCGGAGGCCAGCTCGGGCCGCGACGTCGTCCAGGCTCGCACCCTGCTCGTCTCGGCGAAGGCCCGGTTCGACGCCAAGGACTACTCGGGCGCGTTGGGCGTCGCGCGGCAGGCGGAGAAGAGCGCGCGGGGAGAAGCGGTCGCCGCGCCGGCCCCGTCCCCATCGGGCCCGCCTCCGCCCGCGCCGCCATCCATCCCGGCCGAGGCGCCTCGTCCCTCGCCCGCCGCGGTTCCCGTCGGGAGCGTGTGCCCTTCGTGCGGTGCGCCGATGAAGCCCGACGACGCCTTCTGCCGCAAATGCGGGACGCGCGTGGTCCTCACGAACTGCCCGAACTGCGGTGCGTCCCTCCTGGCGGACGATGCGTTCTGCCGGAAGTGCGGCGCGCGAATCCAGCGATAATGGACGTCCTTTCGTGGCCTACCCGCACTTCAGATAAACCTTAATAGTGGGCCCCCTCCATCCCTTCCCTAATGGCGACGGGTAACGACATGGAACAGGCTCTGACAGCCCTCTACGGCGAAGACCAAGTCGCCGCGGTCATTACCCTGAAGGTGGACACGAAGGAAGCGGACCGGATCGCCACGGAGATCGCGAAGTTCGAGGTGATCCAGGACGTCTTCCTGGTCACGGGAGACACGGACATCGTCGCGAAGGCCCGGTTCAAGAACTACAAGGGCCTGAAGGACTTCGTCCTCACGAACCTTGCGCCGATCCCCGGGATCAAGGACACGAAGACCTTGATGGTGGTGACCACCTACAAGGAAGCCGGACAGCCGAGGTCGCAAAGTTGAGGGCAAGGGTCAGGGCCTGGAGGTGGTACGATGGACAGCGAAACGAAGCTCAAACAAGTGGTGGAAGTCCTCGACTCGATTTCCGAGGACACCTCCGTCCCCCGCAACATCCGACGCGGGGCCGCCGACGCGAAGGCCCGACTCTCGAAGAAAGGTGAAGCCCTCGACCTGAGGGTCACGAGCGCCATCATGATCATGGATGACCTCGCGAACGACCCGAACATTCCGTTGCATGGGCGTACGCTGATCTGGAACGTGATCTCCCAGCTGGAGACCGTGACGAAGCCTTAACGCCCCGTGGTCTCATCCGGGTTCCGTGGCGGGATTAGAGGCTCTAATACTATTCGTGGTCGTTCCCCTCATTGCATCCGCTGGAGCCATCTTGGCAGGATGGGCTGCGTACGCGAATCTGCGCGCCCGCGCCGATTCGGAGAACCCGGGTCCTCAATCCATGGGCCGGTTCATCGTCTATCCTGCGATTGTCGCGACTCCCGTCGTCTTCGGGTTCGTCCTCTGGCTCCTGAGCCTCCCGATCACTGCTACGCTTGACTCCCCCACGCCGCGATTCGGGGGCATTGCGGCTTGGCTGCTTCTCCTCGCGTCCGGCACCGCCTTTGCGATCGTGGTGGTCCTCGCGCTCATCGCTCAAGTCTGGATCGTGCGCGCCCGGATGGCCCAGTTCGTCGGCGCGGATTTCGGCCGTGTCGAACCCCTCATCCTGATACCCGAAACCGCCATCGTGCTCGCCCTCGTTCTCAACTTCCTCGTCCTCGGCCGGATCCCGGGAATCCTCGACGGAACCCAAGTCCTGTCTGCGGTGACCGTGAACTCAATCATCGATGCGCTCCAACTCTTCAGCGTGGGGTCGATCGCGCTGTTACTCGGCGCAGTCCTCTCCAACCAAGTCGAGGCCCTGAAGGGGCCCGCGTTCTTGCGTGCGATGATCCGGGGGGAGATCGGCGTGATCGTGGTCTTCCTCTTCTTCATCGGGGCCTACCTGCAGATCGCGAACCTGTGAGGCAGGGCGAATCGAAAAATACCACCGCGCTCCTGTCGTCGCCGCGCGAGGCTAGTCTAACGGTAGGACAGAAGCTTCCCAAGCTTCTAACGCGGGTTCAACTCCCGCGCCTCGCATCACGCGTTGAGCGGGAGACCGCCAACCTCATGCCCCGGAAGTCCATCGTGGCGCCGTGGCCCGCACGATCCTCCTTACCGGGTACAACCCCTATCGCAATGCTCCGGACTACAATCCGACGGGCGTCCTCGCCCGCGAGCTGAACGGCCGGAGGATTGGCGGGGCGCGGATCTACGGCGCCCAGATCCCCGTGGCCGTCGAGGAGGCGGGACCCATGCTGCGGCGGTTGATGGAGCGCGCCAATCCGGATGCCGCCCTCGCCATGGGCGTCGCCCCGGGCCGAACGGCCCTGAGCATCGAGCGCGTGGCGGTGAACATGCTGGACTTCTCCGTCCCGGACAACCGCGGTCGCCGGTACCGCGACCGTCCCATCCGCGCGGGGGGTCCTGCCGCCTACTTCTCGACCCTTCCCATCCGCAGGATCCTGGCCTCCCTGCGGAGAGATCGGATCCCGGCCGAGTTGTCGAACACGGCCGGCACGTACCTGTGCAACTTCGCGATGTTCACCCTGCTCGACGCGTTCGCGGCGGACGGGAAGGATGGGCCCGCGGGATTCATCCATGTCCCTCAGGTGCCCGAGGCGAGCCTCGAGAAGCCGGGGCAGGCCTCGATGGACTACGCGACGATCCGGCGGGGGATCCGGGTTGCACTCCGCGAGATTGAGAGGGCTACGCCGCGCCCGCGGCCGCGTCGACGCGCCGCAAAGTCATGAGAAGTTCTGCGAGCCGTCTCAGGCGCGAGGTCGTGTCGGGAATCTCCAGGATTGCCTGCTTCACGTCCTCCCCCGTGGGGAGCACCGAGGCGACCTTGTAGGAGAGGGAGGTCGCATCGAGATCCTTCCATGTCTCGTCGATGACGGCCTGCCCCGAGAGTTCGAGGGACTCGAGGACGCCCTCGAAGAGCTTCGCCACGGCCTCCGGAAGCCCGACGTCCTCCTCACCTTCCGGCTCCTCGAGGAACCGGGCCTCGGCGCGCAGGTAGGGTCGTGCGCGGTCAAGGCTGAGGATCTCGAAGCGCCGCTGGCCCTCCACGACGATGTCGTACCGCCCGTCTCGGTCGCGCTGGGAGGCGATGATGCGGGCTTCCGTACCCGTTCGATACGGGATGGCCGCCGTCCCGACCTCCTCTCCCTCCAGAATCAGGCAGATCCCGAATGTCTCATCGTGCTCGAGGCAACGGCCGATCATCTCGCGGTAGCACGGCTCGAAGATGTGGAGGGCCAGGGTGGACCCGGGGTAGAGTACCGTCTGGAGGGGGAACAGGGGAAGGCGCACGTCCGTGCCAGTGCGCCCGATGAGATAAGGCTTCACTGGGGTCGGATGTCTACGCCTACGGCCCAGGAGGTCTGGCATCCAGGGCAGGCCACGATTCGCTTGAGAGAGTCCCCGTCGTCCGAGAGCTTGAAAGTGAAGAACAGCGGGTTGTTGCACCGCGGGCAGTTGAAGTTGATGCCACCAACGGTCATGGGGTTCCCTCGATGCCCACGGCGGCCTTAAGCTTGCGCCCACGGACCCGCACGCCACCGCGACAATCACTGGTGACGGCAACTTTATCCCATCCTCTCGCCTGCCGTCGCGTCGATGCGCATCGAGGCGCTCGTCGTCCCTCCCCTCGACAACAATGTCTACCTGGTGATTGACGAGGCGAGCCATCAGGCCGCCGTGATCGACACGGGCCTGGGGGCGCGGGAGCTTCTTTCGAAGGCCGAAAGCCTCGGCGCGAAGATTGTCGCGATCCTGAACACGCACGGGCATGTGGACCACACCGCCGATGACGCGCCTCTCAAAGCGGCCACGGGCGCGAAGCTCGCGATCTACGAGGTCGATGCGTACCGCCTCCAGCGCAACGCGAGGGAGTCGAAGTGGTTCCTTCCCGCCCCACCGCCCGCGGTGGCGCCCGACCTGCTCCTAAAGGAAGGGACCACGGTCCAGGTCGGGGGAATCACCCTCGCGACGTTGCACACCCCGGGGCACACGGAAGGGAGCTGTTCCTTCTACGACGAAGCGGACCAGGTCCTCTTCTCGGGCGACACGCTCTTCGCCGGATCCTGCGGCCGAACGGACACGCTCGGGGGGAGCCCCGCGAGGATGAAGGCGAGCCTGCGTCGGCTCGCCGAGCTGCCTCCGGAGACGAGGGTTCTCCCCGGTCACGGTCCTTCGACGACGATCGGCCGGGAGACGTGGATCGCGGACCTCGCGTACCCGATCGTCTGATCAGCGCCGGCCGAACCCGTTGCTCGCGATTCGTCCGCGGCGCGCAGTCGGCACTCCCTTGAAGACCCGTACGGGCTTCCGGCGCCGTCCGATGCCGAGCCCCAGGCGGCGGTACACGACTTTCATGCTGAACACGACGGACAGGAAGTACGTGTAGAGAATCGCGAGGGTCACGGGCCAATAGTACTGCCATACGATGGCCACTACGGCGATCATCACGAGCGTGCCGACGACGATGCGGAGGACGAACGCCTCGATCGTGGACCGGCTGTACGGTCCCCCGTCGACGCCGTAGTTCGTGTGTCGCACCGGCTCTTGGAAGCTCCGCCGCGCGGCCGCGTACACCGCGAAGATGACGAACGGGGAGCACATCGCCATGACGAGATGGGCCGCGTCGCGCGTGATCGTGAGGTCGATGATCCAGGCGGCGTACAGGATGAGTGTGGCCTGGAGGAGCCGCCGCTTCCGGTAGATCGGGAGCATGCTGGGCATGACGATGGTCCGGAGGGTGCGCTTGACGAGGTCCGCACCGAACGTGATAGACTTGGGGAGCCGTCTCGAGAAGAACCGGGCGATGCGGTCTGAGCGCACCATGAGGAGGGGCGCCAGTGAGCTCATCACGATGCAGAGGATCCCGGTGAAGGGTGTGAGGTAGGTACCCGCGTAGTTGTTCGGCAGGTTCGGGTTGTTGTGGATGGCTCGTGTGCCCACCGTCGCGTAGAGGACCGCCTCCTCGTTCCGGGCCACGAAGCTCGTCCCGATTGCGGTGGCCGCCCGGGCGGAGAACCCGATCATGTACGCCAGGCTCGCGGTCAGGAACATGTCGCTCATCAGGATGAGGGGCACCGCGATGAGCAGCATCGGCAGGACCGCCGGCAATGCGGAAGGATCGATGAGCATCCCGAAGCTCAGGAAGAACATGGCGACGAACGCGTCCCGAAGGGATTCCATCTTCGTCTTGAGGCGCTGGGCGAGCTTCGTGTCCGCGAAGACCATGCCGATGAAGAACGCACCGATGATCGCGGGGACTCGGAAGGCTTGCGCGAGGGCCGCGGACAGGAACACGATGGCCAGGGCAAATAGGATGAACAGCTCGTCGCTCTTGATCCGCTCGAACATCTTCACCGTGTTCGGGATGACGACTGCCGCCAGGAACGTGAAGAAACCCAAGAAGATCCCGATCCCCGCGAACAGGAAGGTCGGGCTGATCGGAGCGCCGTCCGAGGAGATGACCACCCCGTTCACGAGCGTGAGGATGATCATCGCGAGGAAGGACTCGAGGATCACCATGCCCAGGATGAAATCGGTCTCCGCGTTGCCGAGGCGCTTCAGGTCGATGAGGGCCTTCGCCGCGATGGCGGAGCTCGACATGCTGATGACCCCGGCCATGAAGATCGTGTCGATGAGGGGCCATCCGAGCCAGGCGCCGATCACAAAGCCCGCGAACATGTCGACCGCGAGGTTCGTGACCGCAAGGATCGCCGCGGCTTCCTTCGTGCGCCGGAGCTTCGCGATGCTGAACTCCAGCCCGACGAAGAACAGGAGGAGGACGAGGCCGAGCTGGGAGATGGACTGGACGAAGTCCGTGTCCGTGAGGATTCCGTTGTAGGATAGGCCGAGGAGGCTCACGTGGATGTTCGGCCCGATCAGGATCCCTGCGACGATGTAGCCGATCACGACGGAGATGCGGGCCCGGCTCGCGACCGCGGCGCCGAGGAATCCCACCGCGGCGATTATGCCGACCTCGAACATAATGGAGTTCGCGTCGACTATGCACTCACCCTCCTAGGCCAGGGGGGAGCGCGGTGCGTGTTGACTCGCTCGTCTCGCGAGGAATCTCTGGATCCCATCCCGCGTTTCGCATCGGGACTCATGCTACTAAAGCATACTGTCAAGACGGAAACCTCATACCGCAGGACCGACCACCCGCCCGCCAACCGGGTGTGTTAATAACGGCGCGTCCTATCCGCGACTCCATGGCCGAGGCTTGGCACGCCGTCGACGTCGAGACGGCCTTCGAGCGCCAGGCCTCGTCTCCCGCGGGTTTGTCCAAGCGCGAGGCGAGCGAACGCCTCGCCAAGGACGGGCCCAACGAGCTCGTCCAGACGACCCGGATCAGCCCGCTCCGCATCTTCCTCGAGCAGCTGACGGACGTGCTCGTGATCATCCTGATCATCGCCGCGGCAATCTCCGCGTACCTCGGGATCTCACGAGGCGAGTCCACGGAAGTCTGGGACGCGATCCTCATCGGGATCATCGTCGTGCTCAACTCGGTCCTCGGCTTCGTCCAGGAATTCCGGGCAGAGAAGTCCCTGCAGGCGCTGAAAGCCCTCGCGGCCCCGAAGGCCCACGTGGTCCGCGAGGGCGAGGCCGTCGTCGTCCCTTCGCGGGAGATCGTGCCCGGCGACGTCGTGCTGCTCGCGGCCGGCGACAAGGTCCCTGCGGACGTGCGCCTCTTCGAGGCGGCGAGCCTGCGTACGAACGAAGCGTCCCTCACGGGCGAGTCGACCCCGGTCACCAAGACGACCGGCGTGCTCCCGCAGGTCGCGTTCCTGGGAGACCGCAGGAACATGGCGTTCATGGGCACCTCCGTCGAGGGCGGCCGCGGGAAGGGACTCGTCGCCGCAACAGGGATGCGCACGGAACTGGGCACGATCGCAGGCCTCGTCCAGCAGGAGACGAAAGAGGAGACGCCCCTGCAGCGACAGCTCGACCGCCTGGGCCGCCAGATCGGGCTCATCATCCTCGTGATTGCGGGTGTCGTCTTCCTCCTCATGTTCTTCAAGGAGGCGGATCCGTTCAGCAACCTGGAGCTCCTGTTCCTGACTGCCGTCGGCCTCGCGGTCGCGGCGATCCCTGAGGGGCTCCCGGCCGTCGTGACGATCAGCCTCGCGCTCGGCCTCCAGCGGATGATCCGGCGCCATGCCCTGATCCGCAAGCTGCCGGCCGTCGAAGCGCTCGGGGCGGCCACGGTCATCTGCTCGGACAAGACGGGCACCCTGACGAAAGGCGAGATGAACGTCCGCTCGTTCTACGTCGACGGTCGGAGTTACGAGGTCCGCGGGGAAGGGTTCGATCCGGCTGGTGAGTTCCGCCTGGACGGTCAGCGAGTCGACCTCAAGACCCAATCGGACCTCCGTGAGACCCTCGTCTGCGGGGTCCTCTGCAACGACGCCTCGATCAGGCGAGAGGGCGACCGCTGGATGTGCGAGGGCGACCCCACGGAAGGGGCCCTCGTGGTTGCCGCGATGCGGGCCGGGCTCGACGCGGACATCCTGCGCGCCGAGCAGCCCCGCGTCGCGGAGCTCGCCTTCACCTCGGAGCGCAAGATGATGTCGACGCTGCACGCGCCCCTGTCCGCGCAGGCGCTCCAGGAGATCCTCGCCGTCTCCGAGGACCGGCGGCACCTCTCCCTCGCCGAAATCGGCGCGAAGATGCTGTACGTGAAGGGCGCCCCGGAGCGGATCCTCGCGGCTTGCACCCACCATCTCGTCGACGGGGAGCGCCGTCCGCTCACGGACTACGATCGGAAGCAGTACCTGTTCCAGAATCAGGAGATGGCCACCCGGGCCCTGCGTGTCCTCGGCCTCGGCAGTCGCTCCTTCCCGGGCGAGGTCCCGCCCATCCGGGAGGAAGGGCTGGAGAGCGGCCTCACGTTCCTGGGGCTCGTCGGGATGATGGATGCCCCCCGCGCCGACGCGATCGAGGCGATCGGACGTTGCAGGAAGGCGGGCATCCAAGTCGTCATGATCACGGGGGACCACAAGCTGACCGCGATGGCCGTCGCCCGGGAGATGGGGATTCTTGCGGAGGGAGAGCGGGCCCTGACCGGCGAGGAGCTCGACAAGGTGTCCGAGGAGGACTTGGTTCGGGACGTCGAGCATATCAAGGTCTACGCCCGCGTGAGTCCGGAGCACAAGATGCGGATCGTGGACTCCTGGAAGAAGAAGGGCCACGTCGTCGCGATGACCGGCGACGGCGTGAACGATGCTCCGGCACTGAAGCGGTCCGACCTCGGCGTCGCGATGGGCATCACGGGTACGGACGTCGCGAAGGAGAGCGCGGACATGGTCCTAACGGACGACAATTTCGCCTCCATCGTGGCCGCCGTGGAGGAGGGCCGTGGCATCTACGAGAACATCCGCAAGTTCGTGGCCTACCTCCTCTCGGCGAACGCGGGCGAGGTGCTCATCATGCTCCTCGCCACCCTCTTCATCGCGGACCCCAGGTTCCTCCCATTCTTCACCCCGGTCCAGCTCCTGTGGATCAACCTGGTCACGGACGGTCTCCCGGCCCTGGCCCTCGGGGTCGATCCGTATCCGCCGGACATCATGGCGCGCCCCCCGCGGAATCCGAAGGAGGGTGTCCTCTCGCGCGACATCGTCTTCCTGATCATCATCGTCGCGACCATCCTGACCGTGGGCACGCTCGGTATCTTCTTCTGGGAGAGCGCCGACGGCTCCAATCCCATCCGCACCCAGACGGTCACGTTCACGACGATCGTCTTCTTCGAGCTCTTCCTCGTCTTCGCGATCCGCTCCCCCCGCCAAACGATCTGGCAGGTCGGGTTCCTGACGAACAAGAAGCTGATCTATGCCGTCCTCGCGTCCATGGCGCTCCAGCTCATGGTCATCTACGTGCCGTTCTTCCAGGGACCCTTCCACACGGAGCCGCTCACCGCGTTCGATTGGGTTCGCACGATCCTCATCTCCCTCTCCGCCTTCCTGTTCGTCGAGATGCTGAAATGGGTTCGCCAGAAGCGCGCGAGGATGCGGTCCGCGGCGAAGGCGGCGCCCCCATGATCGAGATCGACGGGTCTCATGGCGAGGGTGGCGGCCAGCTCCTCCGGATGGCGGTGGCCCTCTCCGCGCTCACTCGCACGCCCGTGACCGTGAACCGAATCCGCGCGGGCCGTCCCAATCCCGGGCTCGCGGCCCAGCACGTGACTGCGATCCGTGCGGTCGCCGAACTCGCGTCCGCGGAGGTCGAGGGCCTCGTCGTGGGTTCGTCCCGGGTCGCGTTCCGGCCGGGTGACCTCGTCGGCGGGGACCACTCGTTCGACGTCGGGACCGCGGGGAGCGTGACGCTCGTCCTCCAGGCCTGCCTTCCCGTGGCCTTCGCCGCGAAGGCATCCGCCCACCTCCGGATCACCGGGGGGACCGACGTGAAGTGGTCCCCTCCGCTGGATTACTTCGCTCGCGTGTTCCTTCCCTGGGTCCGGCGACTTGGCGGCCAGGCCGATCTCCTCTCCCACCGCCGGGGCTACTACCCGCGCGGTGGCGGCGAGGTCGAGATCGCGGTGCAGCCTACCGCGGCCTGGTCCTCCATTCAACTCTCCGAGCCTGGAGCCGTCGAGCGCGTCCGGGGAATCGCGCACGTTGCGAATCTCCCCGAGGACATCCCCAAGCGGATGAAGAACGCCGCGCTCCGTCGCCTCCACGGCGTGACCGATGCGAAGATCGAGGAGCGCGTCTACCCCGGGGAGGATGCGGTGGGTCAGGGTGGTGCCCTCGTGCTGTGGGCGGAACGCGAGCACACGTTGCTCGGCGCGGACCGCCTCGCGGAACGGGGCAAGTCCTCGGAGCAGGTGGGGGAAGAGGCTGCGGAGGCCCTGGAGGCGGAGGTCGTTTCCGGGGCCACGGTCGATCTCCACGCCGCCGATCAGCTCGTCGTGTATCTGGCCCTCGCGGACCGGCCTTCGGCCTTCCTCGTGCGCGAGATCAGCGGCCACCTGCGCACGATGGCGTGGCTCCTTCCCCAGTTCCTGAAGCGAACGGTCGAGTTCCAGAGCATCGGGGAGCTGGCCCGTGTCAAGATCGGTGGCCCGAGCGCCTAGCCGTACATGCTCGGCCGCGCGGGCTCCGTCCCGGGCTTCTTCACCGCGTCGGCCTGGTGGTGGATTGACTTGAGCTGCATCTCGATCCGCTCGGCCTCTTCGTAGAGCGGTTTCGCATCCAGCTCGGTGTGGAGCAGGAGCGCGTCGATGATTTCGATGGCCCGGGCCGCCGCGCGGGCGTCGGGGTAGTCGGGATGGGCCTCGCTGAGGAGCGTGATCACATCGAAGTCCCGCTTGCGGCCCTCGTTCAGGAGGACACCCGCCACGCCCGTGATGACGCCTTCCTCGAAGATGGTGACCTTGTGCTTCCGCAGCATGTCCATGGCCTTGTCCGTTGAGCCAATCCCGTAGACCTCGACCTGGCGGTCGTCGGAATCGTCTTCCTTCGCGTCGACGATGAGACCCTCCGGACAGACGAGGAGGTTGCACCGCGCGTCCTGGGCCCAGTCGAGGACGGTCGATGCGATTGCCTTGATCAGGTTCGGCGGGGGCTGGAACTCGCTGATGAACACGACGACCTGGTCCGAGCCCTCTCGCTTCGGTCCCGCGTAGATTCGCACGGGGTTCATCGGTTGTCCGTCCCGGACGAGCGCGACGGTCGGGAAGTAGACCGAGTCCATGATTCCGATTTGGGTGAGATTGAGCGCGTTGATCAGGTAGTTCGCGACGATGGAGCTGACGAGCCCGACGGACGGGAAGCCGTCGATGACGGTGGCCCCTCGAAGGTCCATTCTTTTCAGCTCGTAGATCTGGATGCCTTCCATGGGCAGCGGCCCATCTCGGGCTTGTTACTTAAAGCTGTCCGCCTCATGTCTCAGGGATGAGAACACTCCCGAGGCGAGTGCGTTTTCGACCGCCATCCGGCGCGCCGAAGCCGTGAGGTTCACGGGCCGGGGAGGACTTCCCACGTGTTCTCCCACGCCACGCCCCCGCGGCGCAGCATGATGCCCACGGAGCAGTACTTCTCGGTCGACAGCTCGATCGCCCGCTTCACCGCGGACTCCTTGATCCCATCGCCGTAGACTCGGTAGTGCAGGCGGATCCGGACGAGGACCTTCGGATCCTCCTTTGCTCGCTCCGCCTCTCCATCGATCTCCAACCGGGCGAGGGGCACGCGCTGCTTGTTCAGGATCGAGACGACGTCGGAGGCCGTGCATCCCATCGCGGCAAGGAGGGCCGCCTGCATCGGGGACGGACCTGCGATCGGTTCGTCCTTCTGCTCCGCGTCGAGGACGATAGCGGGGGCTCCCTCGGCCTGGACCTTGAACCGCATGCCCTGGATCTGGGAGAGATGGGCCTTCATCGGACGCCTCGTCCCATGGACGCCCCCTCGATACTAGAACGTTCGGTTCGGACGGACCGTAACATTGTTATTCGTCCCTCCCTTTGGCGCTGGTGTGCGTCCGCACGTCGTGATCAACGCCGCGATGAGCGTCGACGGAAAGATCGCCTTCGCGGATGCCCTGCCCGCGCGGTTGAGCAACCCGGAGGACACGGTTCGCGTACACCGCCTCCGGGCCGAGGTCGACGCCGTCCTCGTCGGCGTAGGGACGGTGCTCAAGGACAATCCCAAGCTCACGGTGAAGCCGGAGCACGCGCAGGGACGGAATCCCCTGCGGATTGTCCTTGATTCCGCTGGCAAGACCCCGGATCACGCGCAGGTGCTCGACGGGACCGCGGAGACGCTGATTGCGACCACCACCGACTGCACACGTGAGTTCCACTCGGCGCAGGTCTTCCGCGGAGGGAAGGACGAGGTCGATCTCGTTGCGTTCCTCGATCACCTCTCCCAGCGCGGCGTGAAGACGCTCCTCGTCGAAGGCGGCAGCACGGTAATCTGGTCGTTCCTCCGACAGGGCCTCGCGGACGAGCTCAAAGTGTTCGTCGCGAGCACGATCCTCGGAGGCCATGCGACCCCCACCCTGACGGGAGGTCCGGGCGTGTACTCTCTGGATCAGGCGTTCCGCCTGAGACTCGAGAAGGCCGAGCGCCTCGGAGACGGGCTCCTCCTGGAGTACACGGTGGTCCCGTGAAGCTCCTGTGCGACCACATGCTCGGCACGCTGGCCAGGTGGTTGCGGTTCATGGGCTACGACACCGCATATCCCGGCCCCCTCGATGACACGGAGCTCCTCCTCCTAGCGGACCGCGAGGATCGCGTGCTGCTGACACGGGACAAGGAGCTCGCGTCCCGTTCCGCCGCGGCGATCCGCGTGCGGAGCGACGACCTCGAGGAGCAGATCCGCGAGGTTGCCTCGGCCCTCGAGCTTAAGGTCGTCGACCCGCTGTCCCGCTGCTCCCTGTGCAACGCCGTGCTGGTCGCCGCGCGCAAGGAGGACGTGACCGATCGGGTGCCGGCGGGAGTGCGCGCGCGGCACGAGACGTTCTGGCGGTGTCCCTCCTGCGGACGGGTCTACTGGCAGGGGAGCCACTGGGACAAGATGGTCGCGCGGCTGAGCCAGCTCGCGGTGGACTCTCCGTAGACCGCAGGCGTGCTCACTCTCCCCGGCGAGCCACGAGAAATCCCGCGACCAGGAGGACTGCACCGAGCCCCGCCAGAATCCCTCCGGAGCTCCAGTTTCCCAGGAGGGCGTACGCGGCACCGGCGATGAGTCCGATGATGCCGACAATCGAAGCGGCTCCGCCATACAGATACGGGTCGGCGTAGTCCGCTTGCGTCGAGAGCGGATGCTTGATCGAGTCCGGAATCGGAGCCTTCGCCATCGGTCCGCGATGGAGTTGTCGCCAGATAATCATTCAGGCCGCGCGCTCCGGAACGCAAACCCTAATAAGCGCAGGCGGAAATCGGGTGAGGGTCCAACGGATGGAAGGTAGCCTCGTCCTGGAGGACGGCACGATTATCCGGGGGTCGTTTTTCGGTTCTGTGAAGAGATCGTTCGGAGAACTCGTGTTCAACACGAACATGACGGGCTACACGGAGGCCCTCACGGATCCGTCCTACCGGGGGCAAATCCTGCTGATGACGTACCCTCTCATCGGCAACTACGGCGTGGACCCCGCGTGGATGGAATCCGACGAGATCCAGGTCACCGGTTTCGTCGTCAAGGAGGCCTGTGCGACCCCCAGCCACGCGCGGAGCCAGAAGGGGTTGAGCGCCTTCCTCCGGGAGTACCACGTGCCGGGCCTTCAGGGCGCGGACACGCGAGCCTTGACGATCCGCATCCGGAGCCGGGGCACGATGAAGGCCGCCCTGATTCCCGCGGACGACGACGTCGAGGCGGCGGCGAAGGAAGTTCGACGGATGCCCTACCCCGACCGGCGCAACCTGGTCGCGGAGGTCAGCTGTCGCAAACCGATCCGCTATCCTGGAAATGGCAAGCGCACGATCGTCGTCGTGGATTGCGGCGTCAAACGCAACATCGTCCGGGAGGCCCAGCGCTACGGGAGCGTGGTCCGCGTTCCCTGGAACGCGACGTCGGATGAGATCCTCGCGCTCAAGCCCAGCGGCGTCATCCTGTCGAATGGGCCCGGGGATCCGGCGCACCCGGACCTCCAGACCACTACGGTGCGGGCGACCCGCGAGCTCGCCGGAGACGTCCCGCTGCTCGGGATCTGCCTCGGCCACCAGATCCTCGCCCTCGCGTTCGGAGGGAAGACGTTCAAGCTGAAGTTCGGGCACCGGGGTGGCAACCAGCCCGTGAAGGACCTGCGGACGGGTCGCGTGCACATCACGTCCCAGAACCACGGATTCGCCGTCGATGCGGATTCGCTCGACCCCTCCGAGTTCGAGGTCACCCACACGAACCTGAACGACAACACGGTCGAGGGCATCGTCCATCGCTCCCTTCCGCTGTCGTCCGTCCAGTATCATCCGGAGGCGCGGCCCGGACCCCGGGACAACGAGTACATCTTCCGCGACTTCGTCGCCCAGCTCCGGGAGCCGTGACGGAATGGGAGGTGGCGGGCGTTCCCCGGCGCGGTGACTTAAAGACCGTCATGGTCATCGGTTCGGGACCGATCGTCATCGGACAGGCCGCCGAGTTCGACTACTCCGGCTCCCAGGCCTGCCGTTCCCTGCGGGCGGAGGGCTTGCGTGTCGTCCTCGTGAACAGCAACCCCGCGACGATCCAGACCGACCCGGAGATGGCGGACGCCGTGTACATCGAGCCGCTCACGATCGAGTTCCTCGAGAAGATCATCGCGACGGAGCGGCCTCAGGGGATCTTGAGCGGGATGGGCGGGCAGACGGGGCTCAACCTCTCCAGTGAGCTCGCGGAGCGCGGGATCCTCCGGAAATATGGCGTGGAGCTCCTCGGCACGAAGCTCGAGGCAATCCGGGCGGGCGAGGATCGGGAGAAGTTTGCATCCCTGATGCGCTCGATCGGGGAACCCATCCCACGCAGCCGCGCGGTCTCCGACGGTTCCTCGGCCCAGGCCTTCGCGGAGGAGGTCGGCTTCCCCGTCATCGTCCGGGCCGCGTACACGCTCGGGGGAAGCGGGAGCGGCGTGGCACACGACCGCGAGGAGCTCGAGCACATCGTGGGCCTCGGCGTCGCCTACTCGCGGATCAAACAAGTCCTCATCGAGGAGAGCGTCCTCGGCTGGAAGGAATTCGAGTACGAGGTCATGCGAGATGCCGCGGACAACTGCATCACGATCTGCAGCATGGAGAACCTGGATCCGATGGGCGTGCACACGGGTGAGTCGATCGTGGTCGCCCCGGCCCAGACCCTGAGCGACCAGGACCACCAGACCCTGCGGTCTGCCGCCCTCCGGATCATCCGCGCCCTCGGCGTCGAAGGGGGCTGCAACGTCCAGTTCGCGGTCCATCCAAGGACGGGGGAGTATCGCGTGATCGAGGTGAACCCGCGCGTCTCCCGGTCCTCGGCCCTCGCGTCGAAGGCCACCGGTTATCCGATCGCCCGCATCGCGGCGAAGATCGCGGTGGGGCTGACCCTCGATGAAATCCCGAACCCCGTGACCGGTAAGACGCTCGCGTCGTTCGAGCCGACTCTGGACTACGTCGTAACGAAGATCCCGCGGTGGCCGTTCGACAAGTTCCGGACGGTCGACCGGCGAATCAGCACGTCGATGAAGAGCACCGGGGAGGTCATGGCCATCGGGCGGACCCTCGAGGAATCCCTCCTCAAGGCGGTCCGCTCCCTCGAGATCGGTCGCGCCGGTCTGGACCCGGATCCCCGCCCGGACGAAGAGCTGAGGGAAGACCTCGAGCATCCGACGGACCGCAGGTTGTTCGCGATCGCGGAGGCGCTGCGACGCGGGTGGGCCGTCGAGAAGCTCGCGACGCTGACCGCCTGGGACCCGTTCTTCCTGAGGAAGATCCGGAACATCGTCGAGCTCGAGAAGCGCCTGAGGGACGGCCCGGTCACCAAGGACAGGCTCGCCGAAGCAAAACGTCTCGGATTTGCGGACGCCGAGCTCGCACGGATTCTGAGCTGGCCCGAGCTCCGGGTTCGCCGGTCGCGGGGCCGCGTCGCTTACAAGATGGTTGACACCTGCGGCGGCGAGTTCGAGGCCGAGACGCCTTACTTCTACTCCACCTATGAGTCGTCGAGCGAGGCCCGGAAGATCGGACGGCGCAAGGTCCTTATCATTGGGGCCGGACCCATCCGGATCGGCCAGGGCGTCGAGTTCGATTACTGCTGTGTCCAGGGAATCTTCGCCCTGCGCGAGGAAGGGGTCGCCGCCATCATCGCGAACAACAACCCCGAGACCGTGTCCACGGACTTCGACATCTCGGACCGCCTGTACTTCGAGCCGCTCTTGCTCGAGGACGTCCTGAACATCCTCGACGTGGAAAGGCCCGAGGGCGTCATCGTGCAGTTCGGCGGTCAGACCTCGATCAACCTGGCCGTGCCCCTGCAGAAGGAACTCTCCCGCCGGAAGTCCAAGACGGCAATCCTGGGGACCCCGGCCGATTCGATCGACCTTGCTGAAGATCGGCGCCGCTTTGCTGCGCTCATGACCCGGTTGCGGATCCCCCAGCCGAACGGTGCGTCCGGCTTCAGCTTCGACGAAGTCCGGGAGGCCGCGGGCCGGATCGGCTATCCCGTCCTCGTTCGGCCGTCCTATGTCCTCGGAGGCCGCGGAATGGAGATTGTGCACGGGGAGGACGAGCTCCGTGACTTCATGGAGGCGGCGACCCGGGTTTCGAAGGACCATCCCGTCCTGGTCGACAAGTACCTATCTCACGCCACGGAGATTGACGTCGACGTCGTCTCGGACGGCCGGGACCTGTTCATCGGAGGCATCCAGGAACATATCGAGGAGGCGGGCATCCACTCGGGCGACGCGGCCTGCGTGCTCCCGAGCCAGACCCTGTCCCCGGACGTCCTCCGCCGGATCCGCACCACGACCCGGCGCGTCTGCAAAGCCCTCCACATCGTTGGCCTGGCGAACCTTCAGCTCGCGGTCAAGGACGACACGGTCTACGTCCTCGAGGCGAATCCCCGCGCGAGCCGGACCGTACCGTATGTGTCCAAGGCGATCGGCGTCAGCCTGGCCAAGGTGGCCACCAAGGTCATGCTCGGCGCATCCCTCAGGAGTCTCGGCCTCGGAAAGGAACCGCGGATTGGCCACGTCGCGGTGAAGGCGCCCGTGTTCCCGTTCCAGCGCCTCCCGGGAGTCGACACGGTGCTCGGTCCGGAGATGAAGAGCACAGGCGAGGTCATGGGGATCGACCGGACCCTGGGCCGCGCGTATGCGAAGGCGATGATCGCTGCGGGCAACACGTTGCCCGTTTCGGGTGGCGTGTACCTCACCCTGCGTGATGAGGACAAGCCCTCGATCCTGCCAGTCGCTTCCCGCCTGGTTGCGCTCGGTCTGGTCCTCTACGCGACGCGGGGGACCGCGCAGTTCCTCCGCGAGCACGGGGTGCCGGTGACAACCGTGTACCGCATCAGCGAGAATCAATCGCCGGACGCCCTCGGGCTCATGCGGCGAGGGGAGATTCAGCTCGTGATCAACACGCCCACGAACTCGAGCGGGGCCCGTCGGGATGGCTACATGATGCGTCGCCTCGCGGTCGACCTGAACATCCCGTTCATTCCGACGATTCAGGCCGCGGTGGCCGCGGCCCAGGCGATTGAGGAGATGCGACACGGGGACCTCGAGGTCCGATCTCTCCAGTCGTACGGCTCCGCGGTGATACCCAGAGGGGCAAAGCTTTAGCGCGGGCCGAGGATGGATCCATTCGTGCGTCTCGTCCGATTCGCAGGACCCGCGCTGTTCCTCGCGGGAGTGACCTTCTTGGCCGTGGGATTCCTCCACAACGAGGCGACTCTGAGCCTGTTCGTCATCTTCCCCGTGATTACGGCCACGGGAGGCTGGTCCATGGCAGGCATCCTCCTCATGATCGCCGGGTTCTTCGTCTTCTTCATGACCTGGTTCGCTCCGGCCGAGTCGCAGCCGGTCTCGTCGGATCGGGTCCCCGTGTCCCCTGCTGCGGGTGGATCGCCGCCGTCTCCGACGAGCCCGCGACGCTGGGGCGGCGTGGTCTTCCTGGGACCTGTCCCGGTCGTGTTCGGGTCCGATCCGAAACTCACCCGGTGGATGCTGGTCCTGGGCGCACTCCTTTTCGTCGCGCTCCTCGTTCTTACAATCATTTCGCTACGGGGCATCTGAGTTTTTATCTGTGGCCGCACTAAGGGCCGGCGGGACCATGAGAATCCTGATCACCGACGGACTCGAGGCCGACGCGATTGCGTCGCTGAAGAAGGCCCACCAGGTCGACGTCGCGGAGCTCGACGCGAAGCCGCTCCTGGATCGGGTCTCCGCCTACGACGCGCTCATCGTGCGGGGGCGCACGAAGGTCACGAAGGACGTCCTCGCGAACGCGACGAACCTCAAGGTCGTGGGCCGCGCGGGCGTCGGCGTAGACAACATCGACGTGAGCGAGGCGACTGCCCGCAAGGTCCTCGTCGTGAACGCGCCGTCCGCGAGCACGGTGAGCGTGGCAGAGCTGGCGATCGGGCACATGATTTCCTGGTGCCGCTTCTTGCCCCAGGCAGACAAGAGCGTCAAGGAGGGGAAGTGGGAGAAGAAGCAGTTCGACGGCCACGAGATCTATGGCAAGACGCTCGGACTCATCGGCTCGGGGCGGATCGGAGCAGAGGTCGCAAAGCGTGCCCAGGCGTTCGGGATGACGGTCATCGCCTTCGATCCGTACCTGCCTCCCGAGGTTGCACAGAAGATCAACGTTGCGCTCGTGGACAAGGAGGCCGTCCTCCGGCAGTCCGATTTCATCAGCATCCACGCCGCCCTCACGCCGGAGACACGGGGGATGATTGGGGCGAAGGATTTCTCGATGATGAAGAAGAGCGCGGTGCTCGTGAACTGCGCGCGCGGGGAGATCGTCCAGGAGGCCGCCCTCGCCGACGCGTTGAAGACCGGCGCCCTGGCCGGAGCGGCCCTCGACGTGTACGAGAAGGAGCCGCCCGTAGGGAGTCCGCTTCTCTCCGCGCCTCACATCGTGTTCACGCCGCACTTGGGCGCGTCGACGCACGAGGCGCAGACGCGGGCCGGCGCGGTCATCGCGGACCAGGTGATGAAAGCCCTCGACGGGAAGAAGCCAGACTTCCTCGTCAATCCCAAGGTCTACGGCTGACCGTCGACCTCGGCCGGTCCCGAACGCTCAGCGCTCGCACACCTTCAGGAAGTTCCGGAAGATCTCGTATCCGTGCTCCGTGTTCTCGACTTCGGGGTGGAACTGGAGCCCGAACAGGGGCCGTTTCAGGCTGCGCATCGCCTGGACCTGGCAGTTCGGCGAACTCGCAAGGGCGACGAAACCCTCGGGCAGTGCGCTGACCTCGTCGTTGTGCGATTCCCAGACCTCGAAGGACGGCGGGAGGCCTTCGAACAGGACGTCCGGCTCGTTGACCGTCAGGACGGCCTTGCCGAACTCCGGGACGGCCGACGGCGCCGCGTCGCCGCCGAAGTGCTTCGCCATGAACTGGTGGCCTGCACAGATTCCCAGGATGGGTGCGTCGACCTTGTCCAGGTACTCGCCGTTACGCCCCATCTTTCCCGGGTCGATTCCGACGCGCGGGGCGCCCCCGGAGAGCACGATGCCGTCGAGGCCCTTGAGATCTGAGGCGGGCGTGTCGTTCGGGACGATCTTCGTGTCCGCGCCAAGGTACTTCAGGACCCGCCACTCCCGGTGGGTCCACTGGCCTCCGTTGTCGACGACGTAGACGCGCACGCAGGTTGCAAGCGGGAGAGGTGGAAAAAGCTTTCCCGCGCGGACGGCAACCCGGTCCGGTTCCTTATGTACATCCCGGCGGTATCCCAGGGTCCGTGGTCGAGGAGAGGGCCCTCCCGCCGCGGGAACGCGCGATTCGCGGCCTCACCTGGGCCATCCGCGGCCTGTTCGGTTTTCTCGTAATCGCGCTCGCGACGGCGGTGGTCCTCGTCGCCCTCATCCCGCTGTACGACCTGCCCTCACCCAGCCAAGCCGAGACGGTCCAGCTCGAGGCAAGCCTCCTTCTCTTCTCCTGGATCCTCCTGGTGCTCGGGGTGGTGTCCGGCCTCGCGTACTCCGTCGGCCTCGCGGCCCTGTACGGGAACCGCGAGGAGCTCGGGAAGGAGCATGCGAAATCCGTCGAGCAGACCGTACCCTGGCTGGCGGTCACGATGGTCCTCCTGGCCACGGGGATTGTCGTTCCGTCCCTGACGGGTCCCTTCCTCACGTTCCCGGGCATCGGATCCACGCCGCCGGACTGGGCGGGCAGCCTGAGCGTCGTCCTCGCGGGTCTGCGCGCGATCTTCGCCGGACTCACCCTGTACTACGCGGTGCAGGGGCTCGCGGCGGAGGACGCTCGCGTCCGCCTCCTCATCGCGATGAGCCTCGGCGTCGCCGGCGGTGTGCTCTGGTCCGGACTCTCCGCGTTCGCGGCGGGGACGGGTATCCTCTCCATGGATTCCCTCTTTCCATTCCTTGCGGGGATCGTGGCCGGGCTCGGGACCACGGTCATCTCGATTGCCCTCTTCATTGTCGTGTACCGGGAGATCCGGGACAGCCTCGTCGGGGAACCCCGAGCTGGGGAATGAAACCTATTCCCACTCGATGGTCCCGGGTGGCTTGTTCGTGATGTCGTACACGACCCGGTTCACGCCCTTGACCTCGTTCGTGATCCGGATGCTGATCCGGTCCAGGACCTCGTGCGGGATCTTCGAATACGTCCCGCTCATCCCGTCCGTCGACTCGACGGCGCGAACCGCGATCGTATGTCCGTACACGCGCAGGTCGCCGTGCACCCCGACCGTCTGCACCGGGAGCCACGCGGCAAAGTACTGCCACGGCACGGAGATGAGCCCCTTCTTCGTCGCGGCTTCGAGTTCCTCCTCCACGATCGCGGACGCCTCGCGGGCGAGGGCCACCCGCTCGGGCGTCACCTCGCCGAGCACGCGGACCGCGAGGGCGGGCCCCGGGAACGGTTGGCGCTCCGCGACGCGGACCCCGAGTTCCCGGGCGACCCGGCGCACCTCGTCCTTGTACAGATCGCGGAGGGGCTCGACGAGCTTGAGCCTCATCGTCTCGGGGAGGCCCGCGACGTTGTGGTGGGACTTGATCCGGTCCCGGAGCTGGCCGCCGCTCTCGATCCAGTCGGGCGCGATCGTCCCCTGGATGAGGTATTCGGCCCCGAACGCGGTCGCTTCACGCTCGAAGAGCTCGATGAACTTGTTCCCGATGATGTGACGCTTCTTCTCCGGGTCCGTCACCCCCTTGAGCGCGGCAAAATACTCGTCCGCAGCGAGGAGGACCTTGTGGTTCACTCCCAGCTCCCGGAGGGTGGCCTCGACATCCGCGGTTTCTCCCTTCCGCATGAGGCCCGTGTCGACGTAGACCGCGAGGAGGCGGTCCCCCAGGGCGCGGCTCGCGATGACCGCGGCCGTCGTGCTGTCGACCCCGCCGGAGACCGCGATGATGGCCTTGCCCTTCACGGCCGCCTTCGTCGCGGCGACTTGCTCCTCGACGAAGGCCTTCGGGTCGAACATCACTCACCCTTGAGGGTCCGCGAGTCCTCCAGCACCCACTTCTTCATCGCTTCGCGGTGCTCCTTGAGCTTCCCCGCGAGTCGCTCGTCGCTCAGGGCGAGGATCTGGGATGCCAGGATGGCCGCGTTCTCTCCTCGGTCCAAGCCCACCGCGGCGACGGGGACCCCCGGCGGCATCTGGGTTACGCTGAGGATGGAGTCCAGGTTCAGCTTGCCGCTGACGGGGACGCCGATCACGGGCTTCAGGCTGTGAGCGGCGATCGTGCCCGGAAGGGCGGCCGAGAGGCCCGCGATTGCGATGAAGACCTTTGCGGGCGTGTTCCGGACGAGGTCCCGGAGAAGGTCCGGCGTCCGGTGCGCGGAAGCCACGACCATCTCATACCCGATCCCGAACTCGTCGAGGATCTTCGCGGCGCTCTTCCCCACCTCGGCGTCGCTCTTGCTCCCCAGGATAATCAGGACTTCCACGGGCATCAGTTGGGCAGAAGCGGGGGCAGGCAATTAAGGCTTCCCACCCTCCGACGCGGCACGCCCTCTGCGACGGAAAGAGAGGGCGGGGCTGTGCCTCAGCTCTTCATGATGGCGAGGAGGAACAGCCCAATCGCTGCCGCGGCTCCGATGACGGCGGCGAGGATCACGCCGATCGATTGTAGCACGACGGTTCCCAGCGCGACATCCTGCGTCACCGGTCCCGCGTAATAGCCCCACACGAGCCCTACGACGAGTCCACCCACAAGCAGGCCGGCCCCGATCTTCCGGCTCTTTCCACTGCCGAAATAGGCGGTGAAGGCACCGGTGATCACGAGGAACAGCGCGAAGGTGAGGAGAAGGACGGTCACGAAATTCATCAGGGTGAAGACATCGAGCACGCTCATCAAAAACCTCCTCAGAACTTGATCCCGGTCAGGGTCTTGGTGTCGATTACACCGGGGATGCTCCGAATCTTGTCGACGACGACCTGGCCGAGGACGTTGAAGTCCTCCGCTTCGATCTTCGCGATCAGGTCGTACTCGCCGAACAACGGATGCAGTTCCACGATCTCCTTGACTTTGAGGAGCTCGTTGTACACCTCGTGCTCCTTCGCGGGAGCCGTGCTAATGAGCACGAACCCGATAGCCATCCCTGGTCACCGAGGGGGCGAACCTCCCGTGACGATATAACCCTTTCCATAACGTCGCGGGAATTCTACCTGGAGTGAGCGCTTCAGAAGGACGCGTAGCGACCCGCGCGCGAGACGGCCTGCGTCCACGTGGGAAGGTTCGTCTGCGTCCCTTTCTCCTCGAGCGCGAAGCTCGCGACCGCGGAGCCGAGGATGCCGCACCGTTTCAGATCGTGGCCTCGCGAGAGGCCCGCGTAGAAACCTGCCCGGTACGCGTCGCCGGCGCCCGTCACGTCGACGACCCGCCGCGGCCGGACCGCGGAGATCCGGTACTTCCCCGCGCGGGTGATCACCGCGCTCCCTCTCGCCCCCAGGGTGACGACGACCGCCTCCGCGGAGCGCAGGAGATCCACGACCGATTTCGCGCCCATGAACTGCATCGCCTGGGCGACCTCGGCCTCGTTGCCGAAGAAGTACGTGGCCTTGCGGAAAAGGGGCCGGAACGTTCGGCGGTCGTACACATATCGAAGTTCCTGCGCCGGGTCGAACGCGATAGGGCGATTGAGGTCCTCCGCGGCCTCCGCGACCTTCGCGTAGTACTCTGGCCGCCCCGTGCCGATGTGCACGAGCTCCACGTCGCGCACGCTGTGCCGGAGGACCGCCATCCGCCCCGCGATCCTCCACGGGCCCTGGTCGATGACCGTCATCTGCTGCCCCTTCCGGTCCGAGAAGACCCAGGCCGTCGGGGTCTGGTGACCCGGCACCTTCCGGAGGTCCCGCAGATCGACGCCCTCCTTTTCCAGAGCCCTCCAGTAGTCGTCCGGGAAGTCGGGTCCCACGAAGGACGCGAGGGACGTCCGCGTGCCGAGGCGGGCGGCGGCCCGCGCGAGGTTCCCCGCCGTGCCGCCGAAGTAGCGCTTGCGGTCGACGATCTCGATTGACGTGTCCGGTCGCGGGAGATGGGGCACGGTGATGATGTGGTCCAGGACGACATGGCCGAACGCCCCGAGGAAGTTCTTCACGGCCATCGTTCGATCTCCCGCTGGACGTCGGCAAAGGTGTCGAAGGGGATGAAGTCGATCTCCTCCTCGCGGCAGAGGTCGGCCAGCTCCTTCTTCGCGAAGACCACGTCCGCCTCGATGGCGGGGCAGAGGTCGGAGTGCCCGTCGCCGATGTAGGTGATCTGATAACCCTGAGTCCGCAGCTCGAAGAGCCGGTGGAGTTTGCACGTCCCGCACAGGTTGCAGGTCGGATCGGCGTACGGATAGGAAATGACGACTTTCCCCGTCTCGAATGCCGTCCGGTTCGTCCGCACCGGCACGGTGATCCGCCACTTGTCCAGCAGGTGGCGGAGGTAGAAGTCAAGCCCCTCGCTCACGATCTCCAGGGGCAACGCGCGGCTCTGGCAGTAGGCCACGAACGCGGGGAACGTCTCGTCGAGCTGAACGTTCGCATCCACGAACCGGAGCATCTCGGCCCGCGTGGCGTGGACGAGGGCGAACTGGCGCACCATCGCCTCCCGCGTCCCGATCTTCCTCGCGCGGTGTTCCTCCTCGATGGCCCACCACCCGGGCGGCGCGAACGCCTCGAGGAGGTCCTCGGCCACGTCCGTCCGGGTGACGGTCCCATCGAAGTCAGTCAGCACCGCATGTTTCACGGGCCTGCCTCGGGCGCCCGGAGGATCACGTGCCCTCGTGCCACGACTCCAGGTACGTCTTCTGTGCGGCGGAAAGGGAGTCGATGCGGATCCCCATCGTCTCGAGCTTGAGCCGGGCCACTTTGTCGTCCAGGGCCTCGGGCACCGCGTACACGCGGGGCTCGAGATTCCCCGTGCTTCGCCAGGTGAGCCGCGCTCACCGCTTGGATCGCGAAGCTCATGTCCATGATCTCGACGGGATGGCCCTGTCCCGCAGCAAGGTTCACGAGCCGGCCCTCCGCGAGCACGTCAATCCGTTTGCCTCCTGGGAGCGTGTACTCGTCGACGAACTCCCGCACCCGGCGCTTCGACTTCGCTGCGCGCTCCAGGTCCTTGAGGGAAATCTCGTTGTTGAAGTGGCCCGCGTTCGCGAGCACGACCCCGTCCTTCAGGGTGGGGAAGTGCTTCTTCGTGACGATGTCCTTGTCCCCGGTGGCAGAGACGATGAAGTCGGCAACCTTCGCGGCCTGCGCCATGGGCAGGACCTCGTAGCCGTCCATCGTCGCCTCAATGGCCCGGACCGGGTCGACCTCCGTCACGACCACCCGAGCGCCCATCCCCTTCGCCCGCATCGCGATGCCGCGGCCGCACCAGCCGTAGCCGGCCACGACGAACGCCTTCCCCGCGATGAGCAGGTTCGTCGCGTTCATGATCCCATCGAACGTGCTCTGGCCGGTCCCGTAGCGGTTGTCGAAGAGGTGCTTCATCTTCGCGTCGTTCACGTCGATGACCGGGAACTTGAGTGCCCCGTCCTTCTCCATGGAGCGGAGGCGGATAATGCCCGTCGTCGTCTCCTCGTTCCCGCCCCGGATGCGGTCCAGGAGCTCCCGACGCTTCGTGTGCAGGAGGAAGATGAGGTCCGCGCCATCATCGATGACGAGGTCAGGTTTCAGATCGAGGACCTTGTGCAGGCTTTCGTAGTACTCCTCGGTCGTCTGCCACTTCTTCGCATACACGTCGAGGCCATGGACCTCCTTGAGCGCGGCCACGACGCTGTCATCCGTCGACAAAGGATTGCAGGAGGCCAGACGGACTTCGGCCCCGGCCTCCCTGAGCGTGAGCGCGAGGACCCCCGTCTTCGCCTCCGTGTGGAGCGCCATCCCGATCCGAAGGCCCTTGACGGCCTTGGACCGTTGGAGCTCCGCGCGGATTGCGGCGAGGACGGGCATATGGTCCCGGGCCCACTCGATGCGGCGTGCCCCCCGCTCCGCGAGCTCGGACATCGCCGCGCCGATGCGCCGGATGCGATTTCAGCCTTCCGGTGCGGTCCGGTCGCTCCGATACGAGTCGGCGGGCACAAGCACGACCCCGAGCCCCATCGCGGCGTAGAGGGCCACGAACGGGCCGATGGACCACGGATTGCGACGTCGTCACGCTTGCTTCGGAAGATCCTCATGCGGGTGCGCTCTGGCGGCCTTGGCGGCGATTTCCGGGAGGACGTCCTCCAGATGGAACTTGCGCAGGAGGCGCTTCATGATCGGGGGCGCGGCGAGGGTCGTGATCATGGTCATCACGATGAGCGCGGAATACAGATCGGGTCCGATGATTCCTGCCGCCAGCCCGACCTGCGCCAGGATGAGCTCCATCATGCCCCGCGCGTTCAGACCGAATCCGAGGGCGACGAGCGGGGCGCCCCGGAACCCTGCGACCAGGCCGCCGAGGATGCCGCCGACGAACTTCCCCACGAACCCGATCACGGTGACCTCGATGATGAGGGGCAGCGAGGCTCCCGTCAGGGTGAACTGCAGGCCCACGAATCCGAAGAACACGGGCGTCAGGAGGCCGAAGCTGACCGCGGACATGGACCGGCGGATCTGGTTGAACGGCTCCCTTCCCACGAGCTGGGGCGTGATGAGGACCCCGGCGTAGAACACACCGACGGCGAAGTGGATCCCAAGGGTCTCCGCCGCGTTCGCAAGCAGGAAGGCGAGGGCGATGCAGAGCGCGAACGCGCTCTCGGGTGCCTTGAGCTTCTCCAAGAGCCGCTGCATCGCGGACGGGCCGTCGCCGGCCACCCCATCGATCCGTCGCAGCCCCCATCCAAGGAGGAGGATCAGGGCGACAAACCCGACGATCTTGAGGAGGACGATGGCCACGCTCGCTGGATCCAACGGCCCCCCGCCTAGGTTGTACAGGCTGACGACGAGCCCGAGCACCGCGAACGCGATGAGGTCGTTCGCCAGGGCGACCGACACGATCGCCCGGCCCAAGCGGCTGTGGAGCAGGTTCAGGTCCAGAAGGATTCGGACGCTCACCGGCAGCGCCGTGACGGCCATCGCGGTCGCGAGGAACAGGGAGTGGGCCACGTCGAAGCCCAAGGTCCCGGCGAAGGCGTAACCCAGGAAGAAGGGGAGGATGAACTCGACCGCGGCCACCACCGCGCTCCGTTCCTGGAACGCCTGGCGTAGCCCTTCCCGCCCGAGCTCCATCCCGGCGAGCAGGACGAGGACAAAGATCCCCAGGGTCGACACGACACCCAGGGAGGCGCCGAGGCTCGTCGCCGGGTTCGGGTCGATCCAGCCGAGGAGCGTCGGGCCGAGGAGGATTCCCGCGAGGACCTCGCCGAGCATGGGAGACTGGTGGAGGCGCTCCATCCCCTCGCCCGCGAGGCGGGCGACGCCGAAGAGGAGCAGGAGGGCGAGGATCAGGTCCACAGGGCACAACCGCAGGGCGCCGTTCGAGCCCGCTCTCGATATATAGCGGCTCCCAGACGGTTATCCCGGATGAAACGGAGGCGCCTGCCGAGGTCTACTTCACGGCCTCAATGAAGTCCTTCATCGGGATCGCCGGCATCGTCACGGCGCGGAAGTTCCCCTGCTTCGCGATGAGGGCGGAGGCCTTCATGACCGTGGTCTCGTCGGGTCCCTCGATGACCCCCACGATGTCGTAGGCCCCGAGGGTCGACCAGGCTTGTACCAGCTTGCAGCGGTTCGCCTCGAAGATCGCGCGCGCATCGTCGAGCATGGCACCCAGGTTCTGGACGTTGCGGACGGCCTGGTCCGTCAGGTTCGCGAGTCGGATGAAGGTCGGCATGCCTGTCCTCCCTCACGCGATAGGCCGGCACAGGCCAAGGATTTTGTCCTTCCGAAACCATGGGGTCGTCTCTCGGTCCGACCATGGCGCTCAAGGACAAGCTCCGCATCGGGTGCAGCGGCTGGGGTTACGACGACTGGCTCGGAAGCTACTACCCGAAGGACACGCCGAAGTCCGAATACCTGCACCTGTACTCGAAGGTCTTCGACTGCGTCGAGGTGGACTCGTCCTTCTACCGCAATCCGGGCCCCGCGACGACGAAGTCCTGGTACAAGGCCACCCCGCCCGGCTTCCTGTTCGCGATGAAGATGCCCAAGCGCATCACGCACGAGAAGAAGCTGCGCCAGGTGACGGAGCAACTCGGTTGGTTCTACGCCTCCGCCAAGGAGCTCAAGGAGAAGGCGGGACCCCTCGTCGCCCAGCTCCCGCCGTCGATCAAGTACGACCGGGACTGGACCGTCATGCAGGATTTCGTGAAGGCCCTGGACGCGTCGTACCTTCACGCGATCGAGTTCCGCCACGCCTCGTGGTTCCGGGAGGACGTGTATGGCCTCCTACGGGACCGCAACGTGTCGATGGTCTGGACGGAAAACCAGTACCTCCGGAGCCCGTCCGCGGTCACGTCGGACTCGGTCTATCTCCGGATGGTCGGCGACCGCGAGATCACGGAGTTCCACGAGATTCAGAAGGACAAGTCCGCGGAAATGCGGGCCTGGTACAAGGAGCTCGAAGACTCTGCGGATTCGGTGAAGGGTGCGATGGCCTTCTTCAACAACCACTACGCCGGCTTCGGGCCCGGCAGCGTGAACGAGTTCCGGCGCCTCGCGGGGCTCATGGAGTACGAGTTCCCCGCACAGGGGGGCGCGGCCGCGGGGCAGAAGAGCCTCGTGGACTTCGGATGAGCGGATCCCGAGGAGCGCCATGCCCGATCCCGTTCCGGAGCCGAGCCGCCGGTTCCCCGTGATCCTCATCCCTTCCGACCCCCGGTGGCCCGCTCGATTCCAGGAGGAGAAGGCCGCGATCCTCGGTGCGATCGGGGACCGGACGATCGCGATCGAGCATGTGGGGAGCACCGCCATCCCGGGCTTGCTGTCCAAACCCACGCTCGACATCATGGTAGGAATCCCCCGCCTCGAGGCCGCCGAGGCGTGTATCGGCCCCCTGGAGGGAATCGGCTACGCGTACCGCCCGGACCTCGAGTCCACGATGCCCGAGCGCCGCTACTTCGACAAGGGCCCTCCCGGGGCCCGGACCTTCCACCTGCACATGGTCGAGTTCGGCCGCGCGTTCTGGATGCGCCACCTGCTCTTCCGCAATTTCCTCCGTGCGCACCCGGATCGCGCCGCGTCCTACGGTTCGCTCAAGCAGGATCTCGCGCAGAAGTACACCTCCGACCGCGACGCCTACACGGATGCCAAGACGGAGTTCATCGAGGCCGCGGTGGCTGATGCTCGCAACGAGTTCGCGGGTCCCGATCCCTCGCGAGTCATCTTTCATGCCGACATGGACGCCTTCTACGTCAGCGTCGAGCGCCGCGAGAACCCGGAACTCGTCGGCAAGCCCGTGGTCGTGGGCGCGGACCCGAAGGACGGCAAGGGCCGCGGCGTCGTGATGGCGTGCAGCTACGAGGCCCGCTCCCTCGGCATCCGGAGCGGCATGCCGATCGGCCTGGCCTGGAAGAAGGTGCCGGATGCGGTCTACCTGCCGCCGAACTATGACCTCTACGGTTCGGCGTCGGAGAATGTGATCGAGATCCTGCGGAGCTTCGCGGACGTCCTCGAACACCTGAGCATCGACGAGGCCTTCCTGGACGTGACGACGAAGATCCACGGGTTCGACGAGGCCGCCGAGTACGCCAAGAACGTGAAGGGGGCCGTCCGCGCGGGGGAGGGCCTCGCGTGCACGATCGGCGTCGCCCCGAACAAGTCCGCCGCGAAGATCGCCTCCGACCTGGCGAAGCCCAACGGCCTCCTCGTCGTCCGCCCCGAGGAGATCGCCTTGTTCCTGGCACCCCTCCCCGTCACCCGGATCAGCGGGGTCGGCACGAAGACCGCGCAGGTCCTCGAGCACGCCGGCGTCCGCTCGATCGGAGAACTGGCCGCGTTCCCGGGAGCCGAACTGAAGAAGCTCCTCGGGAAGAACTCCGTGTGGCTCTGGGGAATCGCGAAAGGGATCGAGCGCATGCCCGTTGAGGAGCGGCCCGACCCGAAGAGCATCAGCGTCGAACGGACGTTCGACCGGGATGTGGCGGACTGGTCCGTCGTCCTCGCGACCCTCGACAGCGTGGCGCACAACGTGTACCTGAGGGCGAAGGGCCAGGGGGCGTCCTTCCAGACGGTTGGGATCAAGATCCGCTTCGAGGGCTTCCAGACGCACCTGCGGGAGCGGACGCTCCCGAGCCACGTGCTCGATGAGGCCGTGCTGAGGCAGGTGGCCCGCGATCTCGTGGAGGAGTTCGAGTCCCGCGGCCGGCGGGTCCGCCTCCTCGGCGTTCGCGTGACGGCCCTTATCCGCCCGGGCGCGCGACAGCCCACCCTGACCGCGTTCGAGGATGAGGCGCCCTGAGGTCCCCGTTCACTTGGCCATCGGCACGAGGAGGGGCGGTGCGCCCTTCTCCTCCCGCAGGACCTCTCCGAGGATGCCGATGCCCTTGCGGATGTTCGGATCGCTCGGGAAGCTGAAGTTGAGCCGCATGTGGTTCACCTCGGGGTTCCCCGCGTAGAAGCCATGCCCGGCCACGTAGACGACGCCCCGTTGGGCCGCCCGCGGCAGGAGTTCCCTCGTGTCGATGGACGGATCCACGGTGCTCCACAGGAAGAGGCCACCTTGGGGCCGCGTCCACTCCGTGTTGTCCGGCCAGGTCTCCTCCAGGGTCTCGAGCATGACGTCGCGCTTGCGGCGGTAGAGCCGCCGGATCTTCGGCAGATGCTTCTTCATGAGGCCCAGACTCAGATACCGCTCTGCGACGCGCTGCCCGAAGCCGTTCGTGAAGAGGTCGACGCCCTGCTTCGCGAGTCCCATCTTCGCGATCAGGTCCGACGGCCCGTGGGCGAAGCCAACGCGGAAGCCCGGCGCGAGGACCTTGCTGAAGCTGCCGAGGTAGATGACCCAGCCCTCCTTGTCGAGGGATGCGATCGGAGGTACGGACTCTCCTTCGAACCGCAAGTCGTAATACGGGTCGTCCTCGATCACGGGGATCTCATACTCGGCCGCGAGGTCGACGAGGGCCCGACGCCGGCGAAGGGACATCGTCACGCCGGTCGGGTTATGGAACGTTGGGACCATGTAGAGGAACTTGGGACGGATTCGGTCCATAGCGAGGGCCTGGAGGTCCTCCTCGAGGACGTCCGTCAGGATGCCTTCCTCGTCCGTCGGCACGCCGTGGTACGCCGGCTGGTATACACTGATCGCGGTGAAGATCCCCAGGTAGGTCGGCTGGGTGACCATCGCGATGTCGCCGGGGTCCAGAACGACGCGGCCGAAGAGTTCGAGGGCTTGCTGGGCCCCGTGCGTGACGATGATCCGCTCCGAGCTCGCCGCGATCCCGCGGGTCTTCAGCATCGTCGCGAGGGCCTTCTTCAGGAGCGGGTCCCCGGGCGTGGGCCCGTACTGGAGGGCGGGCGTGTCGTCCTCGTTCAGGAGCTCCTCGAAAATGATCTTGAGGTCCTCAATTGGGAACGCGTCCGGGCTGGGCAGCCCGCCGCCGAAGCTGATGATCGTCGGGTCCTGGGAGTACTTAAGGAGTTCCCGGACATCGGACGCCTTGAGCAGCTTCGCGCGCTCTGAGAACAGAGGTTCGAGGTTGGGCGCCATGGCTATCGTCCGAAGATACGACGCCGCGTGCCTCTCAACCAATCGCATATGCTGTAAGATTGAGAAAACTTGACACGATGCGGGATTGCACGGGCTACGGTCTTCGGTCAGCTGAGACCGGGACTACGCGCCCCGCGCCGGTGGCCACCGCAGACTCGCCGAGGAGCCTCCTGGTCGCGCCCTCGGGCATGAGCGGGTGCAAGCGGCATCGCCTAATGGGCCTGTGCGTCAGTTCAGTGGGCGGGCCTCGTGGACCTCATGGACGACCTTGAGCCCCATGCGCCCCATGAGCCGCAAGCTCTCCGCGGGCTCGAGGCACTCCGCCGAGATCACGCCCGTCTGGGTGATCTGCCCGCGCGCGAACTGGGTCGCGAACACGGCCGCACCCGTGCCGACGAGGTATCCCGTCGCCGTCGCGTTGTGCCTCCGGGCCGCGTCCTCGTGCCGCATCCCGGTGTAGAGCCGGTGGTTCACCCGACGTCCGTCCTTGATGCCGTCCGCCTCGACCACGATCATGGCGGTCCCCGTCACCTTCCCGACCAGGTCGGCGGGCCGGCGGACGACGCTCATGAGCATCTTCCGGGGGGAGACTGCCTTCCCCTCCACGATGACTGGTTCCTCTCGGAGGAGCCCGAGGCGGTGGATCGTCTGGAGGACCTCGTACGTCGCATCGTCGATCGCCAGCTTCAGGTCGACGTAGCGCAGACCCTTGCCGATGAACTTCCCGAGGGTCTCCGGCTCCTCGTGGTCCATGAGGTACACGGGCTGCGGGCCGACGGGCTCCGGGAACGGGTAGATCTCCTTCCCGCTCCAAGGCGGCAGCCGCACGATCTTCCCGTCCTCGAAGTAGAGTCCCGGGCTGAACACCTCGACGAGGAACGTCTCCGGGGACCAGACGACCGGGAGAGGCGTGTCGGGCGATGAGGCCGTGTCCCCGTCGCGGATCCGGATGGCATCCACGGAATCGAGCGCGTCCGCCGCATGCCGGGCGAGGACGTTCCCGATCCCGGGGTCCTCCCCGCCGCCCAGGAGCGCCGTGAGGCCCGCCTTCCGGAACTTCGCGTCGTACGGGAGCTGCTGCTGCGGCTCCGACGACAGGTCCATGTAGTCCGCCCCGGCGTCGAGACACGCTTCCATGAGCGGGAGGTCCAGGCTGGCGTGGGCCGCGTTGATCGCGAGGTCCGCGTCCTGCAGGACGTGGGCCAGGGCCCCTACCTCGAGGTTCTTCACCGGAACGGCCCGGGCCTTCAGGCTCCGGAGCATCGCGGCGAGGGCGCGGGCCCGCTGGGGCACGATGTCGGCCAGGATGAGGTCGTTGATCTCCTTCAGGCGCACCAGATGGCGGGCCGCCACAGTCCCCATGGCGCCCGCTCCGAACAGGACGATGCGGATGGTGTCACTCCTTGCGGGGCGGGACCGCGCCTTCCCCTCCTAAAGGCTTCGCGGGACCCTCCCCCGCCGGGGGCCTCCACGACCGTCGAAGCAGGGCGTACATGGCGAGGTCGATGTAGCGGCCGCTTGTGATGGCCCCCTCCCGGAGGACGGCCTCCTGGACGAATCCGAGCCGTTCCGGGATGGCCCGGCTCCTCCGGTTGTCCACGTCCGCACGGATCTCGACGCGGTTGAGGCCGAGCGACTCAAAGGCGAACCGCACGAGGGCGCCGACCGCCCGGGTCATGATGCCGCGGCCCTGGACCGCCTCGCTGATCCAATACCCAATCTCGGCTCGGCCGTTCGCCTCGTCGACGTAGACGAAGCCGATGACGCCGACGAGCTCCCCGCGGAACCGGATGCAACACTGGAACCCTTGCTCCCGGCGGACCTGCTCGAGGGAGCGCTCGATGAAGGCCCGTGTGTCCGCGACGCTGCGGGTGCCGTCGACCCAGGGGAGCCACCGCCGCAGGTACTCCCGATTCCGGTCCGTGAGGGCGAAGAGCTCCACGGCATCGCCCTCCGTGACGGTCTGCAGCTCGACCTCATCGTCGACGCGGATCCGCGCGGGATATCGAGCGTGGAGCCGGACCGCTCCCTCATCGGCCATGGAGGGGGCCCCAAGACAGGGAGGCCGACATGTACTTTGCGGCGGTCCGTGCGCCTCAGCGGTTCCGCTTCTTCTGCGCCTTCCGTCGCGGCGCCTTCACGCCGACGTTGCGGGCGAGCCGGCGAATTTCCTTCTCGTTCATCCACTCGACCTTGAGGTAGTCGAACAGCTCCCGCTCGGTCATCCCGAGCCTCCGGCCTTCGGCGAGGCAGTGTTTGTAGGCCTCGATCTCGGTCGGCGTGTCCGCGTACCCGATCCCGTCGGGGAAGAGGGGTTTGCCCTCCCCGAACTGGCGTACGTGGACGAGCTCGTGCACGACGTCGAGGTAGATGTCGCGGGGCTTGCCCGTCTTGAGATAGTGCGTCGAGACGATCAGGTGGCCATCCGCATCGCTCACGCCCATGTACCCCCAGGGGACCGAGAAGTACTCGACCCGGAGCGACCGGAGGACCTGGCGCGTGCGCGGGCCGAAGATCGCCTGGACGGCACCGACCTCTTCGAAACCGTGGAACCGGTCCGTGAACCGCTCGTAGTGGATGGGGACCTTACGCGGAATGCGGACCGGTGGCAGCGGGAGCTTGGACGGCATGGATGGACCCCTTCTCGGCCAGCACCCGAAGCGCTCGTTCCACATGGGGTTTGGGGTTGATGGATTTGAACGAGTCCACGATCGTCCCGTCCGGTCCGATCACGTAGGTGACCCGCTTCGCCATGCCCATCAGGCCGAGGGCATTGTACGCGCGGCAAATCTCCTTCCCGGGGTCGGCGACGAGCGGGAAGTTCAGGTGGTGCCTCTCGCGGAACTCGCGGTGGGATGCGCCATCTTGGGTGCTGACCCCCAGGACGACCGCGCCGAGCGCTTGGAACTTGTCCTGTTCGTCGCGGAACGCGCACGCTTCCATCGTGCACCCCGTCGTCATGTCTGCGGGATAGAAGTACAGGACGATCGGGCGGCCGGCATAGTCGCTCAGGTGGACGGGCTTCCCGTCCTGGTCGAGGCCTTTGAAATCGGGTGCCTTCGCGCCCGCCGGGAGGATATCGGCCATGGTCTCTGCCTTTTGGAGAGATCGGCGATTCTTGAACCCTTGCCCATTTTCAGCCTTCCGAAACGTGATTGTCGAATCGTCAATAATATAGCCAAAGCAGAAGCATGTAACCATCATTAGTCTACTATTACATAAAAAGAGTTAATAACCACCATGCTTCTTTGCCTTCCTCTATGCCGCGTGACGGGCCCTCTCTCCCAACAGACCAGCTGCGGTCCTCCTACCGCCTCGTCCGGGACGCCCGTACGCAGCGGGTCCTCCGGGTCCAGGCCGCCCTCGGGATTGCGATCCGGGAGTACCTCAACGGCCAGGGCTTCACGGAGCTCCTCCCGCCGATCATCGGTCCCGTGACGGACCCTGGCATCCGCGGGGCGAAGCAGGCGACGATCAACTTCTACGGCCGCGAGTACAAGGTCATGTCGAGCGCGATCCTGTACAAGCAGATGATGGCCGCATCCCTGGGGCGCATCTACTTCTTCTCTCCGAACATTCGCCTGGAGCCCCTCGAGACGGCCGCGACGGGACGGCATCTCGTGGAGTTCGTCCAGGTGGACGTCGAGGAGGCGGGGGCGACGTACCACGACGCGATGCGACGCGCAGAGGCCCTCGTCGCGTACGTGCACGAATACGCGAAGACCCGCCTGGCCGAGGACCTCGCGGGGTTCCCGCGAACCCTCAACGGGGTCCACACGCCGTTCCTCCGTCTCTCGTATGATGAGGCGCGGACCCTCCTCGCGGAGCACGGCCGCGAGGTCCCGTACGGCGTCGAGATCCCGTGGGACCACGAAGAGTTCCTTTCCTCCCAGTTCCACGAGCCCTTCTTCATCTTCGATTACCCGCGCGGATCCCGGGGCTTCTACGACCGCGAGGACCCGGATCGACCGGGAATCTTGCGGGATTTCGACCTGATCTACCCTGAGGGATACGGCGAGGCGATCTCGGGGGCGGAGCGTGAGCACGAGTACGCGAAGGTCATCACCCGACTCCGGGAGACCGGGGAGAACCCGTCCAAGTATGAGTGGTACCTGGACATGCTGCGCGAGGGCATCCCGTCCTCCTCGGGCTTCGGGATCGGGGTCGAGCGGCTTACCCGGTACATCTGCGGCCTCAAGGCCGTATGGGAAGCGAGGCCGTACCCCAAGGTCGCGGGCGTCTTCTCCCCCTAGGCGGCCACGGAGACGGAGATCCGGATGCTCGTCTCCGCCCTCGGGAAATACCGTCTGGGAGACCTGGTCCGGGAGTACGTCGGTTCGCTCTCGCGGGACCTTGCGGATGCCCTAAATTTCCCGTTCGTCTATGCCTGAAATCTCACGATTGAAGTAGAACGGAAGCTTGGCCCGGAACGTGGCCAAGTTCGTCCGCTACGGACCCGCCCCCCGCTACGGGATGCCCGAGGCGGGTTTCTGTGCCTCCTCGTTCGTGCTCGTCCGCAAGGGGAGGAAGATCCTCGCGGGGATCCCCCGGGACCAACGCCGGTGGCGGACCCAGTGGCAGCCGAACATCAACGCGTACAGCCCGCGGGACCAGGAGGCGGAGTTCACCTCATGGCGCCTGCCCGCCGCATTCCTGTACGAGGGCGAGCATCCCGCGGACGCGGCCCGGCGGGTCATGCGGGACCAGCTCCGGATCGGGGCGAAGAAGCTCGATCCGCCGGCGATCTATTCGTTCTACGATCCGAGCACGTGGTATCCGGGCCACCGTCACTACGACCTCTGCTTCGTGTACGAGGTACAGGGCGTGGCGCCGAGGATCGTGCCCGCGTGGTGGCAGCGCCTTGAGTTCGTCGAGCCGCGGTTCCTGCGATCCCGGGAGCTCGGCAGCGCGATGAACGACTTGCTGCGCCAGCTGCGATTCTGAGACGGTCCCCAGCCGAGCCACTCCGTCATCCGCAGGACCACGGGCCGCCGCGCTTGGATGAAATCGTAGGCCTCGTCGATCGTCATCCCATTGTATCGATGCAAGTACCACGCAACGGCCAGCGGGGAACGCTTCGTCCCCGCACCGCAGTGCACGAAGACCCGGTCCCCTTTCTCGAGCAGCTCCTCGATCGCTGCCGCGGCCGCGTCGAGCTTCGTGGTGTCAGCCTTGCCGTCTCGGTGGAACGAAATCCACGTTGCGTCCGGACGCGACTTCAATGGAATGTCCTCGCGGACGTACACGACGGACCCTCTGAACTCGGCCAGGTCCTTTCCGTCGCCCAGGTACAGGTTGGGCAGGATCTCGTTCGCGGCCATGTTCTCCGGATTCGTGCAAACCTCGTACCCGGGATGAACCGGTGGCGTTCACCGAGTCCGGCGCCCGCGATCCGCGAGGACCGCGCGGGCCGCGTTGTGCCCCGGAGCCCCGGTGATCCCGCCCCCCGGGTGCGCGCCCGACCCGCAGAGGTAGAGGCCCGCGATGGGCGTCCGGTACTGGCTCCAGCCCGGTGCGGGACGCAGGACGAGCTGCTGATTGAGGGTCATCTCGCCATGGTAGATGTGGCCGTCCGTGAGCCCGAATCGGCTCTCCAGGTCGACCGGCGTCAAGACCTCCCGCCCCAGGACGAGTCCCCGCAGCCCCGGGAGGTGCTCGTCCAGACAGTCGATGACCGCCTCCCCGAGCTCCTCACGTTCCGTCTCCCAGTCCCCTTTCCTGCGGTGGTACGGCGTGTATTGCACCGTGACCGACATGACGTGCTTTCCCTGGGGAGCGAGGTCCGGGTCGGCGAGCGAGGGTATGACAACGTCCAAGAACGGATCCTCGGAAGGCGCCCCGTACTTTGCGTCGTCGTATGCGCGCTCGATGTACTCGAGGGAGGGAGCGATGCGGATGTGCGGAGCAATCCCTCCGTCCGCCCCGGGGATCTGCGGCGCGCCATCGAGTGCGAGGTTCACCTTCGAGACGACGCCCTCCGTCTGGAAGTGACGGATATGATCGAGGAAATCCCGGGGCAGTTCGGTCGGATCGACGAGCCGGAGGAACGTCCGCTTCGGATCGGCGTTCGAGAGGACGGTCCGTGCGAGGATGATCTCCCCCGAGGTCAGATGCACGCCCGTCGCGCGGCCGTCCTTCGTGAGAATCTGCCGCACGTCCGCGTCCGTCCGGATCGCGACGCCCGATTCCTGTGCCGCCGTCGCCAGGATGCGGGTGAGGGTCCCCATCCCGCCGCGGACGAGGCTCCATCCCGCCCCGTGGACCGCGGGCGCGTAGTGGTGCAGGAGGCCGAACGCCGTTTCGGGGGAGTACGGTCCGCGGAACGTGCCCGTCAGCGCGTCGACGGCGAGGCAGGCCTTGAGCCGTTCGCCCTCGAACCACTCGCCGAGCACGGCCCGGAGGCTCATGGGCACCATCCGGATGGCCTGGTACATCACGTCGGGTCCGGAGCGGCGCAGCTTGAGCCCGCGCCGCAGGAGGTTGAGCTGGTCCAGCCACTTCCAGTCCGACACCTCCGGGGGAGCGGCCATGAGGAGCGGGTCGACGACCCTGGCGATCGTCACCATGAGGGAGTGGAACGCGGGGTAGGCCGCGGCGTCGTGCTGGGAGAAGGCGGCGATCTCCTGGGCCGCGCGGGCCGGGTCCCGCCACAGCCGCAGCGGCTTCCCGTCCTTTCCGAGCGCGACGACCTCCGGGTCGAGCGGTAAGAGCTGCAGTCCCCGCTGAGCGAGGCCGAGTTCCTGGACGACCTCGGGTCGGAGGTTCCCGCAGAGGCTCGCCCCGGGGAAGCCGCGGAATCCGGGGTGGAACTCCTCCGTCGTCGCTGCCCCACCCACGACAGGTCGGCGCTCGAGGACGAGGACGCGGTGGCCCGCGCGGGCGAGGTAGGCCGCGGCGACGAGCCCGTTGTGGCCTGCGCCGACGACCACCGTGTCGTACTCGCCCGTCAAGGTCACACCCTCCACATGGACCAGTCGTCGAGCATCTCCCGCGCCGCATTGTACCCGGGGGCGCCCATGACCCCGCCGCCCGGGTGGGCCCCCGAGCCGCAGAGGTACAGCCCCCGGATCGGCGTGCGGTACTGGGCCCAGCCGGCAACGGGCCGCAGGAAGAACAGCTGGTTCGGCGTGAGTTCGCCGTGGAAGATGTTCCCCCCCGTGAGGCCGATCATCCGCTCGAGGTCCAGGGGCGTGAGGACCTGGCAGCCCACGATCGCCTTCGGGAGGTTCGGCGCGAACTGGGCCAGCGTGTCGACGACCGTGTCGCCGAGCGCCTCCCGCTTGTCGTCCCAGGTCCCGTTCTTCAGATGGTAGGGC